>CASFTW010000010.1 GCA_949297785.1 uncultured Spirochaetales bacterium
AGCCGCTTCTGAACTCTACCTCATATATCTCCATGCCGTCATCACGGTCATACTCTATCCTCTCCCTTGAAATGTCACCTTCACTCAGGCCCGCCTCTCTAAGTGCGATTGAGAGTGCCTCATCACGGCTTACAGGGCCTGAAGCGGATGCACCTGCTCTTCTCATGTTCTTCTCATAGTCAAAACCGTAAACAAGTCCGTCATCGGCTCCGATTGAGTATTCATACTTTCCTTCCTCATCGAAGAAGGTCACGTCATAAACCTTCACACCGTCTTCCCTGTCGGTCTTTGAGAAGATATTCGTGATGCTGTTCCTGTCAACGCCTGCACTCTCCAGTGCTATGTTCTCGGCTTCCTGATTCGTAATTGCGAAAAGGCCTGCTGCTCCGATTACCAGTGCGGCAATCATCATTGTCATCATTTTCTTTTTCATCTCTGTTTTCTCCTTTGATGCCTTCACTATAAGAGCCGAAGATTAAAGAAAAATTAAAGAAAATATTTTTTTCAGTTTTTTTCCCATATTGATGAGAAGTTTCCTGCATCGGCAACTCCGAACCCAAGCTTCTTCCATACTTATTACAGTGAAAAGGAAGGCCACTAGAAGAAAAAACATATGGATTTCGGTTATGACGGATTTAATCCGGTATCCATAATCTCATGTACGGAAATTCATTTGCTGATAACTTATGTTCAGTGAAACATTTGCCTTTTCACAGCTCAGAAATGCCCTGCCTGAAATACAATTGAAAGCTGAAAATTTACTAAATTTTTCTCCATAACAAAGCCTGAGATTACATGAAATTCTGTTCATTCTGAGTTTTAAACAGGCCTATCTATCTCTCTTGTTAAGAATTATTGAGTTATGAACAATTTGCACAACGCTTGTTGAAAACCTGTTGAAAACTTTCTTCAAAAAATACGTTTCGCATACTTCCAACATGATGGAATATTATAAGAAATTATATAATTTCAAATGTAAAACTAAAGCGGATCTTGTTTAATAATTCTTTTTATTATAAATAGTTGACACTTATTTCATATTTGTATGTCACCCTGATAACATTCTATCTTCCGACATAAGACGCCAACTTCTTCCATAGTTTTCAACAAGCCTGTTGAAAACTTGTGGAAAACCTATATTTAGTGTGGAAAACACTTTCACATCCTTCTTATATCCGCACCGATGTTAATAAGTTTGTCCAGAAGCTGTTCATAGCCTCTTTCAATCTGTTCAATGTTTCTGATGACACTCTCGCCTTCAGCACACAGAGCTGCAACCACAAGAGCCATACCAGCACGCACATCGGGACTTATAACCTCCCTGCCTTTAAGACGTGTCCTGCCCCTTACGACAGCACGGTGCGGGTCGCACAGTATTATATCTGCTCCCATTCTTATAAGATAATCTATGAAGAACATTCTGGATTCAAACATCTTCTCATGTATCAGTATGCTCCCTTCCATCTGTGTGGCGGTTACACACATTATGGAAAGAAGATCAGCAGGAAAGCCGGGCCAGGGGGCATCATCTATTTTCTCGGTCACACCGGTATATGTCTTTGAGATTACACGGCTCATGTTCCGGGGAACATATATTTCATTGTTTCTTGTCTCAAATTCGATTCCAAGCTTTCTGAAGCCTTTTTCCACCGGTTTCATCCCTTCTTCCTCTATACCTATAAGTGTGAGCGAACTGTGCGTACAGGCGGCAAGACCGATGAAGGAACCGCACTCCATGTAGTCAAAGCAAAGCCTGTGACGGCAGCCATGGAGGCTGGTCTTTCCTTTTATCGTGAGGAAGTTGGAACCTATTCCACTGATTTCACATCCCATGCTGTTCAGCATGCGACACAGGTTCTGCACGTGAGGCTCGCATGCCGCATTGTATATTGTGCTTGTTCCATCGGCAAGACTTGCTGCCATTATGCAATTTTCCGTTGCAGTGACAGAAGCCTCGTCAAGAAAGATATCAGCGGCTTTAAGACGGCCCGACGGTGTCATTTCAAGATTATTGAATGAATTTATTTCGCATTTCACTCCGAGAGCGGACAATCCTATGAAATGGCTGTCCAGTCTTCTCAGTCCTATCACATCGCCTCCGGGCGGCGGTATTACAACCTTGTAACCTCTGGCAAGGAGAGGTCCGGCAAAAAGAATTGATCCTCTCACCGAATCAACAAGAGACGGGGTGAGTGCACACATTGATATATCGCTTTTCAGTGCATACATACCATCACCCAGACCGGACACCTGACTTCCCAGCTCGCTTAAGAGCCGGAGCATTACATTCACGTCCTGTATTGACGGCACGTTTTCAAGTACTACACTTTCATCACTCAGAAGCGTTGCGGCGAGGCATGGAAGCGCTGCATTCTTGTTTCCGCTTATCCTGACTGTGCCTTCCAGTTTTCTTCCGCCTTTTACAATATATTCACTCATACACCGGTATTGTAACATATATGAAGAGATATTCCTTCTCAAAACATCATGTCGGGACATAAATCCGACAATTCTCTCTGCTGTGGCGCAATTTCTCTTTTCATAATATAATATCTGCAGAATCTGAAAAGGAGACGTGATATGGACAACTATAAAGCAGCGGAAAAAGTAATCGGGAACTTTCTCATCGACGGAGAACTTGAGAAAATCAAGGTAAACACACAGGGACATATAAATTCCACATTTGTCTCCACATTCGTCAAAGACGGAGTCAGGACAAAATATACACATCAGAAGATAAACAGGAATGTATTCAAGAATCCGAAGGAAGTCATGGAGAACATTGTTGCCGTAACACAGCACATAGAAGACAAGGTCTCATCTTTCCCTGACAAGGACAGACGCGTTCTCAAAGTCATCTTCACAAAGGACAATCTTCCCTATTATATCGATGAAGATGGAGAATACTGGAGAACATACATCTTCATTGAAAATGTCAACACATATGACAAGATTCCTTCTGTCAATGCGGCAAGAAACCTCGGAAAGGGAATCGGAAATTTCCAGAAACAGCTTTCAGACTTTGACGGAAGCCGCCTTAATATCACAATTCCCCACTTCCATGACATGAACCTCAGATACAGACAGCTTGATGATGCTGTCAAAGCCGATGTCAAAGGCAGAGGTGCACAGGTTAAAGCTGAACTTGACTTTCTTTATGCCAACAAAGAAAGGGGATGCAGGATATGGGATGATTTTGAAAAAGGCATCCTTCCAAACCGCGTAACACATAACGACACGAAGATGAACAATGTCCTTTTCGACCCTGAAAGCGACGAAGCTGTATGCGTTATCGATCTTGATACCATCATGCCGGGCACAATTCTCTTCGACACCGGAGACATGATCAGGACAGCCTGCAATACGGCAGAGGAGGATGAAAAGGATCTTTCAAAGGTCTCATTCAATGCAGAAATGTACAAATCACTGATCGGAGGCTATATGGAGAGTGCCGACAGCTTCCTGACGAAAGAGGAAAGAGAAGGTATAAAGGAATCAGGAAGAGTCATAACACAGATAATGGCCGTAAGGTTCCTTACCGACTACATTGCCGGAGATGTCTACTACCATACTGCATATGATGATCACAACCTCGTAAGATGCCGCACACAGCTCGGCCTCATAAAGAGCATGGATGAACAGTGGGGCGACTTCTGATATGAAGATTTACGGAATCGGAAATCCTCTTATCGACATACTTGCATACATCAGCGACAGAGATCTCGAAAAACTTTCCCTTTACAAGGGGACGATGCATCTCATCGACAGGAAAAGACACGGTGAGATCATTGAATACCTGAAGACAAAAAAGCTTGTGTATTCACCGGGAGGAAGCTGTCCAAACACAATGGTCACGCTCCGCATGCTCGGCATCGAGACCACTCTTGCCGGCGGTGTGGGACATGATGAACTTGCAGATGTATACCGCTTGAAACTGAAAGACATCGGCCTCAATGACGAGCTTGTTAGCTATGATGAAAGCACCGGAACATCGATCATCCTGCTGACTGAAGACAAAGAGAGAACGATGAACACATACCTTGGTGCAAACAGATGCTTCAGCGAGAAAGATGTGAATCTTGACAGTCTGAAGGAAGCCTCCCTTTTCTATTTCACAGGTTATATGTGGGACACGGAAAGTCAGAAAAGCGCGGTGAAAAAGGCTCTTGATTTCTGTAAGGAGCACGGAATAAAGATTGCCTTTGACGTTGCGGATCCTTTTGCCGTGGGACGCTACAGACAGACTTTTCTCGAACTCATAGAAAACTACTGTGACATAGTGTTTGCAAACAGTGAGGAAGCCCGGTATCTTTTTGACAATTATGATGCATATGAATGCTGCAAATCCATGTCAAGGCTCACACATATTGCCGTAGTCAAAAACGGGAAGAAAGGATCTTTTGTGGCAGAAGACAGAAAGATAACACAGATACCGCTTTCAGGATCCACTTCCCCTGTTGATACAACAGGAGCCGGAGACACATATGCCGCGGGATTCCTTTACGGACAGGCAAAAGGACTGAGCACAACGGAATCAGCCCGGATCGCATCGTATCTTGCCGGTGAGATAATCTCATGTCTCGGAGCTCAGTTCACAATCGAAAGAGCCTCTCAGATAAGAAAGTATCTAGAAGAACAGTATGAAGGGAAAAAAGACCAGCAGCAGTATTATTCCTGAAAAAACAATAGATACGCATATTCCGATTATTCCAAGGATGAAGCCCGCTTCTGCATGCGGGTTTTCCTTTCTTATGGAACTGGAAATGCAGACTGCTATTATTCCAAGCACAAGTCCCACCAGACGTGAAAATGTAAGAGCACATATCAGGGAACAGATACCGAGTACAAGAGGAGCAGTCCCTCTGTCCTTGTAATCAGGATTGTTTTCAGGCGGACGGTTGTAATTCTCGTAAAATTCACTCATTTCTGCTTTCTCCTGACTTAAAAATAATAATTTGAATGCTGTCAGTAAACAACAAAGGCTCCGTAAAAACGGAGCCCTGCTGCATTCTTTTCAGAAAAATCAGTAATTCTTTGCCTGAAGCTCGAAATATGCCTGAGGATGAGCACATACAGGGCAAACTTCCGGAGCTTTCTTTCCGACATGGATGTGACCGCAGTTTGTGCACTTCCAGATCATCTCTCCATCACGTGAGAATACAAGACCGTTCTCCACGTTGTTGAGGAGAGCAAGATATCTCTGCTCATGCTCTGCTTCAATCTTTGCAACGCCTCTGAAAAGAGCTGCGATCTGCTTGAATCCTTCCTCGTCAGCTTCTTTTGCGAATGTTGCATACATATCTGTCCATTCATAGTTCTCGCCTGCTGCTGCAGCCTTGAGGTTTTCAGCTGTTGTTCCGATCTCACCGTTCTCATGGAGAAGCTTGAACCAGAGCTTTGCATGCTCTTTCTCGTTGTCAGCTGTCTCTTCAAAGATCTTTGCGATCTGGACATAACCTTCCTTTCTGGCCTTTGAAGCAAAGTATGTGTACTTGTTTCTTGCCTGGCTCTCACCTGCGAATGCTGTCTGTAAGTTTTTCTCTGTCTTACTACCTTTCAATTCCATTTTTTCTACTCCTATTATCTGGCACAGCCAGTTTTTATCATTATTCCCTGCAGTCCTCGCAAAGTCCGGACACCACAATATCCACACTCTCAACCTTGAAATTGCCGTGAAGGAGGATATTCTTTTCATCCAGATCGCTATAGACATCAACTATTCTACCACATTTTCTGCATATTGCATGATAATGAGGCGAAAGATTGAAATCATATCTGTCAGGACATGTTCCCGGCATCGGAATCTTCCTTATTTCCCCCATATCGGAAAGAAGCGCAAGATTCCTGTAGACTGTTCCCTTACTGATATGGCAGTCCTTCAATGCAACACTGTCGTAAACTTCCTCCGCACTTGGATGAGATGTCATGCTTCGCACTGTGTTCAGAATAAGTTCTCTCTGTACGGTGTTGCGCGTTGCTTTCATTTTACTCCCTTATTAGTAATAATTCTCAATAATAAGATATTATTTATTTAACCAAGTGTCAAGCAAATATTAGAAAAGCAAAAAATAAGGCTCCGTAAAAGGAGCCTCCGGATACATTATTTTGTCTTTCCTGTAGGAAGAATTCTGACCTGTTTGTAAAGGCCTTCTCCTTCACTCTTGGTCTCAACACCGTCAAAGTCATTGAGAGCCGTGTGGATGAGACGGCGTTCAAATGGATTCATGGGAGAAAGAAGTTTGCTCCTGTGTGTCCTTCTCACATACTCGGCAGCCTTGAATGCATTCCTGACAATAAGCTCTTCATGACGCATCCTGTAATTCTCACTGTCAATTATGATCTTGTAATCTTTGTCGAGATTTCCGGCATAGACATTTGCAATGAGCTGGATCGCATCAAGATTCTTACCTTTTCTTCCGATAAGGATTGAGGAATCATCACTTTCAATATTGAAGCAGATTTTGTAATCCCTTCTGAAATTGATTGTAACCTCTGCCCTGTATCCCATTTTCTCTATGAGAGTCTGGATGAAGCGCTGGATTTTCTCTTCATTCTCGCTTTCAGGTTCAAGAACCTGCCCGGGAACCCGGTACTCGCTTTCGTCTGCCTCTTCAGGCATTTCATCCTCATCGGGAACGTGTACTCTTATAGTGACGCTTCCTTTCTTGAACAGAGTCTTCTTCTGACTTGAAATGACCTCCACATCAAAATCTTCCCTGTCAAGACCGAGCTCATTTATGGCTTTTTCAATGGCATCTTCTTCATTTCTGCCTTCAAATTCTTTATACATATTAAACCCTCTTACTTTCTCTTTCTCATTTTGTATTTGTTTATCTTAGCTTCTTCCTTTGCCTGAATCTCTTTTGCATACTTTTCAGTCTTCTTCTTGTTGACGTAAATCTGCTGGAGAATGGAAATGAAGTTCATCACAGTCCAGTAAAGAAGCAGACCGGAAGGTGCATTGTAAAGAATGAAGAAGAATATGATAGGCATACCATATGTCATGAATGTCATCATGCCCTGCTGGCTGGACTGTGTATTGGCAGTCTGTGTGATCTTCATGGAGAATATCATGGATGCCGTATATATGATCGGAAGAATGTGAATGTCATCACCGAGGAAGGGAATATTGAACGGCAGAGTGAATACCGTATCAGGAACTGAAAGATCAGGAATCCAACCCGGAATGAACATTGCACCTCTCAGCTCGTAGTGAGTACTGAGAAGTCCGTAAAGAGCAATGAAGATCGGGAACTGGATAAGCATCGGAAGACAGGATCCCATAGGACTTATGCCTTCTTCCTTATACAGTTTCGCCATAGCGGCATTCATAGCCTCCGGATTGTCAGCATATTTTGTTCTGATCTCCTCAAGCTTTGGATTGAGCGCTGCCATCTTGGCAGTCGAATCCATGCCCTTCTTCGAAAGAGGCTGGATGATAAGCTTTACAAGTATGGTGAGGAGAATGATCGCAACACCGTAGTTCGGAATTATCTTATAGAATATATTGAGGATCCACTTCAGGATTGTCTGAAGCCATCCGAGCCATGATGATGAATCAAGAACCTCATCAAGCCTGAGTCCTGCAAGTGAGAATGTATTGTTGTTTGCGACATTGTATATATCAAGGGCACTTGAAAGCTTCGGACCTGCATAATAATCATATGTGTCGCTTATCGTGCTGCCGCTGATACCGTTCCTTATGAAATAGAAACCGTTTGTCTGTACAAGTACGGAATCATCGCTCTCCTGCCTTAATTCCGTTGTGTATGAAGCAACATTCTCAGGGACGCCGATGACTGTGAAGTACTTTCCGGCAACAGCCGCCCAGCCCACAGGATCAGTGATCTCAGCATAACCGTTCTCGAAATCAGTCACGTTACGTCTCTTGTTATTGACAGCTTCCTTGTAATACATTCTCCTGTATTCACCGTAGCTGTTGGAAAGATCCTCGAACTCAGGACCGACCTGAGGATCATAGCCAAGAGTATAGGAATCAAGAGGAATTGAGCTTCCGTCAAGAGAGGAAATGCTCACATTTACCTTGAAAAGATATTCATCATTTTCAGGAATTGCAAAACTCTTCTTTATCTCGAATGTGCTGTCATCAGCCTCAAACGTCTGGGTAAAGTCAACAAGAGTGATGAGACTTCCGTTTTCAGTAGCCACATTTTCCTCAATTGTGTAATTGAAGTAATCATCAACAGGATCTGAAAGGTCATCTCCTGTATAAAGAAGGAAAGCATTCTTTCCGCTTGAATCCTTTAAAATAAGCTCAACGGGCTCTCCCGTGGTGCTTTCCTTGTGGTTTTTAAGCTTTATGCTGTCGACAGAAGCTCCTGCAGGATCAAATCCTATTGAATATGCCTCAGTCTCAATTGTGAAAGGCTGTGTATTTCCGGCACTTCCAGTTGCAGTGACTGCAATGTTCTTATTCTCGTCTTCCGGAATAATCGTTTCTGTTGTTTCAGTTACCGTATTCGTATATTCTGGCGGAAAAAACACTGTATTCACAGTCATTCCGACTGTTATTACGATTACGGAAAGTACAATTGCTATAATGGTATTCCTATCCATCAATATTCTCCTATGCCTTAATGCGGAAACGGAAAGCTGGAATAAGGAATACTCTGCTTAAAGAGGAAAATGGGGAGCTATTTTGTCTCAATCCTGTCTAATAAGGAATAGAAATTAGACTCAAGCAAGGAAAAAGGCAAAACCTTTCCGGGATACACTACCAAGGCAATATCATGACCAGCGGTCGGATTTTCTTCATCAAACATGACTCTTTCAGGATATAGACGGAACAACTCTTTCATCTGACGTCTTATCTTGTTCCTTTCAACGGAATTTCCGTATTTTCTGGCAGGAATCACAATGAAACGGTCAAAACAGAGATTGTTTTCTATAACCATTAATCGCATTCCCTTGCAGGAATAAGAGTCTCCCTGCCTGAAAATGCGATCGATGTCATATTTCTTGCGTATTATCTCTTTCTTAGAAAGGCTTCTTCTCATCGGAAACTGTCAGGCTGTGTCTGCCCTTTGCCCTGCGGCGGGCAAGTACGAGACGGCCACCCTTTGTAGCCATGCGTGCTCTGAATCCGAAAGTTCTTGTTCTCTTTGTCTTACTCGGCTGATAAGTTCTTTTTCCCTTGTAACTCATATTTATCTCCAATAACAGCGATATTTTGTTTCTTCAGGACAAAAGTGTCCGACTTGCAACTCTATAAAATAAAAAGAAAACAGTCAAGATACTATGAAAAGGCTCAGTTAAGCACCTTAACTTTTCTTATTTCATACCCGGGAAGTTTTTCATGAAGTCTCATGAGCACCTCTTTTTCGTGCATTCTGAAGTATGTATTGTATGCAGGATGAGAACACCTGACTGTAATTGACAGTCTTTCCACACATTCAAGAGTGACATTGCCGTACATCTCATCACCTATGATGTACTGCCAGTATTTTGCAACAGGTTCCTCGCCTCCAAGCTCCTTTTTCCATTCATCTTCAAGCTTCTCTATGCATTCACCTATTGTTTTCTCCTGCCATCTATGACTTTTTCTCAACTCTTCCCTCCCTGACTGTGTATTCAAGCATTTCATCCTTTCTGGAAGAGAAGTATTTCTCATCAGGAAGAAAAGTGAAGAAAGCCTGACTGTAATCAGTGAGAAGGGAAAGAAAATTCCCTCTTTTGACATTGTCAAGCTCGAGAAGAACGTCATCAATGAGAAGCAGAGGCTTTTTACCGGTCATCTTTATGAAGAATCTTGCTTCTGCAAGTCTGAAAAGAAGGGATGCAAGCCTGATCTGGCCGGTTGAACCGCTCTGGGAAAAAGGACCGTTCTCATCATATACCGTAAACCTGTCGCGGTGTATTCCTGATGAAGTCGTCATAAGATTCATATCCCTTTCCCTTGTGCTTTCAAGATAGCTTACAACCTCATCTTCGCTTTTCAGATCTCTCCATGAAGGCTGATAACGTATTGAAAGTTCCTTTTCCGTCTGTGAAATTTCCTTGTACAGGGATGGAAATATTTCATTGAACATCTTAACACCTTCCTCTCTTTCCCTTGAAACCTCAAGACCATATTTGGCAAGACGCTCATCATAAAGAGAAAGGAGAGAAGACTGACGTGCCTTTATTGCCGCATTTCTCTGCATAAGTATCGTCTTGTAACGGCGCAGGCTGTCAAGATAAAGGGGATTGTACATACTGAAAGTCTGATCAAAAAAACGACGTCTGTATTCAGGTTCTCCCTTCACGAAATTTATATCATCGTGGGAGAATACAATCGAGGGGAAATTGTAGATAAGCTCCTTTCTGTCCCTTATCTCCTTACCGTCAAGAAGTATCCTTCTTTTTCCACCCCTGTTCACATACTCAACCTTTCTTTCAAGACCGTCATCACAGACAGCAATGCCTACAATATGTACACGATCCTTATTGAAAGTGATTATTTCCTTCGCATTTCCGGTCCTGAACGATGAACCGTAGGAAAGAAGATAAACGGACTCGAGAATATTTGTCTTTCCCTGTCCGTTTATTCCTTCGAGTATCACATTGCGGCAGTCAGTGTTGATACCCGAATTCTCTATGTTCCTGAAATTATAATACTTTAGTTCTTTGAATCTCATGATCAGTGCATCGGCATAATTACAAAGATATAATCCCTTTCAGGTTCAGGCAACACCGCTATTGCCGTGTTTGCGCTGTTGAAGCATATTTTAACGCTTTCTGTCTCAATTATCTTGAGAGGAGTCTGAAGGAAACTGTAATTGAACGATATTGTGGTATCAGGACCGTCATAATCACAGTTTATCATTATCTTTGCATCTCCGATTTCAGTATTCTCACTGCTCAACAGTACACCGTTACGGCTGAAGTCAAGGAAAATTTTCTTGCTGTTTGAATCAACACAGAGTGACACCTGGTTCAGGGCATCGAGAAGACTCTTGACATTTATCCTACATTCATAGGCAAAGCTCTGAGGAATAACCTTCCTGTATGCCGGATAGTTTCCGGTTATAAGAGTCGAATAGATCGAATGTCCGTTTATCTCTGCGAATATGTAGGCATTTGTCACTGCAATCGAGAAAAGACCTTCTCCGCTTCCGATCGCCATGAGCTGGTTGAGGAATTTTATTGGAATGATGCACGGCCTGAAGTCTGGAATTTCCTGCTCGAAAACCTTTCTTGAACAGCTGAGTCTTTTACCGTCCGTAGATGCAAGTACAAGCTGACCTTCATCATTCTTTTCCATATAGACACCGGTTAGGAAGAATTTTGTTTCATCAGTACCTACTGAGAATGAGGTTTTATGAATCATATCGAAGAAGTCTCTCTGTGAAAGGGAGAAATAAGGATCGGAACATGTCATGAGTTCAGGAAATCTGTCAGCGGCAAGAGTCTTCAGATTGAATCTTATACTGTCATTTCCGGCTACGGTTATATTTATCCTGTCATCATCATCTGTGAAGATAAGATCACATGAAGGCAGTGATTTCAATATTGAAAGGAACTTTTCACAGATTACGGTCGTTGATCCCGGAACTTCCGTCACAACAGGAAAACTCGTGGAAAAACCGAGTTTTGTGTCCGTGCTTTTGATTGTCAGCAGATTCTGGTAGTTTTCAATAAGAACGTTTGATGATATTGAAAGGGCATTTCTCTGACTTGTGAAATTATTGGCGTGCTCGATTTCTTTAAGAATTGTGTCTCTCTGACAGATAAACTTCATGTAAAGCTCCTTTATTAATAAACATAATATATTATAGATTATTTCGCTTTCATCTTCAAACACCTTCATTACTGATATTACGGAGTATTTTTAAAAAGGATCAGTAGTAATAACAGTAATGAACATAAATTGTTGAAAACTATTATATTTTGTTTTTATATATGAAAATATTTAAAGTGAAACATTGTTGATAACTTGTTGAAAAATAAAATATTAATGTTGAAAATGCTGAAAAAAAAGGTTTTTTTGGAAAATAACAGAAAAAGTCTGTTGATTTAAACAGAGTTTTCAACAGGTTTTGAGAGTGTTTTAAACAGGTTTTCCACAGACTTTTCAACAGCCTTGTTGAAAACTTTTCAGACAAGTTTCCTCAAAGATTGAAGAAGGAAATGATTGAAAACGGCTATGACCCTTCCGACTCCAAGGAATGCTATTATCGTACCGATTCCTATACCTATTATGTGTCCCCGTGCAATCAATGATATGATTATTGTCAATGATACGTTTATACCGTCAAATACATTTTTAATAAATCCTGTTTCCTTTTTGAAAAGATCGGACAGGGCCTGAACTATGCCATCTCCTGGATTTGGAATGAGACGCATGTCCAGTGTCGCAGCTGCACCTACTCCTGTTGCGACTATTGCAGCAGCCAGTGCTGTGATTCTTCCCGGCATTGATGAGAAAAAGCCATCCTGGAGTGTGTTCATCTGAGGTATCATTATTTCAAATACATTCATTATTCTGGTGAAGACAAGTGAGAGAGGCAGCTGAAGTATATCTTTTATTATGAGGCTTCTTAATTTAATATCATTGTTTTTTCTTGACAGATGAATATGGATAATGATCTGTATTATGACGAATACCGAATACAGAACGAATGTTGTGTCTCCGATTGGAAGCGAAAGAATTGACGAGAAACAGTTCGCCACTGAAATTATCGGAGATACACCAAGTCCTGTCTTTACGTTAAGTGATATTCCGAATGCAAGAATCAGCATTCCTGCAAGATAAACTGTCATACGTTTCAGGTATTTTGTGTTCATGATGGAAAATTATAGTTTGAATTAAAATCGTATGCCAGATGTAATCATTCTGATGGGGTGAGATGACACAAAAAAAGAGAAGATGAACAGCTGAACATCTTCTCTCTGTTCCGTATTTTTTAAAGTGCTGTGAATACGAAACGAAGGGGGTTACCAAAATTCGAGTAGTCGCTGATAAGGTTATTGTCCATATCGTATGCGGCTACATCCACATCTTCTGAGTTGATTCCGACACTCAGACCTCTGTCATCCTGTGTTATCTCAACTCTTGGAGGTACTGTTGCTCTGAGGTGCAAGGTAATGGTGTCGGTATCTGCCCATACTGATGTGATGCACATAGCAGTCAATATTAGAAAAGTAAAAATAAATTTGACAACATCCGACATTACTTTGCTCCATATTTGCAATATATGTATAATGTCAAAAGTTGCAAATGTCAACATTTTTTATTTATAAATTTTTATATTAAAAGAAATTAACATATGTCATATGATGTTTTAAATTAAATTGAAACATATAACATACTTAATACAAAAATTATAAAATACAAATTTTTTAAAATTAAATATGTATGAAGTAAAATGCGTGTTACGCGCTTTAAACGGGTAAATTTATAAAAAAAGCTTATGTCATACGTATTCTTATGACATAAGCTTTACTTCTTACATTTATGATGTGTGAAAAAGAGTATTTTCTTTGTGAATTTCCGACATAAGGAGTGAAAAGTGAGAAGTCAGCGCGCTTTTGACCTTATATTTGTCTCAAGTAAATCAAGCGCAGAGGAAAGTTCTGCATTGCTTTTTCTCTCTTTTTCAATCTTGTCAATTGAATGGGTTATCGTTGAATGATCCCTGTCAAAGTATGTTCCTATCTCGGTCGTTGAATACTGTGTGATCTTTCTTGTAAGGTAGATTGAGATGTTTCTGGCATCCTTTATGATTGCGGTTCTCTTCTTTCCCTTTATGTCGGAAATGTCGATGTTGTAGTATGATGCGACCTCCTTGACTATCATGCTGATGGAAATATCTTGTTCGCTTGCAATAGGTGCCGATATTATATTCTTTAGCTGTTCCTGTGCAGTTTCAAGCGTTATTTTCTGCTTTATCAGTGTTGAATAGGCTATCAGTGTGGTGAGTGACCCCTCAAGGTCCCTTACGTTTGTCTTTATATTCTCGGCGATGTAGTTTATGACACTGTCATATATCTCTACATTCTTTTCCCTGCATTTCTTCTTTAGTATCGCCACACGTGTCTCATAGTCAGGTGCCGTGAGATTTATGTTAAGACCTCTTGTGAAGCGTGATTTAAGGCGGTCTGTGAAGCCCTTGAGCTCGCTTATGGGGCGGTCGCATGTGAAAACAATCTGCTTGTTCGTCTCATACAGGTCATTGAATGTATGGAAAAGCTCTTCCTGTGTCTGTATTTTCTTTTCAAGGAAGTGTATGTCGTCGATGAGAAGCACATCCGCCTTTCTGTATTTTATCCTGAACTGGGATGTGTTCTTGTTTGTCAGGGACTGTATGTAGTCATTGGTGAAGGTTTCCGCCGTCACATATATGACATTCTTCCTGGGATTCTCCTTTTCCACGTAGTTTCCTATTGATTCGAGAAGATGTGTCTTTCCAAGTCCTACACCACCGTATATGAGACACGGGTTGTAGCTCATGCCCGGATGCATGGCGATTGCTTTTGCCGCATTATATGCGAAGAGAGTGCTTTCGCATGGAATGAAACTCTCAAATGTATATACCGGATTCAAAAGACTTGTGCGTGTCCTTGATTTTTCTTCTTTCCGGGGAATGTCTTCCTTTCCTGCATCCTCATCAGTGATGCTTTCATCAGCTGCGATGCTTATGCTGAGTTCTATCTTCTGCCCGCTCAGTTCCTCAAGCATGTTGACCAGTTCTGTTCTGCACTGTTTTTCAAAGTTCGCCTTTGTCATGGCAGAGTCGCATTCGAGGAAAATGGTGTTTTTATCGCTTTTCCTGAATGTGATATAGTCAAGCCACATGATTTTCGACTGGGGCAGACTCTCATGAAGCTGCTCCAGCGCCTGGTACCAGATGTCTTCTAACATAATATGTATCATATTGGTTGAAGCTCTTTTTTTTCAAGAGTTTTGAAGCTTTAATTAAAATTTAACATATTTTTTTATAATGGAAAAATATATTTAAATTGAAACTGTAAGCGCATGTTATTGTATTTTTTGACAATTGAGGATAATATATCTAAGGTTATTTATTATACGCACGCGTATGAATCCTAAATGACTGAAATAAGGGAAAATTGCATGAATGAAACAAATTTGAACGAAGAGACGGAGATGCAGGTACCCGACAGTATCATGAATGGAAGCGAGGAATACAACAGCAGCGAGATTCAGGTACTTGAAGGTCTTGAACATGTACGTCTCCGCCCGGGTATGTACATAGGTACTACAGGTATTGACGGGCTTCATCATCTTGTGTATGAGGTGCTGGACAACAGTATTGATGAGGCCATGGCCGGTTTCTGCGATCATATCCAGATTTATTTCGACAACGGAGAATATGGCGAGATCTGCACTGTTGAGGATAACGGACGTGGCATTCCCACCGACATTCACCCTCAGGTCGGGAAGTCCGCACTTGAAGTATGTCTTACAAAGCTCAATGCGGGAGGAAAATTCGGAAAGGGAGCCTACAAGGTATCAGGAGGTCTTCACGGTGTGGGTGTTTCATGCGTGAATGCTCTTTCCATATGGCTTGAGGCGACTGTATATCATGATGGAAAGATATTCCGCCAGGTTTATCACAGAGGTGTTCCTGAAGAAGATGTAAGGGTGATCGGAACATGTGATCCGGATAAGCACGGGACAACCATCCGTTTCTCTCCTGATTTTGATGTAATGGAGAAGAACAGCTTCAACTATGATACCCTTGCAGCCCGTTTCAGGGAGCTGAGCTATCTGAACAGGGGTATAAAGATAACGCTGACGGACAGACGGACGGATGAACCCAAGGTGGAGGTTTTTCACTCCGAAGGAGGTCTTTCCGAATTCGTAAGTTACCTTAACCAATACAAGAAGACACTGTTCCCTCCTATCGCATTCGATGCCGTCAAGAATGATGTGGTGGTCGAAATAGCGCTGCAGTACAACGACAAGTACGATGAAAAGGTCTATTCCTTCGTGAATAACATCAACACCCGCGAAGGCGGCACCCACCTGACCGGTTTCAAGACTGCCATTCTCATGGCTGTCAACAACCAGCTTCAGAAGAACCAGAAGATGATGAAGAAATTCGGTAACGACAAACTTGAGTCCACCGATATTTCCGAAGGTCTCACCGGCGTGGTGTCAATCAAGATCGCGAATCCCCAGTTTGAAGGTCAGACCAAGATGAAGCTGGGAAATGCTAATGTAAGGGGTATTGTCCAGTCTCTCGTTTATGAGAAGCTCAACAATTACTTTGATGAATTCCCGGCGAACATCGAGATGCTTCTTGACAAGGCTATCAGTGCTGCTCTGGGCCGTATAGCTGCACGCAAGGCACGTGAGCAGATAAGGAAGAAGAGCGAAGGAGGAGGTCTTCCGGGAAAGCTTGCCGACTGTTCCGAGAAGGATCCTGCAAAGTGCGAGGTTTTCATCGTTGAGGGTGATTCTGCAGGCGGATCGGCAAAGCAGGGACGCGACAGAAGGTTCCAGGCGATTCTTCCGCTGTGGGGCAAGATGCTCAATGTCGAGAAAGCCCAGGAGTACAAGGTGCTTGGCAATGACAAGCTTCAGCCTGTCATCTCCACTATTGGAGCCGGCCTTACACGCTATAACAACAACAGTAACGAAGGTGCTCCGGATGATGAGCAGACTTTTGACATAACAAAGGCACGCTATCACAAGATCATTATCATGGCCGATGCCGATGTCGACGGTTCCCATATCAGGACACTGCTTCTGACTTTCTTCTTCCGTTATATGAGACCTCTCATCGAAGCGGGATATATTTATTTCGCAATGCCTCCTCTTTACAAGATCACTCTCGGCAAGAAGGTGTTCTATGCCTATGATGAGGCGGACAAGAAGAAGATAATCGAAGAGAATGCCGCCGGAATGGATGAAGCCAAGATACCTATCCAGCGCTATAAGGGTCTTGGTGAAATGAACCCTGAGCAGCTTTGGGAGACTACGATGAATCCCGAGACAAGACTCATCAGCAAGGTTCACCTTTCTGATGCCGAGGAAGCTGACAGAGTGTTCTCTATGCTTATGGGCGAAGATGTTGAGCCCAGACGTGAGTTCATTGAACAGAATGCCACTTACGTATCAAACCTTGATGTATGAGGTAAAGAGCCATGGATGAAGATTTGACAAAGACTGATGATATCAACAGCCGTGTGATCACGGTGGATGTATCAAATGAGATGAGGACAAGCTATCTCAATTATGCTATGTCCGTTATTGTAAGCCGTGCTCTTCCCGATGTAAGGGACGGTCTCAAGCCGGTTCACAGAAGAATTCTCTACGATATGTATGAGATGGGACTCAAGGCAAGCGGCGGTTATAAGAAGAGCGCACGTATAGTAGGTGACGTTCTCGGTAAATACCACCCGCACGGAGACGCATCGGTATATGATGCCCTCGTACGTCTTGCACAGGATTTCTCACTCCGCTATCCGGTTGTGAAACCTCAGGGCAACTTCGGTTCAATTGACGGCGATCCTCCTGCGGCGATGCGTTATACGGAAGCAAAGATGAGCAGGATCGGTGAGGAAATGCTCACCGACATAGGCAAGGATACCGTTGATTTCGGACCCAACTATGACGACTCCCTTGAAGAGCCTTCAGTGCTTCCCGCAGCATTCCCCTTCCTTCTTGCGAACGGGACAAGCGGTATTGCTGTCGGTATGGCCACGAATATGGCACCTCATAACCTCAATGAGATTGTTTCTGCCGTGTGTGCGCTTATCGATAATCCCGAGCTTACCAATCTTGAGCTCATTGATTACATAAAGGGCCCTGATTTCCCTTCTGCCGGCATAATCTGCGGAAGAAAGGGCATAATCGATGCCTATACAACCGGACGCGGCAAGATTGTCATGCGTTCCCGCTATGAAATCGAGGAGCATGAGAAAGGCCATGACAGGATCATCTTCACGGAGCTTCCCTATCAGGTGAACAAGGCAGAGCTTGTGAAGAAGATCGATGATCTGAGGAAAGACAATGTCATTCCGAATATCGCAGCGGTGAGGGACGAGTCCGACAGGGACGGCATCCGTGTCGTAATTGACCTCAAGCAGGGTGCTGTTCCGAATATCGTGCTCAACATGCTTTTCAACAGAACGGCACTGCAGTCCAACTTCAATGTCTACAACCTTGCACTCAAGGACGGAAGGCCGAAGGTTTTCACTCTGCGCGAGATGCTTCAGAGCTATATCGATCACAGAGAGAATGTCATTGAGAGAAGGACCCGCTATGATCTGAAGAAAGCCGAGGAAAGAGCTCATATTCTTCTCGGTCTCAAGATAGGACTTGAGAATATTGATGAAGTCATCAGGATCATAAAGGAAAGCGAAGACAACAATATTGCCTCAATCGAGCTTCAGAAGGCCTTTAATCTGTCAAAGATACAGGCTGATGCCATCATTGACATGAAACTCGGCCGTCTTTCCCACCTCGAAACAGCTAAGATTCTTGATGAACTTGCCGAAATAGAACAGAAGATCGCATATTACAAGGATCTGCTTTCGGACAGGAACAAGATACTCGGTGTTGTCAAGGATGAGATCAGGGACATCGGTCAGAAATACGGTGACAGAAGAAGAACCGAGATCCAGGAAAGGGAGCTTGAGGATACCACCGATGCCGACTTCATAAAGGAGGAACAGGTTGTCGTTTCAATCTCCAACAAGGGTTTTGCAAAACGTCTTTCACTTGATGAGTACAAAGCCCAGAGCCGTGGCGGAAAGGGTGTCAAGGGCGCAAAGCTTGTCGACGGTGACTTCGTTGAGCACCTCTTCATTGCTTCCTCTCATGATATCGTGATGTATGTCACCAATTACGGTAAGGCCTATTACACATATGTATGGGAAATTCCTGAGGCTGCAAAGACGGCAAAGGGTGCCAATCTCAAGAACTTCCTCCAGATTGAGAATCAGGAGAAAGTCACCAGCATCATCTGCTTCAAAGAATTCAGGGAAGATCAGTACCTGATGATGGTCACAAAGCTCGGCGTCACCAAGAAAGTGGAGCTCATTGCCTTTGAAAATGCGAAGAAGAGAGGAGTCAAGGCCATAATCCTTGACGAGAACGACGAGCTCGTCTCCTCAATTTTTGTAAATGAGGGTGATGATGTGATGTTTGTCTCCAAACTCGGAAAGGGACTGAGGACAAGCTCTGATGATGTCAGGACAATGGGAAGAGCAACTCATGGTGTAAGGGCGATGAAGCTTGCCGATGCAGATGAGATCATCGGTCTGGTGAAGGTTGAGGATGACAAGAGAATCCTCATGGTCACTGAGAACGGAAAAGGAAAACAGGTGCGCTTCAGTGAATTCATGGCACACGGCAGAGGTACTATGGGACAGAAGATTTATACAATCGACGACAGAACCTGTTATCTCGTGAATGCCCTTGCTGTAAATGATGACAATGACGTTGTGTTTGTAACACTCAACGGACAGACCATAAGAGTGCATGTCAGGGATATTTCCATTCAGGGCCGCTCTGCCATGGGCGTAAAGGTTGTCTCATTCAAGAAAGCAAAGGATACCATCGTTGCCATGGCTGCCACTGAGTATCAGGTGGAGGAAGAGGACGATGAAGAAAGTGCTGAAACAGCCGATGCTGTTACTTCTGAAAAAGTGACAGAGCCATCTGAAAATGCGGAAAGCACCGAGGAAAAAGAATAAACTATACTTTCAGTTATAATTTTGACTGTCGGACCATATGAAAAGGTAATCATATGGTCCATTTTTATGCTCAAACTGCTAATTTAGTATGATATAAGATATTATAAAACAGTAAAAATATTCAGGTATTTTTGTATCTATATATAGAAACCTAGGCTAAAAAACGCCATTTAACGCGTTTATTTGAGGTTTTTGACACTTGAGGGAGAGTTTTAAGTTTTATCTGGAAAAAAGGAGAAATGAATACCAAATGGGTCTGAGGGTGGTGTGAGTCTTGCCAGAGTTTCTCATGTTTCACGTGAAACATGATTTTCATTATGATTTACTGTTTTACTGATTGAGTGTTTTTGTTGATATATTTATTTAAACATAATTAAAATTTGCTTTGGCAAATTTATTAAAGTGTTGGTAATAGATGAAAAGCCTTATGTTTCACGTGAAACTTATGTTTTGTGGTCTTTGAATAGTAGTATGTATGTTTTGAGAATTTATGTGAATTTTGGGAAAAGTAATTTATGTTTTATTTAAATATATAAAAGGAGAAATGTTTTCTTAATGAGAGATTGTTATTAAGGGTTTGTGGATTTAAAAGAGGATTATATCAGTATTAAAAATGAAAATGTATGTAAAAGAAAGTATTTTTATTTACTTTTATATTCACTTAAGTTTATTGTATTGGTTATTCCGAAATAGATGATATGTTTTTAATGATAAAACAAGAATGTATTGGATATAATATCTAAATTTGATAATTCAAATAAAACGTTTATTTGCAGCATGATGTTAAAGTTTGATTTTCAAACGTGAACTACGATCGAATTTCTGTGTTCCTAATGATAGAAAACATATTAATGATTATACTTATTAGTAAGTGCTTGTTTCACGTGAAACATATTGACTCATAATAGATTCTTTTTTGATTATGTATATAAAGATTCTTGTAATATTATCTATGTTATTCCGAATTTAAACTGAAATAACTGTTTTTGGTTATTATTGTGTTTTACTTTATATATAAAATTTATATTTCATATATTATATTGTGTTTAATATTTCAGTGTCGGTTTGTAGATACTTTATTCTTATACATTTAAAGTAGGAATAGTACTTAGTTTTGCTATTTGAGTGATGGATTTGTACTTTTATAGGAATTGCTGATCTTTCTGTTGAGTGAGTTGTTATTGTTTAATAAAAGCTTTTTATTCTGTTTCACGTGAAACTTCCTATATCTTTAAATTTATTTGTGTATAGTCGTTTGATTAGACTATTGTGATAGCGTTATAGAATGACTAATATATTAGTATACTAGTTGTTTGTTTCACGTGAAACTTTTGATTGTAAAACTTATTTTTCCCTGGTTATATAAATAATTAGTTTTTGAATTTTATGTCTTTTGGCTGTTTCTGAAATTTTTGATGATGGGTTTTTGAATAGGTTTTTTCAAAAAAATACCTCTCTTTTAGCAAGAGAGGCAGTGTGATTTGACTGTGCACTGATCAGAACTGCTGTCCGGTTGCGTTGATTACCTCAAGCTCAGGATCAACAACGGCTCTCAGGTATTTCTCAACACCGTTCTTGAGTGTCATCTGTGACATCGGACAGCCTGCACATGCTCCGACAAGATTGACGTATACGTCTTTGTTGTCAAGCTTTATGAATTCGATATCTCCACCGTCGTTCTGTAGAGAAGGCCTTATTTGATTGATGGCTTCTGCCACCTTCTGTTCTAATGTCATTTCTGCCATTAAGGTTTTCCTCCTGTAATTGTGTAAAAAATACACTATGGTTTTTGTGCGGTCAAGTTTGTTTCTGTCGACAAGCTTAAGTTTTCATCATATATTATTATTTATGAGCGCTCACAGGATAATTTTTTTGAATCAGAAAGGCGGAGTCGGTAAAACGACGACATGTGTCAATCTCGGCTCTTCCCTCTGTGCCATGGGGTATAAAGTTCTTCTTGTGGATTTTGATTCTCAGGGGAATCTGACAGGGGCTGTTTCCGGAGACGGCAGAAAGCCTACGATGTATGACGTGATCGTAGGACGGGTGACAGCACAGGATGCTGTGCAGGAAACTCCGTTTCAGAATCTTTTCCTGATTCCGGGATCAATAGATCTGGCAGGTCTCAATGTCGAGCTTGTCGGCGAAGAGGATAATAACTACTTCCTGAAAAAGAGACTGGCGGAACTTGACAGTCAGTTTGACTTCATATTTGTTGACTGTCCTCCTTCCCTTGGTGTCATAACAATGAATGCGCTTGCCTGGGCTGAAAGCATCATAATTCCGATGCAGTGCGAGTATTTTTCAATGGAAGGTCTTAATCTTCTCATGAGAACTGTCTCAAACGTCAGGAAAGGGCTTAATCCCGATATAAGGATACTTGGTATTCTCTTTACAATGTACAGCAAGAGAAGCAGGCTCAATGCCGAAGTCATACAGGATACAAGCAGCTTCTTCCCCGACCTTGTATTCAAAACAGTCATACCGAGATCCGTACGCCTTGCAGAGGCCCCGTCTTACGGACTTCCGATAAACGTCTATGATATTTCAAATGCAGGCACCAAAGCTTACAGCGCGCTTGCCAGGGAGGTTGTTGATAGATTATGAAAGCAGTCAGGAAAAACCATGGACTTGGCAAGGGTATAAGTTCCCTGCTCGGCAATTTTGATTATGATCTCAACTCTGAGGAAGTGCTTGCCGAAGCTGAGAAAAGAAAGAATGAAGCTGTTGAGGAGCTGCTTGATGAGAAGCCCGGACATAAAATCATGTTGCAGGATGTGAAGGTCGATGAAAAGCCATCTGCCGCTTCTGCATCTGATGATTCCTCTTCCTCAGAGAAGGTTCTTTCCGTCTCCATTTCAGATATCGAGGCAAATGAGAACCAGCCGCGCAAGTCATTCGATGAGGAAACCCTTGAAGAGCTTGCAGAGTCAATCCGTAAACAGGGTATCCTGCAACCTCTGCTTGTCGAGGAGCATGTGCCGGGTAAATACCGCATAATTGCCGGAGAGCGCCGTTACAGGGCCGCCAGAATTGCAGGACTTGAGAAGGTTCCCGTGCTTGTAAGACAGCTGAGTGAGCTGCAGCGTATTGAAGTTGCTCTTATAGAGAATATCCAGAGAGAGGATCTCAATCCGGTTGATGAGGCGGTTGCTTATCAGTTCCTCATACAGAAATCCGGTTTCACACAGGATGAAATTGCAAAAAGAGTCGGCAAGAACCGCTCAACTATAACGAACAGCCTGAGACTTCTTCAGCTTCCGGATTCAATGAAGGATGACCTTATTTCCGGTGTCATCACTCCGGGACATGCCAGAGCCATTCTCTCATGTGTCAATCCTTCTGACAGAATTCTTCTTCGCAATAAAATTGTTGAAAAGGAGCTTTCCGTCCGTGCTGCCGAAGCCGAGGCAGAGGCACTGAATCAGGGTAAGAAGCTCGTATTGAAAAAGAAAGGCGGCGGCAAACCCAAAGACATGCAGATACAGGAAGTCGAGGATAAGCTTCTTGATGCATTCGGTACGAGAGTCGAGGTCAGAGGCAATCTGAAGAAAGGAAAGCTCATTATTCCGTATACAAGTACAATTGAACTCGAGCGTCTTTATTCACTTGTAAGGGACGATTCTCTGTTCGATGAAGAATAAAAGGAAATAAAATTATGGATAAAAAGAACTTAAAAGATGGTCTTTATGCCATTGTGCACACAGAGAAGGGAGATATAACCCTTTCTCTTGAATACAAGAAGGTCCCGATGACCGTAATGAATTTCATCGGTCTTGCGGAAGGGGTGCTTTCAGAAGATGAGGAGCCGTTCTACGACGGCCTTCTTTTCCACCGTGTCATACCAAATTTCATGATTCAGGGAGGTTGTCCCAAGGGAACAGGCACTGGCGGCCCCGGCTACCGTTTCCCGGATGAATTCGACTCATCACTGAAACATGACGGCCCGGGAGTGCTTTCAATGGCAAACGCCGGTCCGAATACAAACGGCAGTCAGTTCTTCATCACGCATGTCGCAACACCATGGCTTGACGGAAAACACTCAGTGTTCGGTCGCGTCATTGACGGACAGGATGTTGTGAACAGTATTGAGGCCGGAGACAGGATCAACAGTGTTGAGATTGTCAGGGTCGGAGAGGAAGCTGAGGCTTTCAAGGCAAGTGTTGAGGACTTCTCCCGTCTTGTCGAGGAAAGTGACAGAAGAAGCCGTGAAAAGGAAGCTGAGGAGAGATGTAAGGTTGAGAGAGAGCTCGACAACCGTTATCCGGGAGCAGTGAAGAAGCCTTCCGGACTGTGGTATATCGTTGAGAAGGAAGGAGACGGCAAGTCTCATCCTGTCTCCGGCCAGAAGGTGAAGGTCCATTATCACGGTACACTGCTTGACGGAAAGGTCTTTGATTCATCAGTCGCAAGAAGACAGCCTGCCACATTCAAGGTAGGAGAGGTCATTGAAGGCTGGAACGAGGCTCTTGTCGAGATGAGCAAGGGTGAAAAGAGAACTCTTATCATTCCGCCGGAACTCGGTTACGGCATCCACGGTTTTCCGGGAGTCATTCCGCCGAACTCATATCTGATCTTTGATGTCGAGCTTCTTGATTTCTAAGTAAATGAAAGCACCTCAGACACGTTTTGTATGTTCTGCCTGCGGCAGGGTTGAGACCAAATGGCTGGGACGCTGTCCCGGCTGCGGAGCATGGAACAGTTTTGAAGAGGAGAAAGTCGTCAAGGCTGCACCTGCATCCTCTGTGCAGTCGTTTATGTCACCGCTTGACAGCAAGCTGAAAAAGCTTGCTGATGTTGTCGTTGATTCATCAAGCCGCTTCGAGTGCGGAATAAGCGAGCTTGACAGGGTTCTGGGAGGCGGCATCATGAGGCCCAGTTCCGTTCTGGTTGGAGGTGAGCCGGGAATCGGTAAATCGACACTGATGCTGCAGCTTCTCTCATCCTGTACCTCAGCAGGGCCTGTTCTGTATGTCTCAGGTGAGGAGAGTCCCGGACAGGTGAAACTGCGTGCACAGCGGCTCGGTCTCAGTCTGTCGGACATAAACATATTCTGCGACACGAGGCTGGAGGCTCTGCTTGACGTCATAGAGTCTCTCAAGCCTGCGGTTGTCGTCATAGATTCTCTTCAGACCCTGACCACCTCGTCTGTTTCATCCATAGCCGGATCAGTGAATCAGATGCGCTCCTGCTGCATGGCGCTCAGCCTGGCTGCAAAAGCCGGGAACATCGCCATGTTCTTTATCGGGCATGTGACGAAGGACGGAATGCTTGCGGGTCCCAAGATCGTCGAGCATCTGGTTGATACCGTTCTTTCCTTTGAAAGCGCCCAGACGGGAGTGAGGATACTGAGAAGCATCAAGAACCGTTTCGGTTCCGTTGATGAGCTCGGCCTTTTCAGAATGGATGAGAAAGGTCTTTCCGCAGTCAGGGAGCCGAGTCTTTTCTTCATTTCAGCAAGAGAGGATGATGCACTTCCCGTAGGAATTGCCTACAGCGCGGTTACGGAAGGATCGAGGACCTTCCTCGTTGAAATCCAGGCCCTTACAGTACCTGCAAAAGGCGGTATATCGAGAGTGTATTCAGACAAGATAGACTCTGCCAGAGTCAGCCGCATTGCCGCAATCCTTGATCGCCATGCCGGTCTCATGCTCTCGGACAGCGATATTTATATAAATGTCGCAGGCGGAATAAAGCTGAACGAAGTCTCCATAGAACTGGCCCTTGCGCTTGCACTGTGGTCGGCGAAGACAAACAATGCGCTTTATGAGAAACAGGTGTGTTTCGGCGAACTCTCCCTTGCAGGCGAGGTCCGTCCTGTTGCCTTCCTTGACAGAAGGATAAAAGCTGCAGAGGAGATGGGGTTCACCCGTATTCTCGCACCATCTTCGCAGAAGAGCGGAAACAGTTCTTTTTCAGCATGCAAGAACATAAAACAGGCGATCATGATAGCCAGAGGCTTTAGTAAGGACTACTGATTTTCCTTTTTGTAGTTTGAAAAGACATAGCCGAGCAGGAATATGACGGCAGCAATCAGCATGGCTCCCGTGAGGGCGGGAGAGAGTATTATTCCGCTGCCGTCAATGATCATGTATGTGATGCATATTGCGATCGAAATCACCAGCATCCAGATGTTTTTTCTTTCCTTTCTGTTATCCATTTTTCACAGCCTGCTTATAAGGACGGGGAATGCAATCAGAGTGCCGAATGCACTGCCCAGGGATGAGAAGAAAAATACGAGAAGGGCATGAAGTATTCTGTTTTTGTACCAGCGTGAGAATTTCATCGCATCATCGTTTATGCTTTCAAAATCCTTTACCTTGGGTTTCCTCAGCGTTGCTTCCAGAATGCCGCCGAGCATGCCGACTCCGAGTGCTGGGTGCAGGGCGAAAAGCGGTGCGGTGATGGCACATGCGATTATGTTCAGCGGATGTGCAAGCGATGCCGTCGTGGCGATGAATGTACATGAACAGTTCACGGCAATCCAGATGAGGAACATTCTCATTCCCTGATCCCATCCTGATGAGACGAAACCGTATACGAGAATTGCCACGATGAGCAGGGGAATCAGCCAGCTTACTATTTTTCCGACCGGTGCTCCTTTGGGAATGAATGAAAGACTTTCAAGGGACGGGGTATTCTCTCCTCTGCTGAGTTTTTCAATGGTGCTGATGACACCGTTCGTATGACCGGCACCTATGACGGCCAGTTTCTTTTTTCCTTCTGTTTCAAAGATAGAACGCCCGAGATACTGGTCCCTTTCGTCAATGAGTACTTCCTTTATTGTCGGCAGCTCCTTTGCCATTTCATTCATCATCGACTGGAGTGTGTCCTGTTTCTTCAGATCCTCAAGCTCCTGTGCCGTGATCTCTTCTTTTGAGAATGCCGCTGAAAGCAGTGTTGCTATGAGCTTGCATTTGTTCCACAGAGAACTCTTGGCCCAGGCTCTCTTGAATGTTGTCTGTATATCGCGGTCACACAAAGAGAGGGGAATGCCTTTTCCCTTTGCAAGGGATGCGGCGCCGAGAATCTCGTCGCCGGGCTTTGTTCCGGTCTGTTCTCCCATGCGGCGCTGGAAGGAAGAGAGAGCCGTGTTTGCAAGCAGGAAGAAACCCCTGCCGTCTTTTATGACCTTCCTTATGTCCATGTTCTCCCAGCTGGACTTCTCGGTCTTGGACTTCATTCTGCCTTCATCAAGCTCAATGCAGATTCTGTCCGGATTCTCGCTTTCGATCAGGGATGAGACTTCCTCCACGCTTGTCTGGCTTACATGTGCTGTGCCGACAAGGATTATTTCCTGATCCGGGAGAATCAGTTTATGTATGGTATCGCTGATGGTTTCAACTTTCATAATAGCTAAAACTTAACTGATTCTCTTCCTTGTGGCAATTACAAAGGGAGGAAGATTTGCATGACGGCTTCGAATTCTTTTTCTTTATAGAAACGTATGTAGATTTCTCCTTCAATTCTGCTCAGCGGGAGAGTTTTGACAAGATTCAGTATTTCTTTTTCATCTTCGCACACACCGGTCTGCAGAAGCGAATACTTTCCTGCGGGAATGCAGAGATTGTAGCCCTGTCTTTGCGGCGGGGGATAACCGCCTTCAACAAGATCTTTTTCCTCCTGTGTGTATGGCGCGTGATAGCCGCACCATTTTTTCTCAAGACGGAGAAAAACATCATCATAGAAAAAACGGCAACAGTATGTGAACTCACTTCCTGTCTTGAGATCATAGATTTCTTCAATTGAATGTTCTTCTTCTTTATACGTCAGAGGATGTGAGAGATTGAGTGTGAAAAGCATGGAAAAAATAATAGCGGATCTTTATGCATGGTACAATGGCTAATCTTGTTCGCACTCCGGTATTGGAGTATTATAAAGGTATGTTAAGTACAATTAAAGAAAATATTCATCTTTTCCGTTATGAGAAAAATCATGACGATCTGTTTGAAGGCTGCTGGCCGATCAACAGAGGGGTTTCAATCAATTCCTATTTTGTGAAGGGAAGCAGCAAGAAAGTTCTCATAGACTATGTCGAGGCGGGCGCTTCTTTTGATGACGACCTTTCACAGCTCGGAAGCAGACTTGAGGATATAGACATCCTTGTTCTGAATCACATGGAGCCGGATCATACAGGTGCGCTGTCGACGCTTTTCGCAAGGAATCCTCAGATCCAGGTATATGCCACAAGGCTCGGCGCGACTGAGACCGAAACTCTCTACGGGTATAAAAACGTGCATGTCATCACGAACGGTGAGGAGCTTGATATCGGAGGCATGACTCTGGTTTTCTATGCCACACCGAACATCCACTGGCCGGATACGATGATGACATTCCTCAAGGAAGAGGGAATTCTTTTCTCCTGTGACGCCTTCGGTGCCTTCGGTGCTTATCAGAGTGTGTATGATGATGAGCTTACGGAAAGCGAGTGGGCACTGCTGAAAACGGAAACGGAACGCTATTATGCAAATATCGTTGCAAGCTTCTCTTCTTTTGTCCTCAGGGGAATCAATGCTCTTGCATCTCTGCCGGTAAAAACGATCTGCCCGAGCCACGGTCTGGTCTGGAGAAAGGATCCCGGCTATGTGGTCAGCTGGTATGCGAGAATGGCCGGTTATGCGGCAGGAGAGAGGGAAAAGGAAATAACGATTCTTGTCTCCAGCATGTACGGCAACACCCTTTCATATATCTCTGCCCTTGAGAGAATGGCAAAGGATGCCGGCATTGTCACACATACCGTGCGCATCCCCGATATAAACGCATCATATGCCATTGAGAAGGTGTGGAGAAGCAAGGCTTTCATCGTTGCTGCTCCGACATATGAGAAGGAAATGTTCCCACCGATGGCACACTGTCTTGACTGGCTTGTCAGAAAGGATGTGAAAGGCAGGATCTCAATGCATTTCGGCTCCTCCCTCTGGTCAGGCGGTGCCTCTGCCGAGTACAAGGCCTATGCGGAGAAAATGCAGCTTGATGTCGTTGACACTTTCGATTTCAGGGGAAAGGGCACAGCAGAAGACAGAGAGCGCATCATGAATGCATTCAGAACCGTCATTGAAAAAGTCAGGGAAGACTGAGTATTAATGAAGCGTAATGGAAAGTGGTGCATTGATTGTGCCGCTTTCTTTTTCCGGATGTATTTCCTTTTGTAACCTATTAGTTCTTATGATGTTTCATCTGTTGCAGAATACCGTATTACAAGGAAGGAAAAATATGAAGAAAAAAGCTTTGTTAATAATGATCTGTGCTCTTTTTTCAATGAGCCTTTTTTCAGCTCCGCTGCTTCAGATCGGCGCAAATGCCTCTTATAATGCCCCAATAGCGGATGATGCCTTTTCTGACGGGCTTAAGGAAATAGAAAACTATACGTTCGGTGTTGAAGCAAGGGTAAATCTTTTCGACTGGGTGTCCTTTGCAGTTCCTGCGACATTCGGCGGTTTTGGAGGCGACGGAATTCTTGTCAGTACCATGCCGAGTGTCAATCTCAATATTCCTGCAGCTGATTTTCTCGATATTGCCCTGGGGCTCGGCATGAGAATGGATTTTCTCCATAGCGGTGATTCCTGGTACATAAACGGAACTTCTATGGATGATGCCGGTAATGCACTGATGGAAGCCCGTCTGGCATACAGAGCCGCACTTACTTTCAACCTGTTCGGCTTTGGTCTCGGTCTTACAGCCGCAGTTCCCGTGAAGGGTTCTTTCAGTTCATTCAATCCGTCTCCACTGTGGGATGCCTCCACTCTTTCTGCGTCTCTGCTGATCAACTTTTTCTGACAGGATTAAGCCTGATAAAACAGAATCTCTGAAACTGAGAAGAATTTCTGAGTTTATTTATAAAAGCAATAGCTTTATGTTATATTCATCAATGCGGTTTCGTTGCAGAATAGTTCAGCATTGCTTTTGAATACAGCTGCAGTAGGAAGGACTATTTCTGTTGTTTTAATATTTTCCGTTTTTGTGATGGTGGAAAAAACGGTTTTTACTCCAAGATATCCTTGTTGTGTGGGATATTGGTAAACAGATGCGGTAAGTGTTCCGTTTTCAAAATAAGGAAGAAGTTCTGGAAATACATCTGTACCGATTGTAGTTATTTTTCCAGACAGTCCTAATTTATTAACTATTTCACACATGCTTAGAGTTTCTCTTGCGGAAACGGCATAAATACCTATCAGATCATTGAATTTACATAGGTATTCTTCAAGCAATGTTTTTAGGTTTGCCATATTTGTGTAAACATGAATTTCCTGAAGAAACAGCAGAGGACAAGATTCTGTCAACCTTCTTGAAAAATCATTTATCCTTTCCGACTGTCTTTCGCTTTCGCGGGATCCTCCAAGGATAAGCAATTTTCCTTCTGCGCGCGGGTGTATTGCCAGAAAAATATCAGCCCCGAGTTTTCCTACGCAGCCGTTTGCATTTGCGGTACATATACCGGACTCATGAGTACGGCTTACAGCGTTAAGCATAAAAGCTGGGATGCTTCGCTCTGCAAATTTTTTCATAACGGATTTAAAAAGATCTTTTCCCGAAGCATTTGTGATAAGGCCATGTATGGGTGTTTCTCTTTCGAGTAATGTTCTTAAAACCTTGCAAGATTCATCTTCTGTTGTATCTGCATAAATAGGTTCGATAATGACATTATATGCTTCCAGTTCCTTTTGTGCCTTTGTTATTCCTTTCCAGATATATTGAAAAAAATACTTATTATCATTTACTGGCTCTGGGAGAACAACAGCAATCCTGATTTCAGATCTTCTCATTGCTGATGCAAGTGGATTTGCCGTATAATTCAGCCTTGACGCCTCTGCAAGGATTCTTTTCCTTGTTTCTTCACTGTATCCGCCTTTTCCATGCAGTGCTCTCTGAACAGTACCGATCGAAAGATTAAGATTTGTTGCAATATCTTTCAGTTTTACAGAGCTTTTCATATTTCTTCTCCATGTTGGTTGAGTTAAAGCTTATCAGATTTGATTTGCAAAGGTAATACCAAAAGAGAACGCATAAAAGAAATAACGTTATTTAAAAAAGAGATAGTTTTAACGTTGCTCCGTCTGAAAATTTTTAGATTAATTATATATCATCAAACTTAATTAATTTATATATATCTATATATAAATGAAATATTTGTATCTATTCTGAGTTGATAAAACATAAAAAGAAAAGATATAAAATAAAAATTTGACAAATAACGTTATTCATAATAGAATCTAATTATCATACAAAAGGAGTAGAAAATGAAAAAATTCAGATTAGGCTTTATCATTGTGTCCATTGTTGCCTTAATGGTTTTCACAGCATGTTCCGGTGGTGAGGAATCTGCATCGGTGAATACATCAGAAACAAGAAGCGTTTCTTCTTCTGATGTTAATTATCCTACAAAAACAATCAATATTACAGTTCCATATGATGCCGGTTCTTCGACTGATATCAGAGCAAGATATCTTGCTCAGATTCTCGGTGAAAAACTTGGGGTTACTGTTACCGTTACGAATCTGGCTGGTGCGGCGGGTTCAATCGGGACAATTGATTACAACATGAAGAATGCGGATCCTCATGAGATCCTTATTGCCGGCATAGCAGCAATGACAACAGCACCACTTACCAATTCTGCACTGCCATATACATTTGATGATTTTAAGGTTATCGCAGCGTTGGATCAGGAAGAACAGATTCTTTATACATGTCCTCAGCAGAGTGGAATATCCAGCTTCGAACAGCTTATTGAGACAGGTAAGACGAGGACAATCAAATATGGAGGCGGCGGGCCTACTGCTGCTAATGACATTATTCAGGCAGCAGCATATAAGCAGGCAGGGATTCAATACGAATCAATTGTAACCTCTTCCACATCTCAGAGAATTCTTGACGTTCTTGGAGGAACTGTTGATGTAACGTGTGCACCTCCTTCATCCGGTGCGGAGTTTGTCGCCAGTGGTGAGTTGGTACCTATTGCAGTGCTTTCTCCAGAACCGTATTCGGGTTTTGAAGGATTAACAGTTCCGACCTTAAACAGTTTTGGATACGAGAATTTTGTATTCAATGCATACAATATCATTCTTATGAACGGAGATGTTGATCAGACTTATGTTGATTTTCTGACTGAAGCAATCCATGAAATTTATGAAACAGAAGGGTATCAGGAGAAAGCTGAAGATCTTGGTATGAACATCTGTTATGACAGTCCGGAGCAGGTGAAAAAGAATGTTGATTCTACAATATCAGCATTTAGTGAAATGCTTCAATTTATCAATAACTGAATGGTTCCTGATATAAAATGGCAAGGTCGTTCTCTCTTGTCGAAAATGGAGAAATTATGAAAATAAAACTAAAATCAAACATGGTCAGTGGAATAGCTGCTATTGTCTTTGCTGTTGCTTTATTTGTGATCATTCCGTTTCAGATTGTTGATATCAGCAATAAATTGATAAAAGCAGATTTTTTACCAAAACTGATGGCTGGCATAATTCTGATATGTGGAATCTGTCTTATTGCAAAATGTTTACGACATCCTGAAAGTGAGAAAGTTATAGAGATTGATCTTATGAAGGAAGCCAGAGTGATTATGTATTTTGCCGCTCTTGTTCTTTTTGTCGTTCTGTTTACACGAATAGGATTTCTTCTTGATTCTCTATGGCTGGCTGTTTTCACATTAATATTTGTAAAAGACAAAAATCCGATTCATTATGCGATAACAATTGCTTATGTCGTAATTCTTTTTATTGTGTTTAAGTACGCTTTGAGCGTTCCTCTTCCGACAATTGTGCTTTAGTGAGGAGTGGGTTATGTTAGAAAATATAATCAGTGGATTTTCTGGAATATTTACAATTCAGGGTATTCTGTTCATGAATATCGGTATGTTCGCAGGTATTATTATAGGGGCAATTCCCGGGTTAAATGCGAATATTGGAATTGTGCTTGCCTTACCATTTACATTCGGCATGGATCCTATTACAGGTATATCAATGCTTGTTGCTGTATTCTGTGGTTGTAATTTTGGTGGCTCCATTACGGCAATTCTAATAAGAACTCCGGGAACAAATTCAGCAGCAGCTACGGTTCTGGATGGAGCACCTCTTGCAGAAAAAGGTTATCCGAGAAAAGCGTTGGAAATGGCTTTGATTGCATCAACGGTTGGTGGAATTATCAGCGGATTTGCACTTTTGTTCCTTTCTCCCCAGATTGCAAAGATAGGACTTCTTTTCGGACCGCCCGAGTATTTTGCACTTGCTATTTTCGGTCTGTCAATTATTGCGGCTCTCAGTGGAGATAGTATTCCTAAAGGCGTTATAAGTGGATGTCTTGGTATTCTGCTTGCAACTGTAGGTGTTGATTCCATTACAGGGACAATGAGGTTTATTTTTGGTAACTACAAACTGATGTCCGGAGTTGCCTTGGTTCCTGTTCTGTTTGGTCTTTTTGCCCTGACAAGGATTTTTGAGCTTCTTAATTCAAAAGATGAAGAGGCTGAAAGAATTGAAAAGCTTAAAGGAATCAAAGATGATAAGCTTACATTGGCAGAAGTAAGACAGCAGACGCCTAATATGGTATTCAGTGGTGTGTTAGGTGTTATAATCGGTGCAATTCCCGGAGCCGGAACAGCAATTGCAGCTTTTCTTGGTTACAATGAAGCAAAGAGCAAGTCAAAGCATCCTGAAAAATTTGGAACCGGTGTGCTTGAAGGAATTGCTGCACCAGAGGCTGCAAATAATGGAGCGGCAGCTGCGACTCTTATTCCTCTTATAACTCTTGGTATTCCTGGTGGTTCTGTTGCGGCAACACTTCTTGGTGCTTTTATGATGCATGGTCTGATTCCGGGGCCTTCCATGTTCACAGAGCAGGCTGGAATTATATATGCAATCATGCTGAGTGCGCTTATATGTAATGCGTTCATGTTTTTGCAGGGAAAATTCCTTATGCCTGCTTTTAAGAACGTATCCAGGATACCTGCCCCGCTGATGACAGTATTTATCATTATTATGGTTATGGCAGGTGGTTTTGCTTATTCTAATAATCCATTCTCCCTTAATATCATTATTGTCTCAGGTATTGTTGCTTACCTTATAAACAAGATCGGTATAAATGGAGTGCCTCTACTGCTTGGACTCATTCTTGGCCCTATCATGGAGAGCAATTTCAGAAATGCACTGTCAATGTCTGACGGAAGTTTCACAATATTTATAACTCGTCCGATCAGCCTTGTCTTCATTGTGCTTGCCGTTGTTTTGATTGTATCGCTGAGAAGAAAACTAGGGAAAAGCAAAAAGAAGGAGAATGTTACCGCATGAACAATAAGCATGACATTTTGATTTTTCTAAGTGACCAGCATAGAGGTGATTTTATTCATTATGCAGGCAATCCTGTAATTCGTACTCCGAATCTGGATCGTATTGCAGCAGATGGAACTGTATTCACTTCTGCATACAGCCCTTGCCCGTTATGTGTACCAGCGAGAACAAGTTTGCTGTCTGGGCAGCTTGCCATGCATACTGAAGTTTACACGAACCATGGGGCTATTCGGAGTGATAATGCCACTTTTCTCCATTCTCTTGGAGCAGAAGGGTATGAAACCGTGTTATGCGGCAGAATGCATTTTGAAGGACCAGATCAGAGGCATGGTTTTTCAAAGAGAATTTTCGGTGATCTTCTTCAGCTGTATCCAGGACAGGAAGATGCTTATAATGAGTTGAAATATTACAGGCCGACTATATCTGAGAACGGATGTTCCAAGATTTATGGTGGAGGAGATCATTCTCCAACTCTTGATTATGACAGACTTGTGATCAATGCTGCGCTTGATTATCTGAATGAGGAGCATGAAAAACCGCAATGCATTGTAGTTGGTGTATATGCTCCGCACTTTCCCTTTGTCGGTCCCACTGATCTTTACGAATACTATCTGGATATTCTTGAAAAGAACGATAAGAAAGACCCTGTGTTTGACTATGATCTCGGGATTCTGAATCCGAGACAGCAGATATATGAAAGATCACAGGTTTTGAGAATGCGTGCCGCATATTATGCCATGGTGGAAAATCTTGACATGCAAATCGGAAAAGTGAAAAAAGCTTTTGATGAATATGAAAAACGCAGAGGAGCATCAGGTATATTCATTTATACTTCTGATCATGGAGAATCTCTTGGTGACAGAAATATGTATGCAAAGAAGACTCTTTTTGATAATGCTGCGAGAGTTCCTCTTGTCATCAATGGAGACGGAATAAAAAAAGGACAGATTGTATCTTCTCCTGTAAGCATAATGGATATCGGTCCGACTCTCTGTGATATGGAAAACTGTATGAAGGCTCCTGATCTTGATGCTTATTCTTTGAAAGATGAACTTGAAAATGGTAATAATCCTTCCCGTGTTGTTTTCTCTGAGTGTATGGAAAAAAAAGGTGAACAGTTTGTACCGGGAATTATGGTTAGAAAGGGTGATTATAAGCTTATCTGGTATTACGATCATGAAGACGAAATGCTACTTTTCAATCTTAAAGATGATAAGAAAGAAACTCATAATCTGATATCTGTTGAGCCTGATATTCTTGAAGATCTTATGTCCGAAGCAAAGAGGATATGGAATCCTGAGCATATTATCAAAATTCATGAAAACAGGCTTGCTCATATTCAGATTCTCATGAAATGGGGAAAGAGTGTGCATCCTGTTGAAACAGAAAGATGGCATATCCCGGCATCTTCTCTTGCAATGCCTGAAAAAGTATGAGGAACAGTAAATGGAAAAACGTAAAGACGTTCTTATGATATGTGCTGATGAATGGGGCCGTTGTTTTACAGGCTTTGGAGGAAACAGCATTGTTATGACACCGACACTGGATCAGCTGGCACGTGATGGAATTCAATTTGATAATTGTTTTTCTTCCTGCCCGATATGCATTCCTGCAAGACGCAGTATTATGACAGGTATGTTTCCTTCTCATCACGGGGACAGAGTATATTCAGATATGATGCCTATGCCGGATGCTGTAACTCTTGCACAGGCCTTCAGCAATGCCGGATATCAGACAATGGCAGTGGGAAAGCTTCATGTTTACCCTCAACGTAACAGAATAGGGTTTGATGATGCAATAATAACAGAAGAAGGCCGCTATGAATTTGGCAATGTAGATGATTATCAGACATGGCTTGGTGAAAATGGTTTTGCAGGGCAGGAATTCATGCATTCAATGGGAAATAACAGCTATTACACTAGACCGTGGCACCTTCCGGAGTATACACATCCTACCATGTGGGTTACAAAAGAAATGTGCCGGCAAATAAAAAGACGAGATCCTGACAGACCTCATTTCTGGTATGTTTCCTATCAATTTCCTCATCCGCCTCTTGTTCCTCTTCAGTCTTATCTTGATATGTATGAGGATGATGAGATTGATATGCCGGAAAAAGGATTGGATGACTGGAATGATGACTCTGTTATCATGCATCTTCTCAGGGAACAGGCTGATGAATATAATGAAAAAGACATACGCAGGGCAAAGAAGGCATATTATGCTCAGTGTACACTAATTGATCATCAGATAAGAATTCTTATCGGAACACTTCGGGAATGCAATCTGCTGGATAATACAATAATTTGCTTTTTAAGCGATCACGGCGATAGCCTTTTTAATCACTCGATCGTTGGAAAAAGAACTTTTTATCAGGAATCCTGCAATGTGCCTTTTTTGATTTCAGGGGCAGTTATAGAGGAATACAGAGGGCAGGTATCACATAAGCTAGCTTGTCTTGAAGATATCATGCCAACACTTCTTTCTATTTGTGGAATTGATATTCCCAAAACAGTGGATGGTTTAGACCTGCTTTCATCCCAGCAGAGGGAAAGGCTTTATTGTGAAGTGGGAGAAGGAAGAAAGGCAACACGAATGACAACTGATGGTCGGTATAAACTCATTTATTATCCATGCGGGAATATTTTTCAGCTTTTCGACATCGTTTCAGACCCATTTGAACATCACAATCTATATGGAAAAATGGAATATTCATCAGTACAGACAGAATTGATGGATTATCTGATTTCAGAACTGCATGGAACTGATGACGAATGGTTGGAAAATGGAAAATTGAAAGGCTTTGATTCTGGGGAATACAGAAAAGCACCAGATTATGGTTTGTATAATCAGAGAGGATGGCATTGGCCTGCACCTCAAGGATATTCAAACTTGGGAAAGACTTAAAGTATTACTTCTGAATGTCAAGACTATAGAAAAATAAAGAAATTTAACAAAGGAGTGTTTTTATGCGTAAAAGATTATTATTTACGTTAATTTTCGTGTTCTGTTTCTTCTCTGCAAATGCTCAGCCAGTCAGTGAAATGACAGATGTGGAAAATAAAATCATTACGGATACAGCTGTATTCAAGAATTTTATTGAGAATGATCCTTTGTATGGAAATAACGGTCTGCCAATGTCTCCTTCGCTGGATCCTGATCGATATGGGCCGATTAATATTATGCTCGACGATGAAGGGAATGCTGTAGAAGCAACCGTTACAAGTGACATCTCATATTTTGAGGGTAAGTATTATTTGTATGGCCCTTCTTTTGCTTATGGAAGTTTTGATATTGCACCCGGTGCTAATATGACAGCGACATTGGATACGGTGCCGGCATCTTTTTACAGAGCGGGAGGTTTGTGTATTTATGAGTCTGACGATCTGATGAACTGGCATCTTGTCTCAAGAGTGTTTCCTCAGGATTCTGATACAGGAAGAATATATCTGCCGAAGAAAACAAGAGTCGTTTATTCTGAAAAAACAGGTTTGTATACGATGTGGTTTGGAAATTCACAAGGATCTCCATATTCAGGCACATGGATTATGCAGTCCGAAACTCCCTATGGGCCATGGACTGAACCTAGACTTCCTGATAATCCGTTTGACCCGACACATGAGAATCTTCTCCGTGATTTTGACATCGGTTTTGATGAAAATGGTGATACATGGATGGTCAAATCACATGGACAAATCGATTTATACCATATTAATGAGGAAGGCTCTGGTATTGATGAATATGTGCAAACTGGTGCGGATACTTCCTCTCTGAATGGAGGAATTGGAATACATTATCAGAACGGATGGTGGTACATTACTGGTGACAGAGGAGGAGGGAATCCTATCAGTTCAACATTTGCATATATTATGGCAAAAGATCCTCATGGTCCATGGATCAGTCCTGATACAGATACTGCGGATCAGGTTGTAATTCCTTCTGTGCTTGCCGGACCTTATGATGCTGGATATGCACAGGCCAATGGCTCATCAACTGTGTATGACATGGAAGGAAATCTTGTGAATTTTATTCCGTTCAAGCATTATATTTCTTCACCCGAAGGTGCTCCTGAGGTAGACAATCCAAAACAGCCTGGGGATGCAAATATGGCGCTAGCCGGACAATGGTTTTATGTACTTGAATATGATAATGAAGGCCACATTCTTCCGATGAATGTTGAAGGAACATCTTATTTTCCACTTGCAGAAGAAGTTGAAACAACAATTCCAGATGCATATCAGGCTGCGCTTCATATTACAAATAGTCAGTCTGTGCTTCAGACATGGAACGTGGAATCTGATGAAGTCGTATACTCTGTCAGACCCTCTATATTTCAGAGAACACCTGATAAAGGTCCTGGTAGAGCCCCAACACAAGAACCTCAAGAACCAAGGGTGAATGCGCCTCTCATTGCAGAACTTACAATTCCTTCGGGAGAGGTCTTGACGTGGGAGATAGATGCAAGAACTGTAAGATGGGCGCCTCAGCAGATTGTGCTAAATCTGCCAGAACCTGTAACCGGGGGTGGATTATTTGCACTTAAGTTAAGTACTTCTGCTGATAATGGAGGCTATGGCGTAGCTGTAGGACCAGCTAAAGAAGGAGGTTCTTATTGTCTTATTTCTGATACCGGAGATGTGACTGTATATCCACAGGCCGGCATGATGCTTAAAACATTCAGTGAAAAAGCTCTTGCTCCAATTATTGTAAAACAGCCGGAGAGTGTTGTTACCGTTAAAGGCAGTGAAATCGGTTTTGTTGTCGAAGCTGAAGGCGTTGGGCTCGGATATCAGTGGTTTTGCAATGATGAAATAATACTTGCTCCGGATGGATATAATGAAGCTGATACCATGAATTTCCGTTATGACAAGGTAACACCTAAAGACAACGGCATATATAAATGTCTGGTTTTCAATACGGAGGGTAGTATTGAATCAGACGAAGTTATCCTCTATGTAATGGATATTGACACAAAGGCAGAGTTAATAAAGGCAGAAGGGAAAGAAATTATTAAATGTACGGTAACAAATAATGAAACCAATCCTGTTGACATTGCCATGATAACACAGTGGGACGAGGCATTGTTTGATTCTGTAAAGTCAGGGGATTCTGTTTCCTATGAATTTGTTATAAATGGAAGTGAGCCCGTGATTCTTGGAGATGTTGAAGTTCATATTTCTGAGAATATCGATGGGCATATGGTTGAGGCTGTTACTCAGGTACATTACGGTGTCCCTTTGTATAATGGCGGACAATGGTATACACCGAACGCAACTAGAATTTGATTCTCCGTTTTTCAGGGTTGTTGTAAAAGGTACAAAGGCTTTTTATAACAGCCCTGTTTTCCTTGTTCGAGATATCTGTGATCATTTTTTTCTGACAATTGAATTTTTTCTATTATCTCAACAAATTACATGATATGCAGTAATAATGACTTAGGAATCAGAACTCCGCACGGTTTAATGCGGAGTTCATTTAGTTAACTGATCCCGATCAGATTCTGGAAAGCATGTAGCGCAGGAATCCCATTGTCCTTTCCGCTGAATCCACCATGATGTGCTCATTGACAGAGTGGACATCAAAGAGATTCGGACCTATTGAAATGGAATCCATACCCTGTACCGCAGAGTTTATGATCCCGCATTCAAGACCGGCATGGATGCTGGTGATGACAGGCTTTTTCTTCGTATATGCCTTGTACAGGGATGCAACAGTCTTTGTAAGCGGGGATGAGGGATCCGGAGCCCATGACGGGTATGCATCAGTGTAGGACACCTTGAAACCCAGATCCTCATATGCTGCTGCGACACGGTATGCGCATTCATCACGTGCAGACTCGATAAGAGACCTTGTTGATGAAATGGCGGTGAGTTTTCCGTCTGCAAGTTCCACAATTGCAAGATTGTTTGATGTCTCGACAATTCCGGGAACAGCGGCGCTCATAGCCTGAGGCCCGATTACGGTAAGATAAAGAGCTTCCATGAATGCAATGGAGGTCTTCGCCTTTACGGCTTCGTCGGGAATTTCATCGGTTCTGGTAAGTGAGATATCTATGCCGGGATCCGTGATGCTGTATTCTCTCCTCACTTCCTCTCTTACCTGATTGACGATGCTTTCAATGACACTGCAGTCTTCTCTGTCCACTACGAAAGTCACCGAGCAGGTTGAAGGAATGACATTGCGTCTTGTTCCGCCTGAGAGGGAAGAGATCATATAATCGGGGAAGCGGTGCATTATGCGGCTTACGATCTTTATCGCATTTGCCCTTCCTTTGTGGATTTCTCCTCCGCTGTGACCTCCGAGCAGTCCTGACACCTTAATGGTGTAGGCTGCTGCCTTTTCTTTATTGACACTCTTCAGCTTGGCCTTTCCCACTGCGTCGATCTCGATTCCGCCGGCACAGCCTGTGTATATGATTCCCTCTTCCTCGCTGTCGAGGTTTATCATCCTCCTGCTTTCAAGCTTGCTGCCGTCAAGGCCGTTGGCACCGTTCATGCCGGTTTCCTCGCTTACAGTGAAAAGCAGCTCAAGAGGAGGGTGGGCAAGTTCCGGGTCGATTGCGAGAGCCATCGCCATTGCCATAGCAATGCCGTTGTCCGCACCGAGGGAAGTATCCTTTGCCCTGACAGTCTCTCCGTCACATACGATTTCAATCGGGTCTTTGAGGAAATCATGCGCGCTGTCTTCTGTTTTCACACATACCATATCCATATGGCCCTGCAGACAGAGAGGATCATCGTTTTCCTTTCCCTTTGTGCCGCCGGCATAGATGAATACGTTTCCGGCTTTGTCGGTGCAGGACTTCAGGTCATGCTCTGCCGCCCAGGAAAGAAGGAACTGCCGTATTCCTTCCTCGTTTCCGCTTTCCCGGGGAATGGCGGAAATATCATTGAAGATGGACCACATGGTCTTTTCATTCAGATTATTGAACCACATTTATAAACTCCTTGCTCAACAGTCCCCTGGCAAGTTTACCGTTGATGAAGAGGCCGCCGAGACTGAAGTCTCTGTTTATGATTGCGACGTTCGCGGTATAGCCAGGGATAAGAGCTCCTTTCTTCTCGAAATTATAGATTCTTGCCGGATTTGAACAAGCCATCTGGATGGCCTGGTCTATGGGGATTCCCCATTCAACCAGATTCTCAAGTCCTTTGAGCATTGTAAGTGATGAGCCGAGGAACAGGCTGTTGTCCTGTGCGGAGACGAATGCTCCGTCAACGAGCTGGGCCGGCATGCCGTTGGCCGTCAGCTGTCCTTCCTTCTGCATTGTCGGTTTCAGCGAGTCTGTGACCATCACTATGTTGCTGATCGGCTTCTCCCTGAGAAGCAGCTTCACCAGCTCCGGATGGACATGGATGCCGTCACAGATTATCTCGGCTTTCATGTCCTGCTGGATCATGATCGCGCCGACACAGTTCGGGTTCCTGTGATGCAGGCGGCTCATTGCATTGAAGAAGTGTGTTGAATGCAGAATGCCGCACTGCATTCCTTCTATGATGTTCTCATAAGCGGCATCGGTGTGGCCTGCAAGCAGCACGATTCCCTTTTTCTGCGCTTCAAGGGCAAGTGTTCTCATGTGCTTCAGCTCGGGCGCAACCGTCATGCAGACAATCTTTCCTTCTCCGGCTTCATAAAGCTGGTTGAATACATCCAGACTGACTTCCTGAAGACCGTCCGGTGACTGGGCTCCGATTCTCTTGGGGGAGATGAAAGGACCTTCGAGGTTCACGCCTTCTATGATTGCTCCTTTCTCCTTTCCCATGGCGCCGACAATTGCCTTTGTTGCTGCAATCATCTTGTCAAGTCTGTCGGTGTAGACGGCAGGAAGGAATGATGTGACGCCGAAATCCGCAAGGCGTTCGCTCATGCCGAGAATCGAGTCAACACTGCAGTCCTCTGTTCCGTATCCTCCGATACCGTGCAGGTGCGTGTCGATCAGACCCGGTGTGATGTATGCTCCCTTGACGTCGATCAGTGTGACGGAAGAGGGGTAGTTTTGTTCGTCAAGGCGTTTCATCCTGAAAACGTCTTCGATTTTTCCTTCATCGTTGATTGCCAGTGCGCAGTTGTCGATTTTCGCGACTCCTGACAGTACTGTTCCGTTTATCAAAACATATTTTACGCTCATGGTTTCAGCATACACCAGAACGGATAAAGAAACCATTCTTTTTTTTAGCGCGCAAATAATATATGATGTGACAAGCATGAATGAAAAAGACAGAGTTTTTGTAATAATAAACCCGCATGCGTCGAAGGGAAGGGGTGCCGGCAAGGCAGAAAAGATAAGGACCTGTTTTGAGGAACACGGCATACATGCCGATTTCTACCTCACAAAATGCGAGAATGACGGTGAGAAGGCAAGTCTTGAGGCCTGCCTCAAAGGTTATTCCGCTGTTGTCGCCGCCGGCGGGGATGGTGCCGTCAATGAAGTCGTCAACGGTATCATGAAAAGCGGAACTGATACAGAAATGGGTATCATACCGATAGGAAGAGGCAATGATTTTGCATGGATGGCGGGAATCCCGTGCGATATCGAACAGGCAGTTCAGCTCATTGCCCGCAGGCAGCCCAGAAAAATAGATGTAAGCTATCTTGAAGGCGGTCGTTTTCCTTCAGGCCGTTATTTTCTCAACGGCACCGGTTTCGGCTTTGAGCCCTCGATAAATTTCAAGGCAGGCGAATACAGACATCTCAACGGCATGCCGAGCTACATAGTCGCTTTCTTCCACTGTCTCCTTCATCTGCCTGCAAGCTATAAAGTGAAGATGACGATTGACGGAAAAGAGTTCAATTTTGAGAGCCAGCAGATTTCCGTGAGCAACGGACGGAGGATGGGGTCGGCTTTCATTCTCGCCCCTCACGCGGTGCTTGATGACGGTCTTCTCGATATCGTGTTTTCCAACCGTCCCGTCGTAAGACGCGAGGTGATTCCCATGGTACTTTCGTTCTTCAGGGGAACACAGCTTGAGAAGTGCTCTTTCATGCAGGAAGAGAGAGGAAGGGAAGTCATCATAGAAAGTGCTGAGGAGAATATGAAAATACACACTGATGGTGAACTTGTTTCACTCTCAGCCGGCCGCTGCCTTGTCAGGCTGCTGCCTTCTTCTCTTAATCTTCACTATACGCGCTCCTCATTCTGAAAAAGAGCGCAAAAATAAGATAATGTTTTTATAACTGCTTGTGCTCAAAAGAAAAGTCAGATAAAAAAAGTGTTTGACAACCAGAGCTTTCTGGTATATTGTATAAGATGAGTTTATAGGCGAAAAAACACGTTTTTCGATATGTTTTTGGAGAGTATCTGCGTTGGTTAAAGATTTTGTGCCTTGCGTGCATTTTTACGATCAGGATTTTGTCGACATGTACGACAGAACCTGGGTCTGGATAGAAGAAAACTGGAAGGGAAATGCAGTTAAACCGGCGGCCGCTCCACAGGAAGGATATCTTTTCACAGGCGAGGAAAACAGGAGAAGCCTTTTCGACAGCTGCCTGTCTTCTCTCTTCCTTGTATACAGCAACCAGAAATTCGATCCCTGTGCGATGATTGACTATTTCTACTCCGTGCAGGATGAGGACGGACGCATCAGCGACTGTTATGATACGACAACAGGCAGGCCGGTGACGAGTGAGGACAATCCGCTCGGTCTCACGCTTCCGCTGCTTCCTTATGTCGAGTATTTCTTCTATCACAAGATAGGGAACAAGAAGAGACTGAAGGACATTGTCGTGCATCTTGAGAAGTACTTCACCTGGCTGAGCAATAATTTCCAGCGTCCCAACGGCCTTTACAGTGTTCCGTATTCAGCCTGCTGTCTTGGAAACATAGAACGCTATGATGCATGCTATACCGTTGATTTCAACGCATGTCTTGCTCTTGCGGCCCTTTATATGTCAAACATCGGTGACATACTGAATGACAAGGAGCTTTCGTTCCGCTACAAGAGGGTGTATTTCTCTCTCAAGACCCGTATCAACAGCATGATGTGGGACAGTGAGAAGAGATTCTATTTCGATCTGGATGAGAATGAGAAGAGGATAACGAATAACAAGCACATAGGCTGTTACTGGACGCTTCTTGCAGAGATCCCGAATTACGAGTATGCGGAATATCTGATCAGCCAGCTCAAGGATCCTTCTGAATTCGGAACCGACAATCCGTTCCCATGTCTGCCTGTTTCCAACCCGAATTATTCTGCAAACGGAGAAGGTTACCGCGGCGGTGTGGTTCCGTTCTTCACATACATGGTGATCAAGGGACTTGTGAAGTATACATCATCAATCTTTGCCCGCGAGTGTGCGATACGTCATATGTATTTCATTCTTGATACGCTTCATCCGGACGGAGAGACAGTAGGTGAAGTATGGCAGGCATATAAGCCCTCAAGCGAAGGGCCGTCCCTCTGCACGGACGGTTCATTCACTAACAGGAGCCGCTATCTTCCGATGACCGGGCTGATCACAATCACGCTGATGATCGAGAACATCATCGGTCTTGAAATCTCTCTGCCGAGAAAGACGGTTGACTGGATGATGCCGAGTCTTGAGGCCATGGGTATAGAGCATTTGTCGCTCAAGAGGAACTTCGTCACCATCCTTTCCAACAAGAATCTGAGAGGCTGGGAGATAAGACTTGAAAGCGAGAAACTCTATTATTTCACAATCGAGATTCTCGATGAGAAAAAGAAGAAGACGCTGCCGATTCCGAGTGGAAAGTGCAGTATGCTTATAGATAAGCTCTGATTCCTTTAAGACAGGCGCCGGAAACGGTGCCTGTTTTATGATGTACTGCCACTGAGCTTTTTCTTTCCTTTTTCGGTCAGTCTGTATTTTTGTGCCGGATGATTCGGATTTTCCTCAATTGTTCTTTCAATCAGTCCCTTTTCAAGGGCCGGTTTCAGATGTGTCTTTCTGAATGACGGTACATGAGACAATCTCATTGCATTCATTATTTCCTTGGCTGATAATTCATCGCCGCTCAGAACATCAAGCAAGGTTAGTCGGTCGGTCGGTTGGTCGGTTGGCTCTTTCTTGGAAGGTGTTTTCATATTTCTGTTTTTCAATTCTGACTTTTCATTGAAAAGGAGGCAGTTGAAAAAAGTCTCAAGAAATGAAAAATCCGGAAGTATTCCATTTCTCCGGTCAGAATAGCATGCTCTGACAAGGGCATTCCTGAAAAACCAGGAATTTTCTGAAAACAGATCATTTGTCACACTGTAGCCGAGCGTGTTCAGATATTTTATCAAAAAAACAACGGATGTTCTTGTGTTGCCCTCTCTGAATGGATGTATTTGCCATAGTCTTGCGATAAAGAGTGAAAGATGGCTGACGAGTTCTGCCTGATTGAGATTTGTATATGAAAATTTCTTTTCCTCTTCCAGATCATATTTTATGTTTTCAATTATCATCTGTGCGGGGGAGTATAATACACTTTCTCCATTGAGGACCCATTCTTTTTTTGAAATATCTACTGTCCGTATTTCTTCTGTAAAAGAGAACACTTCATTAAAAAGAAATTTATGTGTTGAAAGCAGACCGTCCAGTGAAAAACTGAAATCAGTAGAAGTTAATATTGTAGTAATATTTGTTGATACTATATCTGCTTCTTTTTCTTTTTCGTTTGTGCTGTGTTTATCTTTTTCTTCATAGTAAGCGGATAGTTTCTGTTTAACTTCCTGCAGCGATAATTCACCTTTTATGCTTCGGTTTGCAATATCAATGAGAAACGATGATGGTTTTAGTCCGTCTACGTCTTGCAAACCTATGGCAGTTGCCCAGAGATTGTATTTTTCTTCACTTGTTCTCTGTTCAAATGGAATGTGAGCATGTGGTTCTTTATTGATTCCATTGTAATTCATTGAGATAATTGTAACAGAAAAGAATTGGAGATTAATATCAGTTTATCCGGTGTTACGCCATTGCTTACAAAAGGTATGCCGGAAGAAGGGATCCGACATACCACCATTAATTTATTCCTGAATCAGATGTCATAACCATCCGGTTTTCTTGAGAATATGCGGCGGAATCTGGATGTGTCGAACTTGGAAGATCTGTCATAGAAATACACACCGTTTTTCTCCTGTTCTACATCAGTAAGCTGTGTATAGCAGTATCCGCAGATATGATCCATCGAAAGTATCACATCAGTAAGCTTCTCAAGCCTTGTGAAGAATTCATCCTCACTGTGCACTGCATCACCATATCCCCAGGACGTGAGGTTCTGGGCTTTTGAAAGAGACATATCTCCCTGAGTCTCAGGATCCCACTTTATGCCGCCGTATTCATCAACAAGATAAGGCTGTCCGCTGTACTCTGCTTCATACTGTGGATAATTTCGGAACGGCATTCCATCCTTTAACTCAAGCTGCTGTGCCAGTTTCCCGGGATCCTGTACATATGTATGCACTGTCCACAGATCCGTCATGTAGTGTATGTAGCCGCTTGCATCATTTACAGGACGGGAGGGATCCAGCATCCTGCATATTTCATACGCATTCTTGTGAAGCCTTCTGTGTGCAAGGGGATTTTTGAAATAGAAGGTTTCATTCAGAGGTGTCCATGCGATTATCGAGGGATGATTCACATCACGCATGACAATCTCTGCCCATTCTGAAAGGAAATTCCTGTGTGCAAGTCCTTCATTGTTGTAGTCCAGTCCCCAGGACGGACTTTCCGCCCATACAAGATAGCCAAGCCTGTCGGCATGATAGAAGAACCTTTCCTCAAATACTTTCTGATGCAGCCTTGCACCATTGAAGCCCGCTGCCATACTCAGCCTGATATCTTCCTCAAGTGCTTCATCTGACGGACTTGTCCAGTTGCTTTCAGGATAGAAACCCTGATCCAGCACAAGCCTCTGATACAGCTTCTTCCCGTTCAGGTATATCATGTTCCCTTCAAAGCGGATGTCTCTCAGTCCTGTATATGAGGAAACTTCATCTATCACCTTCTCTCCGTCTTTGACACGGTACTTTATGCTATAGAGTGCAGGATGACCGGGTTCCCACAGATCAGGATTGCTGATGTGTATGTGATATGTTCCCATCTGCGATGCCGGCACACATGATGTGAACACTTCGCCTTCCGGCGATATTATCTCAGTTTCAAGCATCAGTCCTTTTCTCAGGGCTCTGAAAGACGGGGTGAAGTAAAGCTCTTCACTTCCTGCATTCCATACTGTCCTGACATTCTCAAGAGAACACCGGTCAACAATCTCGATCCATACACTCTGCCAGATACCGGTTGTACGGTGATAGAAGCAGGCATAGCTTGTCATGTAGCTTGACTGCTTGCCTGATGGTATGCTGCCATCCTGCAGATTGCTTGTCGCCTTCACAACCAGATCATGTTCTTCTCCGTCTTTGACAAAGGCTGTTATATCAATACTGAATGAAGAGCTTCCCCCGTCATGGAATCCTGTCTGAATGCCATCTATGTAAACCTCGCAATGATAGAAGACTGCTGCGAAATTAAGCATGGCTCTCTTCTCTTCATCAAGTCTCTCGCACTGGATGGTCCTGTGGTAATATATGCAGTCTATGATGTCCTGTACGTTCATGCCGGATGCCGGAGTCTCAGGGGCAAATGGCACAAGGATTCTGTCCTCAAAACCTTTTGAGGTGACTCTCTCCTCGTCTATTTCCCGATTTCTGTAACACATTGCCTTGCGGCTTATGTGGCAGGTCCACCAGCCGTTGAGATTTATGAATGATTCCCTTTCAAACTGCGGGCGGGGGTAACTGTCTTTCATTTTCTGTTTTTCTCCTTTGCTTCTTTTGATCTGACATACCATTCCGGTAGTCCTTTCTTTTCCTTTATATCATCTTTGCCGCTTATGGCTTTGTAATCTTCAGCACTGTAGATGCTTCCGTCTTCATAAAACAATCCGTTGTATGTGCCGTTCGGTCTCTGTGCAGACAGATATGCAGGCTTTACCATCAGACACCAGAAGAATGATCCAAGTCCGCTTTCATATACAAGAGGTGCAAGAGATGCAAGATCCGGAGTTTTCTCCTCTTCTGGTATTTCAGCCTTATCCCAGCCGGGACCGCTTTTCCTCAGTCTCTGCCACTCTGAGAGCCATACAGGTTTTCCCCTCACTCTCTTCACCTGTGATGCGAATTCAAGTTCCCTTTTGAAAGACTCAATGTCTGATGGGAAATTGTCATGGAACTGATAGACATCAATGAGATCGCCGTAATACAGACACTGCTGCAGTGTTATGCATCCTATTGTAAGTGGAACACTCTTTTTGTATTCGTGTGCTTTCTTCAGCATGGCAATGGCAAAGTCAACATCTCCTATCCTGTAATCAGGTTCATTCATGATTTCTATGGCTGCAAGTCTTTCATCATCTGCATAACGGATCATGAAGTCCTGTGTGTACTGCAGACATCCTGTCCACAGTGAAGGATCCTGGATGGTCTTCAGGGCAGGAGATTTCACGCACACAGCTGTATCGGGATCCCTGTCCATTGCATTCTCTTCTGTGAAATCACGGCCGCAGTTCTCAAACAGAACCGGCATCACCCGGATACCGTGCTTTGCAGCTATGGTCAGCAGGGTGTCGAATTTCGAGAAGAAAGCCGGCTTGTCTTTCAGATACTGTTCATAGCTTGTGAAAATCCTCAGTGCAGTGATTCCTGCTTTCTCTGCGTATGAGAAATCTCTCTCAATTTCCGAAGCATCGAAATACTCATATGTCTGGTATGCGTTATAAACCCTTGAAGGGAAATATACTGCTCCGTGAAATGCGCTCATTGCAAATTCTTTTCTGTTCAGTTTTCCCTCCTTTTTGGACATTCTACCGGATAATATTTTACTCCAGGATCCTGTTTGACACAGAAGCTATTGTCAAAGAAATATCTTTTTGGATGGAGTTTAGTCCTGTATCTTGCGCTGCATGATGGTATGGTATCGGCTTTGCGCATCATTTCACATGCAAGCTCTCTGGCCATGTCACAGACTACCGGAATATATTCTTTCTTTTCTGCAAGATTTTCCGTTTCATAAGGATCTTTTTCAATATCATAAAGCCAGGAGTTTCCCATCATATCTGCAACGTATTTGTACTTGTCTTTGACTATCATGCGGGTCTCTCCGCACTGAGTCCATGTGTTGAGACAGTCAAAAGCGTTGTAATCATTTGTCGCACCTTCACTGACGGGATCAAGGCTGTCTTTGTCTTTGTCCCAGAAGAGACCACCGAAACCTGATTCGCTGTATGCGATGGAAAAGTCTTTTTCAGGATAATCTTCTCCGGTAAGGATCGGAAGAAAACTTTTCCCTTGTACACCGAAAGGAACAGGAACACCGATCATGTCGCAGATTGTGGGGAATATGTCTATAATGCTGATGAAATTCTTTCTGTCAATGCCTTTTTTTCTCACATTGCAGCCGATAACCGTGAACGGGATATGAGCCAGAACCTGTGCCACATTGCAACCTTTTCTTATCAGTCCGTATTCTCCGATGAATTCGCCATGATCGGAAAGGATGAAAATTATTGTGTTATCAAGTTCTCCTCTTTCCTTTATTCCTTCCACAAGTCTTTTTATCTGATCATCAAGAAGGGACAGCATTCCATAGTAATTTGATCTGTCGCGCAGTATCCTTTCTTTTCTCTCGCTTTTGTATACTTTGTCCCAGGCCCAGTCCATGAAAGCATAGCTGGCGCTTTTTCCTTCATTGTCTTGCATTGTCGTAGTGATTTCAGGAAGAGATTCAGGTGAAAATTTATTGAAGTAAGGTTCGGGTACCTGATAAGGATTATGCGGTTCGGCAAAAGAAACCCATGCAAAAGAAGGCTTGTTTTCTTTCCTGCACTGATCAAAGAACGTGAAGAAATCACTTACATTCCTGTATGGCAGCTGTTCTTTCACAGAATGCGGGGAAGGGTGGTCGCAGTCACAGAAATTCAGTGTTTTCAGAAAATCATCAACTTCCTTTTCCTTTTCGCTGATCTCATGGCCGTCTTCTGTGCCAAGATGCCCGTTGACTTTTGAGAAATCAAAATTGGAAAGGGAGAGATGGCTGTGGTTCTTCCCGCAAAGCGCGGTTTTGTAACCCTGCTTTTTCAGCACATCGAGCATATCGAGTGTGTAAAGTGCATCTTTTGCATTATGATTGGTTCTGACCCTGTGGGCAGAAGGAACCCTTCCTGTAAACATGCTTACCCTTGCCGGCATGCAGGTCGGATTCGGGGTGTATGCTCTGTCAAATTCAATTCCCTGTGTGCAGAGACTGTCAAGATAAGGCATCGTATCCAGAGCAAAACCTTTTGATTTCCTTGTATCATATCTCATCTGATCTGCCATGCAGATAACGATATTAGGTTTCTTTGTCATCCTTTGATAGCTCCTATCATCACGCCTTTCGTGAAATATTTCTGAACAAACGGATATACAATAAGAACAGGTACTGAGCTTACGACTATTACTGAATACTTTATTGCCTCAGCCATTTTCAGCTTGTCTCCCATGCCGACACTGTTTGACCCCATCTGTTCGGTCTGACCGATAAGGAGAATATTCCTTATGATGATCTGCAGCGGATAAAGATTGTCATCATTCAGATAAATCAGCGCATTGAAGTATGCGTTCCAATAATCTACCGCATAATAAAGAATGAGAACAGCAAGTATTGCAGTTGAAAGCGGCAGTACGATTGATACCAGTGTTCTTATATCTCCGCTCCCGTCGATCATTGCGGATTCATACATTTCTCTCGGGATGCTGTTCTCAAAGAATGTCCTTGCTACGATGAAATTGTACGTATTTATCGCAACAGGGATTATCACAGCCCAGAATGTATTATACAGTCCCAGATTTCTTACAAGCATGTAAGTCGGAACCATGCCTCCGTTGAAATACATGGTGAAGATGATTATCAGGGTGAGGAGCCGTCTGTGCGGCATATCCTTTCTTGACAGAGGGTAAGCCAGGCAGATAGTCATTATCATGCTGATGAAGGTCCCTACGACTGTATAAAGTACTGAATTCCTGTATCCAGTCCATATGTCACTGTTCTGGAAAACCATTTTATATGGTTCAAGGGTGAAACCCTTTGGATATATGCTCACCTGTCCGCTTACAACATAGTCCGGATTTGAGAAGGAAGCGGCAAGAACGAAGAGCAGGGGATAAAGGATAATCACAATTACTGCAACTGCGATGATGTTTATTATGAAATCGAAAATACGGTCTGTTCCGGTTTCTCTTATTGCTGATTTCTTTGTTTTTACCATAAGCCGCTCCCTGTAACTTTCTTTGAAACTTTGTTGGCAATTACCAGAAGGACACAGTTTATTGCCGAATTGAAAAGTCCTGCTGCTGATGAATAGCTGAACTGGCCCTGCTGTATACCGTTTGTGTATATGAATGTGGAGATGATCTCGCTTGTTTCCTTGTTTATCGGATTCTGCATAAGGAGAACCTTCTCGAATCCTACATTCATTATTGAGCCTATTCTCATGATAAGAAGAATCATGATGGTTGGAATAAGACTTGGGATTGATATATAGAGTATCTTTTTAAATCTGCTTGCTCCGTCTATTGTCGCAGCCTCGTATAGGGCAGGGTCAACTGAAGACAGTGCGGCAATGTATATGATCGAATTGAACCCCATATGCTGCCATACATTGGAGAAAACATACAGGGAACGGAACATATCCGGCTTTGCCATCAGATCCACCGGCTCCATGCCCAGAAGACCTCTTATGCTGTTGAAAAGTCCGTAGTTGGGATTGCTGAATATTGTGAGCATGCTGACGATAACTACAACAGAGAGGAAATGGGGTATGTATGTTATATTCTGTACAGCTTTCTTCAATCCTGTCCCTTTTATCTCATTTATGATCAGAGCAAGTATGATCGGCAAAGGAAAACCGATTGCAAGAGTGTAGAGTGAAAGAAGGATTGTATTAAGAGTTATGTCCTTGAAATAGTATGAGTTGAAAAACTGCTTGAAATACTTCAGGCCTGCCCAGGGGCTTCCTGTGATTCCGAGAGACGGATTATATTGCTTGAATGCAATCTGAACACCGTATATCGGTACATAATAGAAAATCAGATACCATATCATCGGTATGGCGACAAGCGCAAACAGGCCGCCTTTTCCTATATATTTCTTTTTCCAGTCTTTTTTCATGTATCGATCCTCCCGTGAGATGACAAGTGCACCGGCAGAGGCATGACTGCCTCTGTCAGAGCATATCAGTGTATTTTTGATTGAGAAGTTTCCAGACCGTTTTTATGATGGCTGTAAGTTAATGAAAATCAGTTGTTCTGACTTCTGTCATATGCAGCCTGGTAGATTTCCTCAAGACGTCCGAGTCCGATCTGATCCAGTGTCTCGCAGTACTCATCCCACATGTCAAATGAGTATTCACCTACAATGAAGCGGGATACAGCCTGATCACGATAGTTGTTCAGATCCTGGGAAATGAAAAGGACTTCTTCGTTTTCTTCCGGTGTGAAGCTTGGCGGCATGAGTGCATTGTCTGTATAAGGAAGCATGGCAGCAGCGACTTCCTTCGTCAGATTGGAGGCAACAAGACCTTCAGTCTGACTTGTAATGATGTTGGGGATGTTTCCGCCGGGGACAAGGCAGATTTCACCAAGAGCTGTCATAAAGCCTCTTTCGTCATTCACGATTTCATCGTTCATCTGCGGATACCCGTTCTCATCAAAGTAATATGTCTCGCCTTCAATGCCGTAGCGGAAGAAGAGTGAACCTTCAGGGGAATAGAAGTAGTCTACCCAGCGGCATGCTGCTTCCGGATTCTTGCATGTACTGCTGAGTGCAAATGCGAATGCACCTGTCTCGACACCGGTCTTTGAACTTGCCCAGAAGACTTCCCCATCATATGGTCCTTTTACCGGAAGAAGCACTGTCATCTGATCTTCGACATTAACAAATACATCAGAATACGGCATGTAGAATACACCGAAGAGTGCATTTGAAAGATTTGATCTCCATGCAGGAAGATCTCTCTTATAGAAGTCTGACCATAACAGACCTTCTTCATAAAGCTGATTGAGAAGCATGAGGTATTCTTTGAAGTTCTCATCCTTAAGCCAGAAATGGACTTTTCCATCTTCGATATTCACAGGCTGAGTGAACATGTAGTGCAGACCATATGCACTGCCGAGTGTCTGGTATACACTGCCAATTTCCCTGAAGACGAACGGAATTTCATCAGCAATGCCATTTCCGTTGGGATCCTGCGTCTTGAATGCACGGAGGACTTCAACCAGTTCATCAATTGTTGTCGGCATTTCGAGATCCAGAGCTTCAAGCCAGTCTTTGTTTATCCACTGCTTGAAATCAATTTTTCCGGTATTTGAAACATCGATCTGTGGGAGAGCATAAATATTTCCGTCGGCAGATGTGATTGCCTGCTTAACTGCCGGATCAGATTCCATCAGTGCCTTGAAATTCGGCATGTATTCATCAATGAGGTCGTTCAGCGGCATGAGCTGGTGGCTTTCAATGCCGTAGCGTGTGATTTCATTCTGTGTGAAAACCGGGCGGAGGAACACATCTGGAAGATCATTTGAAGCAAAAAGAAGACTCTTGTTTTCTTCTTTGCCCTGATCCGGAACTTCCTGGTAGTCCATATGTATACCGGAGATTTCCTCATATTTCTGCAGTACATATACATCATCCCAGTTTGCCTGGTTTGCATCCCTGATTCCGAATACAGTCAGAGTAAGAGGTTCATTTACAATAGGAAAACCTGTCGGATTAACTGCAACTTTCGGTTCATCTGCCTGTGCGCTTTCACTTGAACCGCCTGCAAACAGACAGAGATTAATGATAAGAAGCAACGATAACACAGTTAAAAGATTTTTCATTTTTTTCTCCTTTTTGTTGTTCTTATCTTTATTCTTCCCGTCCTTTTTTAAAGTTGTCCAAGCGAATTGGATGAACAAATTTTTACTTTTGATGTCCGATTCTGACCATATTCCATTTATCTGTGTATTCTCCGGGAGACATCTGCATTACCTTTTTGAATACTTTCAGGAAATAGCTGTAATTCTTGAAACCGCATTCGTATGATACTTCCTTGAGGGTATGTCCGTCGCGGAGCATCATTTTTGCATGATACACCCTTATTCTGTTAAGGTATTCAATAAAAGTACTTCCTTCTTCCTTTGAAAACTGACGTGAAAGATAGTCCGCATTTACTCCGAGCACTTCTGCGGCATCCTTGAGTGAAATATTCATGGCCCAGTTTGTGTCGATGAGAGCAAGAGCTCCTGCGACAATCTGGGAATAATCATTGCGGTAGTATCCCGAAAGCGCATATTTCTGTATGCTGTAAATGAATTCATTTATGAATGATGAGGTTTCTCCTTTTTCAAGAAGGGAAGAGAAGAGAGGTCGCTGTATTATGAACATGTCGACAAAGTATTCGCTCTTTTTCATCTGGTTCAGCAGGGCTGTAAGTGCGTCAAGCAGATTTATCCGGCTTTGCATTTCTTTGTGTGATGCGAACATTGTCGTCAGAATTGAATTCAGTCTCACGTATTCTTCATTAATTATTGCCGTTTTTATTTCTTCTGCTGCATGAGGAGGTATTATCTGCCCGAAATGCTCCATGTTTATGCTTTCGATTATTTTCTTGAGTGCCTTTGTAAGGGATGCTTTGTCTATTCTGTGTTTCAGCAGATAATCAGCTGCACCGCTGAGGAGAATTGAGCGGACATAATCATAATCATCATAACTGCTCAGTGCGAGTATGTTTACCTGGGGTTTTTCCTCATGCACAATCTCGGCAAGTCTGGCACCGGACATTTCACTCATCATCACATCCGTCAGAAGAATATGCACATCTGCCTGTCTGAGTACTTTTAATGCCTCATTTGGGGATGTCGTTTTCAGGACAAGTTCCAGATCCAGTTCCTCAAACGGCAGGAGCGATACTATGTAATCAAGAAACTGTATTTCATCATCAACAACAATTATTCTATATGACATTTCAGAATATAAGCTCCACAACCGTTCCTTTATTCTTGCTGGACTGTATATTGAACGTAAAAGATTGCCCGTAGAGGAGCTTCATTCTTTCAATTACGTTTGAAATCCCTATACCGTACAGCCTTCCGCTTTTTGATGCGTCTGTTTCGAATCCGCATCCGTCATCTTTTACCTGAATGTTTACTTTTCCATCTTTTCTGAAAGCTCTGATGGAGATGATACCGCATTTACAGCCTTCAAAGCCGTGCAGGCATGCATTCTCCACCAGAGGTTGTAAAACAAGTGTTGGCACACGTGTTTCCTCAATTCCTTTTTCCATATCGACATCAAGTCTTATACTGCATTCATTCCTGAAATCATGCAGACAGATATACTGCCGTGCATAATTTACTTCATTTTCAAGGCTGGTATAACGCTCAGTCTTACCGGTTACGGCACGCAGAAGCTCAACAAGGGCTGTCACTGCATCAGCCATTTCATTCTCATTGTTCTTTATTGCCATGATTTTTATGAGATTGAGGGTGTTGTATATGAAATGAGGCTGGATCTGCATCGTCAGGTAGTCCTGTTCAAGTTTCTGTTTGTCAATTTCTTTTCTTGCTGTTTCCTTTATAAGATCGTCCATTTTGTCCATCATGTTGTTGAATATGACAGCGAGATCCTTGATTTCTGCAGCCTTCGGAATTTTTGTTCTTTCCTTTATTTTCCCCTGGCTTATCTTCAGCATGGAAATTCTCAGGCTCCGGAGATCTTTTGTGATCAGTCTTGAAAGAAAATATGAGATGAGAATTGAGATGCCTATTGAAAGAATGATCAAGGCTATTGCTATGTAAAGGATTTTGAAGGAATCGGAAAAAAGATTCAGGTATGATACAAAACAAACAGATGTCAATCCTGTACCCGGTATCGTTTCCTTTGTGCTGAGGTATTTTTCTTTTTCTATTCTGATTTCCTGCGGATCACTGTTTATGTGCTGTGGGGTGGAAAGAACTTTATTTGCGTTTCCAATATCGATTATGTTTGACGGAGTCTGGGAAAAAAGTCTTCCATCTTGTGTCATGATGAAAATATCCATATTGGTGAAGCTGGATCGCTGGAAAATTGAGTCTATCGACTCTTCATTCAGATCTGCCAGTACTATTGCTCCTTGTCCGTCATCGATTGTATAGATCGGGCGGTAGCAGTACATGTTCCCGTTAACAGTGAAAAATGTATCTCCTTCATACTTAAGACAGGTGTTGTACAGCTCAAGAGCTTCGTCCCTCATCATTATAGGACTTCCGGAGAAGAACACTCTCCCGTCGCTTCTGATGATGACTATTCTCTCAATATATGATTCTTCCGCAATGTAATTACGGATAAGATTGTCGATTTCCCTGTACTGCTCGAATTCCTCGTATGATGCGAGATCTGGATTGAGAGGGATTGTTGTTCTTACCGTGCTGTTTATGGCTATTTTAAGTAGAATGTTGACTGTTCTGGTATGCAGATCCTGTATCTGCCGGTTTACCGTATGCAGGGTGGTGGACATGAATGTCATCGCGGATTGTTTTATAACGTTTGATGAATTCGCATAGATCAGGAGCGTTGTGAGAATGACAAGAATACTTACAACGGATGTTATGCAGATGAAAATCTTGTTCTGTATTGAATCGTAAAAGTGCGCTCTCTCTTTCATGCCTTGAAATCTCACCCTGTCAATTGTAGCTGTAAACCGGTAACAAGTGGAAAGAATTTTACATTTTCTTTTCTTTATTCATTGACTTTCATCCTGATAAAAATGGAATTTCATAATATTATGGGAAAGACAAGACACATAAAACAATGCAAAAAGCATATAAGATAAAGCAATATTAAAGCATATATGAAAAAGTGGAACTTTGTTTCATTTTTCAATTTTTCGCTTGCAAGATTGAATTCTTGGCCTTATACTGGTTACAGAATTTAATTCGGAGGTATGTACTTATGAATATGAAGGATTTTTCTCTTGAAGGAAAAGTCGCATGGGTGACCGGTGCTTCATACGGTATCGGTTTTGCAATTGCCAGTGCATTTGCCGCAGCTGGTGCAAAGATAATCTTCAATGACATCAAGCAGGAGCTTGTTGACAAGGGTCTTGCAAGCTACAAGGAAGCAGGTATTGAGGCCAAGGGCTATGTATGTGACGTTACAAATGAAGATGTCGTGAACGCAACAGTTGAAGACATTGTCAGGGAATTCGGAAAGATCGATATCCTTGTCAACAATGCCGGCATCATCAAGAGAATCCCTATGTGTGAGATGAAGGCTTCTGAGTTCAGACAGGTCATCGATGTGGATCTCAATGCTCCGTTCATTGTTTCAAAGGCTGTCATTCCTCACATGATCAAGGCCGGTCACGGCAAGATCATCAACATCTGTTCAATGATGAGTGAGCTCGGACGCGAGACAGTTTCCGCATATGCAGCTGCAAAGGGCGGCCTCAAGATGCTTACAAGAAACATTGCATCAGAGTACGGCGAGTACAACATCCAGTGCAACGGTATCGGGCCTGGCTATATCGCAACACCTCAGACAGCCCCTCTCAGAGAGAGACAGGCTGACGGCAGCCGCCATCCGTTCGACCAGTTCATCGTTTCCAAGACTCCGGCAGGACGCTGGGGCAATGCTGAAGACCTTCAGGGGCCTGCAGTATTCCTTGCATCCGATGCATCCAATTTCGTCAACGGCCATATCCTTTATGTTGACGGCGGTATTCTTGCCTATATCGGCAAACAGCCGCAGTAAGCTGAAAGGCTTTACAATCAGGGCTGCTGCTTCATCCGGAGCGGCAGCTTTTTTCATATTGTCAACATTTTCCCGATTTCCCATAATTACCGCATGCCTGTAATAATTCTGCTTCTTGCCGTTCTTTCACTTTTTCCTTCATGTGGCGTGGAAAGGAATATCAGCAGTGATGTGCTTCCTGTTGCCGTTTCACAGGAACCTCCTGTATTCGATGTGCATGTGAATTCATCGCAGGTTGCACGTTTTGTCATGGTCGGCAATGTTTTTGAGAAGGTTGTCACGCTTGATGCCGGCGGGCGGGCAGTGCCGGAGCTGTGCGAGAGTTTTCATTCCCTTGATGACAATCATACATGGGTCTTCAATCTGCGCCGCGGCGTGCTGTTTCACAACGGAAAGGAAATGACCAGCGAGGATGTCGTCCTTTCCCTCAACAGATGGCTTGAGTACAATTCGAATGCATCGGCACTGACAGGTGGAGCGGAGTTTTATGCCGTTGATGAGTATACCGTGAGAATAGATGCCGCTTCCTCCATTCTTTTCCTTCCAGAGATGATGGCGGCAAGTCCGCAGAGTGCTGCGGTTTATTCAAAGGATATGTTTGCCTCCCTTGATGCCGACGGTCTCATAACCGAGTATATAGGAACAGGGCCTTATACTGTCGATGAGTGGAGAAAGGGGGAGTACATAAAGCTGTCCCGTTTTGATTCCTATTGTCCGTATGGAGGAGAGATGGACGGGCTTGCCGGCTATAAGCATGCTTATATTGAAACTCTGATTTACTATTTCGTACCGGATGCCTTTGCACGCACTGCAGGATGTGAGACAGGGCAGTATCTTTTCATGAACGATCTCATGAATGATGATATCCCGCGTCTGTCGGAGAATGATGCGCTTGTCGTCAGCCGGGGAAGCGAGGCCGGCAGTTTTGTCCTGCTTTTCAACAAGAAGGAAGGTCCTGCCTCGCAGCAGTACATCCGCACTGCGGTGAACACGGCACTTGATCTTGATGTGATCATGGCCGCCTGCTATGGCTCGGGCGGTTATGTCATGCATCCCAATCTGATGGAGAGCGACCAGAGACTGTGGGTATCTGATGAGCCTGAGGCGCGTTATGATATCGGTGATAAAAAGAAGGCTGCCGCAATTCTTGAGGAAAATGGTTATGACGGAACGCCGGTGAAAGTGCTTTCAAGCAATCTCTCAAACATGGATAAAAGCGCACTTGCGCTTGAAAGCGAGCTGGAGAAGGCCGGTTTCAATGTGGAGCTCACAATAGTGGACTGGGCTGCAATGATGGAATACAGAAGCGATCCTTCAAAATGGGACATCTGCATAACCGCGATGACGCAGGTGCCGCTTCCGGGCCAGAAACTGTATCTTTCTCCCGACTATGCCGGCTGGAGCGATGATGAGCACCTTGCTTCACTGATGAGCCTTTTCAATTCAGCCTCATCGATTGAAGAGGCACGCTCTGTCTGGTTTGAGATTCAGGACTATTTCTATGATTATCTTCCGGCCATAATATGCGGTCACTACCAGTCGGGCTATCTTTACAGCAGCCGCCTCAGCGGTGTCAATGAATATTACGGCTTCTATTTCTGGAATACTAAGATCAATACCTGATCCTGCCCCTCAGTGAGCGGGCGAGTGTGAGGCGGTCAGCATACTCAAGATCGCCTCCGATCGGAAGACCTGCCGCGATGCGGCTTATCGTGATATTCTCATCCTTGAGAATCTGACGGATATAAAGCGCGGTCGTGTCTCCTTCCTCCGTCGGGTTTGTCGCGATTATCACTTCCTTTATTCCCCCGTCCCGGACTCTTTCTTTGAGAGAGCGGAAGGAAAGCTGGTCAGGTCCGATGCCGTCCATCGGATTTATGGCACCGCCAAGCACATGGAAAAGCCCGTTATAGACCCCGGAAGAGGCAATTGTCAGAACATCCTGCGGCTGCTCGACGACACACAGCTGAGACCTGTCCCTGTTCATGTCGGAGCAGTAGATGCATGGATCGGTGTCTGTATATGAACCGCAGAGAGAGCAGCGGTGGATTTTCTCCTTTATCGTTTCTATGGCCTGGCCGAGATGGCGGTTGTACGCCTCATCGCCGCTGATGAGGTGGTATGCGATACGTGATGCGCTTTTTCCTCCGATTCCGGGGAGGCGGGATAGAAGTTTTACAAGTTCATCAAGACTCTGCATCAGAAACCGTCCCTTGCCTTTGTCGCCAGTTCGAATTCCTTTTCCTTCTTTGCCGCTTCCAGATTTCTCATGGCATCTGTTATCGCCGCCTTTATGAGGGTGGTGAGCATTTCCTTGCTGCCGAGGTTGTAGGCTTCATCCGAGATATTGAAGTCGAGGACTTCCCCGTTTGCCTTTATCGTGATGCTGACCATGTCGCCGCCGGAAGCGCCGGAAGCGCTTATGCTGTCAAGTTCCTTCTGGACGTTCTCTGCCATTTCCTTGAGTTTATTTGCGAAATTCTGATCGAAAAAAGGTAGTTTCATTACTGGTTTCCTTATTGGTTGAGTGTGATTATCTGGCCGCGGAAGGCCTTTGCTACTTTATCGAGAAGAGGGTTGTGGCGCTCCTGCGGTTTTGCCTGGAGTATGGCACTCACGTGGCCGCTGAAGCCTGTTACATCCTTTATGATCTGTCTGACCTCACTGATGTTCTCATTGAGGAATTTATGGGTATATCCCGATGCAGTGACAAGCACCATGTCACCGTTCTCAATCCTGATGTCATAGATTTCCGCAAAACAGCTGCCAAGACCGAAAACGTCGCTTCCGTTGGCGGCATCGGTCATTGCTTCAAGCTTTGACATGTAATCCTGAGGAGCTTTTTCATTTTTCTCTGCAGGGGGATTGTATTCCGCTGCCGGATAACTGCCTTCAATTTCATCCCCGATTGAGTCTTCTTCGTTTTCAGCCTCATCATACTCTTCTTCGCTGTACATTGAAGGTGATGCGGGTGTGCCATGCATTACATCCACTGCAGGAGCGGGTGTATCGAAGCCAGCATCCATCTGCTGCCCATTATCCGTTTCCGTCTTCTTTCCATCAGACGGAGACTCATCAAAAGGGCGGCTTTCTTTCTCCTTTTCCCTTGTATCCGGAGAAGAGGGAAGAGAAACAGTCCGGACTTCCTTCACGACTGTCGCCTTTCCCTGTGCTATATCGCTCTTGAGGGCTTCAAGTCTTGCGACAAGCTCTTCCGGGCTTGTCAGGAACGGCAGGGATGAAAGACGTGAGACGAAAAGCTCGAGTTCAAAGCGCGGCGATATTGAATAGCGCACTTCTCTGTATATGTTCATCACATACCTCAGTGCGGCTTCGCACTGTGCTGTGGTGAGTGCTGATATTATTTCAGGCGGGACATCGCCGGCTCTTATATTGAGGAGCTCCTCGCTGTCGACACCTTCCTTTATGAAAAGCAGGCTCCTGAAGAACTCGCTGAAGTCCCTCAGGCACTGGTCGACAGATACTCCTTTGGCAAGGATCGAGTCAAGTGTCTCAAGAGCTCCTTTCCGGTTTCCTTTTATCGAGGATGAGATGATTGATGCGATCTGGTCGCTTCCCACCAGGCCGAGCTTGTCCTTTATTCCTGCAAGCGTTATATGACTGCCGGAGAATGATGCGACCTGGTCGAATAGGGTATAGGCATCCCTCATGGAACCGGCGGCTTCCTTGGCGATCCAGAAGAGTGCATCCTCATCTGCCTGTATGTTCATTTCCTGACAGGCTTCACAGAGGCATTTCTTTATGTCATTAAGTCCGATGAGCTGGAAGTGGAACTGCTGGCAGCGGCTTCTTATGGTTGCCGGAACCTTCTGAAGTTCTGTTGTGGCGAATATGAATATAATGTACTCGGGAGGTTCCTCGATTGTCTTCAGCAGGGCGTTGAACGCCGAGTTCGAAAGCATGTGGACCTCATCGATGATGTAGATCTTGTAGCGGGAAGACTGCGGAGGAAACAGCACTTCATCCTTGATCACCCTTATGTCGTTGACGGAAGTGTTTGACGCACCGTCGATTTCTATGACATCGACACTGGAACCGGAGGTTATCTCGCGGCAGGAGTCGCACACTCCGCAGGGATGGGCTGTCGGTCCCTTTTCGCAGTTGAGGGCCTTTGCAAGCAGACGGGCGGATGAAGTCTTTCCGACTCCTCTCGGACCGGAGAAAAGATACGCATGTGCGATTCTTCCGCTTTCAATAGCGTTTTCTATAGTGGAAACTACAAATTCCTGTCCGACCAGCTTCTCGAATACCTGCGGTCTTTTTCTGGTTGCGGTGACTTCGTATGCCATAAAAAGAATTGTAGCACAACGGGGAAAAAATAAAAACCGGTGACAAATGATCCTGGTCACATATGAAGTCCTCTGACCGTTGCTACATTCCTGTCCTGGCGGGGTTGGGAGGCACATATTGCCTGGTATCTGTCACCGGAAAACGGAGAGGGGGGGATTCGAACCCCCGAAGGCTTTTGACCTTACACGACTTCCAATCGTGCACCTTCGACCACTCGGACACCTCTCCAAAGTGTTGAAACAAGGCAAGTTTAATGAAACTTCACTCTTTGTTCAAGAGGGCTCATCTGTGACGGTCAACGCCTTTTTTCGGGCAATAGCTTTCTGCCGGACATTTCGAGCAGAACGGGGAGAGGGAAGTGCAAATCTTCTGCCCGAACGAGACAAGCAGCTCATTCAGCGGTATCCAGTATTTCTCGGGCATTACGGCTTCAAGCGCCTTCACGCTTTCCTCCGGCGTGCGTGTGTCTATCCAGCCGAGCCGGTTGCTGATCTGGTGGACATGGCAGTCGACACAGATTGCCGGTATGCCGAAACCGAGGTTGAGAGTGAGATTCGCTGTCTTCACTCCCACGCCGGGCAGAGAGAGGAGCTCCTCTGCCGTACAGGGAACACGTCCGTCAAACCTTGTGATGATTTCCTTTGCGATTTTCTTGAGCTGGGATGCCTTCCTTATATAGAAGCCGCAGGGATAGATGGCTTTCTTTATGTCCTCTTCAGATGCTCTGTCAAGAGCATATACGTCGGGAGCCACGGCAAGCAGCCTCTTTGAGGCTTCTATCGTCACTTCGTCCTTTGTCCTAAGTGAGAGAACTGTGCTTACCAGCACTGCATATGGATCATTTTCTGTTGTGTCCGCAATTATTGAAACCGAAGGAAGAGGCTTCTCCTTTTCCATCTCTCTGAGTGCAGCGCTGAAGCTCGTGAATATATTGTCCCAGTATTTCTCTTCGATATTTGTTTTGATCATGGATTTCCCGTCCGCTTTGTTGCAAAAATCGCACAATAAAACAATAATACCACCATGATCATAATTCTCAAACAGGATATTACAAATACACAGAAAGACAAGATAAAGTCCGTTCTGAAGGAGAACGGCCTGATCATCAAGGAGATCAGGGGAAAAGAAGATACCGTTCTGGGGGCTGTCGGAGTCAACCGGATGGATCCCCGCCAGATCGAGCTTATGGACGGTGTTGCTTCCGTCGTCCCCATTTCCAAGCCTTATAAGCTTGCTTCCCGCGAACTCAAGAAGGAAGACACTATTGTGAGTGTCGGCAATGTCAAGATAGGTGGTAACCGTGTTGTCATGATGGCCGGGCCTTGTGCGGTTGAAAGCGAGAGGCAGATAATGGAAATCGCAGGTGCGGTGAGGGAAGCCGGTGCCGTCATCCTGCGCGGCGGTGCGTTCAAGCCGCGCACTTCCCCTTATTCGTTCCAGGGGCTGGGTGAAGAAGGGTTGAAATACCTGAGGAAGGCCGGTGATGCATTCGGCATGCCTGTGACGACTGAGGTCGTATCCCCCAAAGACGTTGCCATGATGTGCGATTACATCGACATGTTCCAGATCGGTGCGAGGAACATGCAGAACTTCGAGCTTCTGAAAGAAGTGGGAAAGACCGGCATGCCTGTTCTTCTCAAGAGAGGTCTTGCCGCAACCATCGAGGAGTGGCTCATGGCGGCAGAGTATCTCATGGCGAACGGCACTGATCAGGTCGTGCTGTGCGAGAGGGGCATCAGAACCTACGAAAAGGCCACAAGGAACACCCTTGACTGTTCTGCGATTCCGGTGGTGCAGAAACTTACACATCTTCCTGTCATAGGAGATCCGTCCCATGCAACCGGCATGAGGGACCTTGTCGCTCCGATGGGCCTTGCCCTGGTCGCGGCCGGTGCATCCGGTCTCATCGTTGAGGTGCACAATCATCCGGAGAAGGCGTTCTCAGATGGTCCTCAGTCACTTTATCCGCAGCAGTTCGAGAAGCTTGTGCGCGATGTGCAGGCTCTCTGTCCAGTTGTCGGCAAGTCTCTTGAGAGTGTCCCACGCATAATCCCCAGGAACATAACCGATGAAAGCGCAGCGGAAGACACTGCCGCCGGCACGGATGAGCTCGTGGTTGCCTTCCAGGGTGAGCGCGGTGCATTCAGCGAGCTGGCGATCAGGCGTGTCTTCAATGAGGATGTGAAAGTCCTTCCATGCAGAAGCTTCCATGATGCGTTTGAGTCTCTCAACAGGGGAAGCGTGAAATACGCGGTACTGCCCATAGAGAACACACTGGGCGGCACGATTGTCGACAATATTGATCTTCTCACACGCTATCCGAACATCACGATCGTGGGGGAGGTGCAGGTGAGGATTATCCATAATCTCATTGCAAATCCCGGTGCGAAGATTGAGGATATAAGGAAGGTGTATTCCCACCCGCAGGGAATTGCCCAGTGCCGTGAGTTCCTTGAGCGTGAAATGCCTTATGCCGAGGCCATCCCGTTCTTCGATACTGCCGGAGCTGTCTCCTTTGTAAAGGAAAGCGGCGACATGGGTACAGCGGCCATTGCCGGAGCACCGGCTGCCGCATACAACAGCATGCAGATTCTCAGGGAGGGAATTGAGACCAATCCGAGAAACTACACCCGCTTCTTCGTGCTTGCAAGAGAAGAGAATGCTGATGTGTTCCGTTCATCCAACACGCCGGACAGGGCCGCGGTAAGCTTCACCGTCTCCGATACTCCGGGTTCTCTTTTCGATGCGCTTGAGGTCCTCAAGGAGCATAACCTCAACATGAAGAAACTTGAGTCCCGCCCCATTGCGGGAAAGCCGTGGCAGTATTTCTTCTTTGCCGAGCTGGAGCTTCCTTTTCCTGATGCGCTTGACGGGGCGATTGAGGCTCTGAAGGAGAAGACTTCCGACCTGAATGTGCTCGGTTATTACAAGAGTGCACACTGAAACAATTTAGTCATAATAATTCAAATTGGAGGGACAGCGTGAAGGTGAAAACCTGAAGCTGTCCCTTTTTGTTTTTAGCCAAAAACCGGCATCTTTTTGTATAGAGATATGGAACACAAAAATAGTTCCGAATCTTTATATAACAGCGGAGGTGCCGCATTGACAGATGAACTGGAAACGGAATACGGCAGCATA
>CASFTW010000011.1 GCA_949297785.1 uncultured Spirochaetales bacterium
GGCACTAAGCGAACCAATTTTACTGCGTTTTAGGGCTCTATATGGCGAATAAACGCTTTATTCGCTTATTTCCATATCCACGGTGCAAAACAGGATTTATTTTTAAAATATTTTTTGAAGCTGATTCTTCATTCTTGAAGTCATACTGCAGGGGAGGTTTTTCTCTGGATATATTCACCAGATGAAAAGAAAACAGGGTACTGAGGAAGATTTGGTCTCTCAGCACCCTGTTCTGTATGTGATATCGGGCAATGGAATATATTATCTCAGCTTGCCGTATTCTTCATCGCTTACAGCTTCACACCATTCGTTATGGGTGTTCTCTCCCGGAACTTCTATTGCGATATGACTGAACCAGCTGTCAGCAGCCGCTCCATGCCAGTGCTTCACCTCGCGCGGGATCGTGATGACATCTCCGGGATGAAGTTCGACAGCTTCCTTTCCTTCTTCCTGATACCATCCTCTTCCTGAGGTGCACAGGAGTATCTGACCGCCGCCTTTATCAGAGTGGTGGATGTGCCAGTTGTTGCGGCATCCCGGCTCAAATGTGACATTTGCCATGAAGACTGTCTCCTTCGGATCGGTAAGCGGCTTGAGATATGACTGTCCTGTGAAATACTGAGCATATGCATCATTCGGTTCTCCGAGTCCGAACATTCCGCCGTCCTTTCCTTCATCATCTTTGTAGACTTCCAGTGCTACTCTGAATGCAGCCCATGCATTGGGCCACCCTGCGTAGAATGCGATGTGGGTGAGGATCTCTCCCATCTCTGCTTTCGTGACGCCGTTCTTCTTCGCTGTCTGCATATGATACTGGAATGAGGAATCGATAAGACCTTTCGAAACAAGCACCGTCACTGTGAGTATCGATCTCATCTTGAGAGACAGCTTATCTTCTCTCGCCCATACTTCACCGAAGAGGATGTCATCATTGAGATGTGCAAACTCATCGGCGAATCCTGTAAGGGCATCACGCCCTGCTGTCTGTTTTACCATATATTGCCTCCATGAATTTCAATCTGCGTATCTAATTTAAAACCGCATGTTTATTATGTCCAATGCTTCTTTTTCATGATTAAAAATGCTTTTAAGTAATTTATATCTATGATAGACTGCTTTGTATGGAACTCAGAGTACTAAGATATTTCCTCACGATTGCCGAGGAAGAGAACATAACAAGGGCGGCGGACATCCTCCATGTCACGCAGCCGACACTCTCAAGACAAATCATGCAGCTCGAAGATGAGCTGGGAACAAAGCTTTTCAAGCGGAGCAAATACTGCATAAAGCTCACAGAGGACGGACTTTTTCTGAAGAGACGGGCAGAGGAGATTCTCTCCCTTGCAGAGAATACTGCTGCTGCTATCGGCAACAGGGACAAGGATATCGCAGGGGAGATCACTATAGGCTGTACGGAGACGCACAGCATGGACGCGCTTGCATCAAAGATGGCTGAGTTCCGGAAACTTCATAAAGGGGTGAGCTATAACATCTACACGACTAATGCTGATGGGGTCAGGGAGAACATCGAAAAAGGAGTGTTCGAACTCGGACTTGTAACCGAGCCTGTTGATACCTCCAGATTCGAGACTCTGTACCTTGAAGGAAAGGAAAAGTGGGGTGCACTTGTCAGAGAGGATGATCCTCTCTCTGCAAAGGAGTTTGTCTGTCCTGATGATGTGAAGAACAGGTCTCTTATTCTCCCGGTCAGATCGGAAGTGAGATACATTCTCGAAAGCTGGTTCGAGGCCTCATACCAGGATCTCGATATTGCTGCAAAGTATAACCTTGGCAGAAATGTGGCGGTCATGGTTCAGAATGGTCTTGGAACAGGCATATGCTTTGACCTCTTTGCGAACTATGAAGGGCTTCGCTTCATCCCTATGATTCCTCCTCTGATGACTGGCAGCGCCATCTGCTGGAAGAAGAACCAGATGTTCTCAACTGTCACTAAAAGTTTCATAGACTTTCTTAAAAATGCTGACTGAGCATTTTTAAATATGAAAAACAAGTATTGGACATTATTGCTTTGTCCGGCTAAATCTGAAAACTGAAGGGCGTGAAGATGCGAAAAGCAATACTTGTAATGACCATATTCGCAGCCGTGCTCACATCATGCATGGCCGCAGGAGAAGATGAAATGGAAAGAATGATATATGTGAAAGGAAACAATGGTACAGTTGTTTTTGAGCTCAACGGTTCAAAGGCATCTGATGATCTGTGGGACCAGCTGCCGCTTGAAGCCGAAGTGAGCAATTTCAGCAATAATGAGAAGATTTTCTATCCGGAAAAAGGACTGGACACATCAGATGCACCTCTTGCTGAAGGCGGTGAAGGTACACTGGCATACTACCGGCCATGGGGAAATGTTGTCATGTTTTACGGCAGTTTCTCACCAAACGCTTCACTTTATTGTCTCGGCAGGGCTGTTGAAGGAGCGGAGCTGATCTCATCCTTATCAGGAGCGGTCACGATAGTTAGGGCAGAATAATACAGCAGCCGGCTGAACTTTTTTGCTGGCCGGCTGCTCTGTTTCACTCTTCCTCAATTGTGAAAACATCTTCAATAGTCGTGTTGAAGATTTTTGCGATCTTCCATGCAAGGGCGAGGGAAGGATTGTATTTTCCTTTTTCAAGAAATCCTATTGTTTCACGTCTTACACCCGCTTTCTTTGCAAGATCTTCCTGGCTCATATCATAACGGGCTCTGTATTCCTTGATTCTTGTCTTAATCATCTTCCTTCAATGCTCTGCCTGCGCTGAAATTATATATTGCGACAAGCACTGCGTTGCATGCAACCGCAGCAGTCCATCCGGCGGCAAGACCTCCCACAAGTGCATACGTAGAACCCTTTCCCATCAGGAATGAGATGAATGAGAAAATCGCCATTGTGATCATGCCGCAGCAGAAAGCTCTTGCCGCAGAGCGGCACATGTACGTATTCCACATCTCATCATCCCTGACGAAGAAATACTGGAAGTCAACAGCAAAGGCGAAGAATGCGAGGAATGCTTTCTCCTCGGAGAACACACCGATGAATCCAAGCATGGCTATGAAGCCCGTAGCACCGAACAAATATTTCAGTTTCATTAGAAATACCTCCTAATAAGATATATTTTTCTATCTTTATGTGAGAAATATATAACATAAAATAAGAACAGTCAAGCCTGTTTTTCATTTTCTTTGAAACACATTTTCCATGGTGTTAGAATGAAGGTTATACAGAATAACTGTTTCAGGGAGTTTAAGATGCAGTACAGAATCGTCCACAGGAAGAATTTCTTCATCATCGGTTTCTCAAAGAGGATAACACTGCAGTTCCACGGTGAGAACCGTCAGCTCGATTCCCTCTATGCACTCATGACTGATGAGAACAGAAAGAAACTTATGTCTTTCAACGACTGTGAACCGTATGGAATTGTAAGCGTGTCTGCAGATTTTTCAGACAGGACAAGGGAAGGAAGCAGTCTTACTCAGTATCTGGGAACTGCATCTTCGCGGCCTTCCGCCGACGGATTTGATGTTCTTTCCGTTCCTGAATCAGAGTGGGCTGTATTCACCTCATGCGGCAGCTTCCCGGAAGCACTGCAGAACACATGGGCTGAAATCTACGCCTCATGGCTTGCCTCCTCGGATTATGAGCTCACGGGCGGTCCCGAGATGCTCTGGAATGAAAGCGATGACACATCGCGCAGGGATTTCAAAAGTGAGATATGGATACCGGTGAAGAAAAAGACATGAATGCGGAATTTTCAATCAATGGAAAAAAGGTGACAGTTTTCAAGGCAGACAGTCCCCGTGCTTCTGCCGTGTATCTGAATTCATATGATGATGAGGAAGGAGAGAAGGTGTGGCAGGATTTGAAAAACAGCAGAGTGGATGTGAATCTCATTGTCATCTCATCTCTTGACTGGAACAATGACATGAGTCCGTATGCCGCTCCTTCCGTCTTCCGCCATGCTCCTGCTTTCTCAGGCGGTGCGGATAAGTATCTTGATCTGCTTACGGAAAAGATCATTCCTGCCGCAGAAGAAATTACCGGATCTGTAAAGTGGCGGGGTATCGCCGGTTACTCTCTTGCGGGGCTTTTTGCTTTGTATTCGCTTTTCAGAACTGATGCATTCTCCCGCTGTGCAAGTGTTTCCGGCTCGCTGTGGTATCCCGGCTTCTCATCATTTGCCGCACAGCATGAAATGATGGTAAGTCCTCAGTGCATCTATTTCTCGCTCGGTGACAGGGAGTGCAGGACGCGCAATCCTGTCCTTGGCACAGTGCAGAGCGAAACGGAGAATATAGCGGCACTGGTGGAAAGGCGGGGCATACCGGCTGTTTTCCGCCTCAATGAGGGAGGCCATCATGACAACCCTGCACTGAGGACGGCAGACGGAATAAGCTGGATCAATTCATTCCGTCCCTGAGGGCGAAGCTTTCACTCTTTTCTTCAGTTATCTTTCCCCGTTCGATCTTCCATGTATCCATGATGAGCTGTGAAGCACTGCTGTCTATGGTGCATGTGTAGAAGTAGCCGGGAGTGTACCAGCTTTTTATGAGCTCGCGTGAATGTAGTGCTGCGGCATTGAATTCGCTGACATATGTGCTGTGATTGCTTCTTATGTTTCCTGTGTGGAAATGTCCGTTGAAAAGCACGCTCACTCCGTATTTTGTCATCATCCTGTATATCTCATTCCTCTCTGCTATGTCGGCAGTGCCGAAGAAGAGGAGGGATGAGTCGAAAGTGCCGCCTGAATAGGTGTTTACGTGAGTGATCATGATCTTGTACCGTGAGCTGTCACATGCAAAAGCTTCTTCCAGCCATGACAGCTGCTGCCGTCCGTATATACGTTTGGTGGAATCCGTCACATATATTGAAAGATCTCCGTATGTATAGCAGCCGACCGTTCCGAAAAGGCCGTAGCTTTCATACAGTGCATTCCATTCACTTCTCTCGTGGAAGCTCTGCAGTTCATGGTTTCCCAGTGCCGACAGGTATGTGATTCCGTTATCCTCAAAGAACTTCAGGAATTCATGGAGTTCAGGTGCGTTTATGTCTCCTGCATCCTCTATGTCGCCGAGACTAATTACGAAATCGTAATCATCTATGTTATCCAGAAGGAAGTCTTCAAGATATGGCGTGTTGTCTTCTGCCCAGCTGTCCTCGTCCTTACGGTTGAGGTGGGCATCGGAGAAAAGCAGGAATGTTATTTCATCATCGCCCTGACGTGTGCTGCCCAGCATCTTTCTGTCAAGGAACGGATTGCTGTCATACCCGTCCATTATGTCCGTCATGATATCAAGGCGGCAGGATGACAGAGTCATGAGGAGTGCAGAGAGCATTAAAAAAGGAATCAGGAATTTACTTGTTCTTCTGTTCATGTGTTCCCCCTGAAGATGAAGCCGGCCTTTCCGCCGTAGGCAGAAATGAGTATGTACGGCTGCATGAAAAGCTCTGCAATTTCAACATAGGCTGAAGTGTAGAAAGAAAGATGTTCATCGAAATCGTATTCAAGTCTTGTTCCGATGACAGGAGTTGCTTTCCAGCTTCTCTCCTCATCTGCATATGTCGTGAGGAATATGTCCGATGAGAAGCCTCCTGCATTAAAACCGAGCATGACTTCTCCCATGGGGGAAAGGGAGAATGCCGGCTTTGCAGAATAAAGCGACCATGCATAGCCCAGCTGCGCCCCTATGCCATAGCGGAAATGCCCCCAACTCCATCTCAGATCCTGGGTGAAAAGATAGGAGAGGGTGGAAAATCCTCCATTGTCAGGGATCAGTTGGAGCGATGAGTTCAGATGATGCGTGAGGGGCTTTCCCTGAGTGAATCCCACATCAAGCACAAAATCGAATATCTGGCCGTCGTCAGTCTGGAAATACAGACTCGCCGGACCTATTCCGGTTCTTGTTGAGAAGAATACCGGGCTGTCCGCAATCGAGCTGTTCCTGTGTCCCAGTGCCGTTTCAAAAGACACAGGAAGGGAATAAAGAGGAATGCATAATGCAATGATGACTGAAACAAGAATTGTTCTTCTCATGCTTCAATTCTAATGCATCATAGATTTCAAATGTGGAAAAATCATGAAATTGCCGTCATGAATGAAAATTTCAGCACAGATAAAGACCTGTGCTGATGAGTTTTTCAGAGTATTCCAAGAAGATCTGAAAGCTTTTCAATATGGTATGTCGCGCCCTCAAGGCGGGAAGCATCTCCGATTCCGGCGCTGTCGAAACCGCCTTTCCCCGCAGCTTCTATGCCGGCAGCGGCATCTTCCACTACAAGGCAGAGGGATGGCTTTCTACCCAGTGCCGCAGCTGCCTTGAGAAAGACTTCAGGATCCGGCTTTGATGCACTGATGTCGTTGCCGTCGACTATCACATCGAAAAAATCAAGAAGATCTATGCGGGAGAGAATGAACTTCGTGTTGCGGCTGGAAGAGCCGATTGCAAGAGGGTATTTCTCCTTGAGTGCCTTAAGCGTTGAAAGCACATCATCGCTCACATCCGCAGGACTCATCCTTTCAAGAAGACGGCGGTATGTGTCATTCTTCTTCTGTGCCATCGCCTGCTTTTCCTCATCGCTGTATTGCCTTTCGCCGAGGGCCAGTATGAGGTTCAGGCTTTCAATGCGGGAGACACCGCGCAACCTGTTGTTGTACTGCCGGTCGAAGGGAAGGGCGAGTGAATCCGCAAGCTCTTTCCACGCAAGGTAGTGATATTCATCCGTCGTGCAGATAACGCCGTCAAGATCGAAAATCACAGCATCATATTTCCTCATATTCCGCATCCTCCTTCAAGAATCTTTTCTTCTCCTCTTATTCTCAATCTTACAGCCTTGCTTCCTTCATTTACAATTCCGATCTTTTCCTTTGTTACATTGAAGTGCAGCCTCTGTCCCTGATAGAACAGTCTGAAAGCGATATTGTCCCATGAAGAAGGCAGATGCGGGTTGACGGATAGTGCCCCGTCCGTCACTTCAATATTGCAGAACCCGAGAACCGCATCCTGCCAGATGCTGCCCATGCATGCACTGTGTATGCCTTCTTCAGAGCTTTTCAGACTGCTTCCGAAGTCGGTGAGACAGCCTTTTTCGAAGAAACGGTATGCTTCTTCATGGCGTCCCGTCCTGGCGGCAAGAAGACAGTGTGTCCCGCGGCTGAGAGAAGAATCATGCAGGCATCTTTCCTCATAATAGTCATAGTTTGCCATTGCCGTTTCATGAGTGAAATCCTGTCCGAGGAGAATGAAGAGAAGCACGGTATCCGCCTGTTTTGAAACCTTGTACATCCTCAGCTGGTCCATGTTGTAGTCTTCATAGATCGTACCGACGACATCTGCGTTTTTGTATTTGGAAAGATCAAGATCCATGAGTTCATGGTATCCTTTGAACTGCTCGATTATTCCATTCTCATCGGGTTGTGGCAGATACAGGCCTTCAGCTGCCTTTCTTACAAGAGCTTCATCGAAATCTTTCATCCTTATTCTGTCCTTGTATTTCAGGGCAAGAAGCAGATTGTGATGTACCATGTAGTTGGTATATGCGTTGTCATCAACATGTTCCTTGTACTCGTCAGGTCCTATGACATTCCTTATGTGACCGCTGCCGTCCTTGTCCCACTGTATGAAGGATGCCCAGAACATCGCGCTCTCTCCTATGAGCCGGTATCCTTTTTCATCCATGAATGCATCGTCTCCGGTTGCTTCATAGTACGCCTGTACGGCATATGCGATATCGGCAGTGACATGAAGCTCGAGCTCACCTGTAAGTATTTTCATCGCAGTGCCGGTGACGATGTCGGCTCCTCCCCACAGCGGGGTGGTTTCCCCGTCATCGATCCATGCGCTCTCCCATGGGAACATTGCTCCTCTGCAACCGTGCTGTGAGGCCTTCTTTCTGGCACTTTCAAGACAGTTCCAGCGGTATGAGAGAAGTGCTCTGGCCTTTTCAGGCTGTGTGAACTGGTAGAAGGGGAGGAGGAAAATCTCGGTGTCCCAGAATGAGTGTCCCTTGTAGCCTTCACCCGACAGCCCCTTTGCTCCTATGCCGAGTCTGTCATCCTTCCCGTCTGTCATTATGAGAAGATGATAAAGTGCGAAGCGCACAAGAGCCTGATCCCTGGCATTGCCTGTGATCTTCACATCACAGTTTTCCCAAAGTCTCTTCCATACGGCGGCACTGTCTGCCATCAGATTATCAAAGCTGTGTGAGAAAAGGACTGCTCTTTCCTCTCTTGAGCGTCTGAGTGCATCATCGCTGCTGCCGTCTCCTTCAGCATCGCGGCTTGTGTGGACACAGGAAAGCTTGCAGATTGTCAGCTTTTCTCCTTTCTTCAACTCAAGGCTTCCGCGAAGATATATGGCACGTCTCTTGATGTCGACAGCCCATTTCATTTCAACTTCATTTCCATCAAGCATGAGTGTCACACGTGATGCCATTACGGCACTCACATCCGATGATACCGTACGGCTTGTCATTTCAAGTTCATTCAGGTTGAAAAACCTCATCACGCCTTCATGAAAATGCTGGCTTCCCATGTTTGTCTGCTGTCCGTCTATGCCTGTTATGATGGAAAGACGGCAGTCTTCACTGCTTATGAATGTCACTCTCTGCGCTGCAAGGTGCCGTTCTTTCATGGATACAAAACGCTCATATGTCACGCTCTGGTTTTTCTGTACGATCCTGCGGGTGAGCATTCCGTCCTTCAGGTTCAGATTTCTCTCATATGAGAGAACTTCATCTGACAGCAAACTGACTTTCCTGCCGTTTTTGTAAAGTTCCAGATTTATGATGTCGGGGAGATTTGCGATCTCGCTGACCTCATCGTCCATCGCCTTGTCGAAAACGCCGTTTACGAACATGTCCCTTTTCTGGCTGCAGTATGCTTCCTCGGTGCTGCAGCGCAGGGAAAGGTATCCGTTCGACTGTGTGAAAAGAGATTCTGTTTTGGACGGATTGTCGAATTCAAATCTTGTTTCCTGAACCAGAAAGTTTTCGTCGTATACAATGTGGTCTTTCATCCTTTTACTCCTGATGCTGCAACGCTGGCCTGAACCTGATCAGATGCGAAAGCATAGATTACGATGCCCGGCAGAATGACTACAGTCAGGGCTGCGAAAAGATATGTATAGTTGTATGAGAATTCGCTTGTGAAGAAAGAAAGTGCGATCGGAAGCGTTCTCACGCTGTCGCTGCTGGTGAGCAGGGAAGCGAAGTAGAATTCATTCCAGTTGTTCAGGAACATCAGTATGCCTGCAGTGGAAAGACTGCTTTTCACAAGCGGAAGGTTGACTGACCAGAATGTGCGGAAGAATCCTGCGCCTTCAATTTCCGCTGCCTCGCTCAGGGAATCCGGTACGGACATGAAGCCCGAGCGGAGAAGGAAAAGCGACATCGCAAGTCCTGCGGAAAGATATACAAGCGTCACACCCGCAAGTCTGTTGTACAGCCCGAGGTTCATGACAAGCGAGAAGATCGGCTGTGTCCTGCTGTGAGCCGGCACCAGAAGGGTGACAGTGAAAAGAACGAACAGCAGCATGCGTCCCGGAAAGCGGTATTTTGCTATCACATATGCGCTCATGGCGAATATGAAAAGAGAAAAAAGGGTTGATGCAGAGGATACCAGAATCGAATTGAGGAAATAACGGGGAAAACTGTAATCAGTGAAAAGAGATATGTATACTGACAGATCGAACGACGATGGTAGGGCCAGTGCCGATGTCAGGATTTCCCCGTTTGATTTGAATGATGACATTATAACCCAGAGAATGGGGAAGGCTGAGATCAGGATTACGAATGCCATTATGATATACATGAAAATACTTGATATGACCTTTCTCATTTTCTCCTCCTCAGTATACGGATTCATTCATCTTCATCAGCTTGTTGACGACAAGCAGGATGATGATGCCGAGGACGAACATGATCACACCGATGGCATTTGCGAAACCGTAGCGGTAGTCCATGACCGCACTTACCAGCATCATTGAAAGGCTGATCGTGTCATCGCCCGGGCCTCCTGCCGTTGTAAGGGATATCTGTTCATACATCGTTATTCTTGACGAGATTGATATGATGATGCTTGTGCCGATGGATGCCTTGCACAGCGGAAGCTGTATTTTTGAGATGAGCTGCCACGGCGTCGCTCCGTCTATGACGGCAGCCTCGTTTATTTCCTGGGGGATGTTCATCAGGTCACCGTGTACCACAAGTGCCACGATGACTGCATAGAAAACCCATGTCAGCGTGATTGCAATGAATGCCCACGGGCTTGAGTAGAACCAGTTTATGCTGAAATCGGGGTTTACAGTGCGTATGAGCTGATTCAGCACGCCGAACTGGTTGTTGAAGATGAAACGGTAGATCATAGCCCATGCCGCGGCTGAAATCACATTCGGAACCATGAAAAGCGTGCGCGTCAGTTTCCATCCTTTCGGCTGTCTGTAGAAGATGAATGCGACGAGAACGCCGAATCCCACATGCACCGTCGCCGCAATGAGGCTCCATACAAAAAGATTGCGCAGTGCCAGATGGAATGACGAGCGGGAAAACAGGGTGGTGTAGTTGTCTATCCCGTTGAATGAAGGACTGTTGAAACCGTCCCAGCTTGTGAAGGAAGTGAAGAACACCTGGATTATCGGGACGAAATAGAAAAGAAGGAAAATTATCAGTGTGGGCAGCAGAAAGAGATATATCCACTTATAGTTCTTTCTGGTGCGCAGGCTGGCTTTAGTCATGCTGACTCCTTGAAAATAAGGCTCCGGATGTCCGGAGCCTGTCATTTAACCGGACTTACATGGTCGCTTCAAGCGCCTTTTCAGTCATCCATTCGCAGAATTCCTCAGGGCTGTAGCTGCCGTCTGCGAGACTCGGCAGGAGTTTGCCGAATTCGACATTTGCAACTGACTGGGGAATGACATCCAGAATGCACGGCACGAATCTGGATTCGCTGTCTGTGTCAGAAGCAAGGTCGGCAAGAACCTGCACTTCAGCCTGTGCTTCGAGGAAACTCTCCGAGTATGCAAGGTTGGGAGCACTTCCGCCTTCTGCAAGAAGGAAGCCTTCAATTTCCTCCGGTGTGTAGATGAATTCGAGGAATGCCTTTGCCAGCTCGATTTCATCTTCGCTTGCAGCTGCGCTGATCCACCATTCACCGTATGTGGCCGCATTTGCAACACCTACGTTCCCGGGGAAGAGAGCGGCTCTTACATCAGCACCGTCAAAGCCGTTTGACCAGTTGGCGGCATTTGTCTCTTCAAAATCCGTGCTCATCCAGGATCCGTTCGAGATGATGGATGCCTGCATGCTCATGAAGGCATTTGCCGCATCGGCGTATGTTGCTCCGATACTGTTTGCACTTGCGTTGTTCTGAAGCAGATCCTGAAGTTTTGTCACGGCATTGATCATTATCCCGTTGTTGAAATCGGTTATCTTGACATCAACTCCGCTCTGCAGCCATTCATCTCCGCCTTCCTCATCGGCGATGAGTGCTGTGAGGAACAGAGCGGCAACCCAGCCGTTCTCTGCTGTCGAGAATGCGATCTTCTGATCCCCCAGTGATGAAATCCAGTCATCTATGGACATCTTGCTGACATCTTCTGACGGATTGTAAAGGGCTGTATTGTAGAAGAAGCCGATCGGCCTGATGGTCGCAAGAGGGAAGCTGTAGATCGCGCCGTCCTCCGTTGTGCAGAATTCAAGACCGTCAGCAAGCATCATATCCTTCACTGCAGGAGTTGAATTGATCCATTCGCTCATATCCCATGCCATGCCGTTGGGAATTGCGACATTTGCAAACCAGTCAAGATCGCCGCCCTGTACGAGAACCGGAAGCTGCCCCTGCTGTGCAAGCTGCTTGATCCTGTCGTTGAAGTTTGCCTGCGGTACAGATTCAAGGTTGATCCTGTATACGCCTTCATATTTTGCATTGAAACGTTCCACCTGCGGCTCGAAGAACACGGCACCGACATTTTCTCCTGTTTTGTATGACGGGATCGTTATCTCGATAACACCACTGTCAGTTGATGTGCTTTCCTGGCTTCCGCCGGCAAAGAGACTCATGGCAACAAGTGCCGTCAATACGATTGAAAGAACCTTTTTCATTACTTTACCTCCGTTGAATCAGGTTGAATTCAGATTTATCAAAAACGTTTTCGAAAAATGGCGGATTTTCAATCCTTCATCTTTCCGTTTTTTTCATTTGAAAGCTTTTGTGCTCTGCCTGATGATGATGGGACACTTGAGGATCATCCTTCTTCCATCATCCTTTCCTTCCAGAATCCGGTGCAGAAGTCCTGCCGCCTCATAACCGGAAGCCTCGAAATCCTGTCTCACTGTCGTCAGGGCGGGGGAGATGTTGCCTGCAAGCATCACATCGTCAAAGCCTGTGACCGAGCATTCATCGGGAACATTCACTCCTTCTTCCTGCAGTGCCCTGATCACGCCGAAAGCCATTTCGTCGGAAAAACATGCATAGGCGCTGTAGTGCCTGCCGCTTCTGACAATTTCCTTTGTCCTCTCATATGCTTCCTGCTTTGAGAAAGATGCATAGAAAATGTCATTTTCATCAAGAGGGATGTTTTTATCCCTGTATGCATCCCTCACACCGTCAAGACGGACGTTTGAGACTGTTGCGCTTCTCTTTCCTGCCATCACGGCAATCTTGTCATGCCCGTCGTCAAGCAGACATGTGATCATGTCTTTCATTGCATTTCTGTTGTCGCTTGTCACGATGCCTGCTTCTCCCGAAGGAAGCTCTATGTCTATTGTCACGCACGGGCATGAGATATTCCTGCACAGTTCCTGATAGTAGGCATCCTCGGTTGTCAGACCGCTTATTATTGCACCTGCAAGAGAATGCTCGATGCAGAAACTGTGGTAGCTCAGCCTTTTCTGCTCTTCGCTGCTTGTAATGTAGAGGGCGAGATCGAGATTATTCTCGTGTGCATAGCGGAATGCACCTCTCATATGACCGAAAAGAATGTCTTCATTGGCGTTTTCATTCAGGAAACCCGATATGATAAGTCCGAGGTTGAGCCTTTTCTTGCTGGAGAGATTCCTGGCGCTGATGTTGGGCGAATAGTCGAGAGACCTTGCCGCCTCAAGTATGCGTTCCTTGGTCTTCCCGTTAATGTCGCTGTAGTTGTTGAATGCCCTTGAGACAGTGCTGATTGAGACTCCTGCCGCAGCGGCCACTTCCTTGATCGTTGCCATCAATTTTTCTCCGAAAAGGTTTTTGTACTTTCAGTCTAAGAGGCAGTTTTCAAAACTGTCAACGAAAACATTTCCGAAAATGAATTTGTTGACTAATTGTCAAAAATGTGGCCGTGATCAGTGAATATGAAAAAATTGTTCCCTGTCTTCTGGCAGGACCTTAAATCTGAAGTGTGAAGACAGGGAATCTTTGACGGTGTTCAGCTGAGACGTACCTCATAGCCGAGTTCAGCAAGCATGCTCTTGTCCGCTGCTGCCGTTATGCCTGAAGTCGTGAGCATGTCGCCTGAGATCGCGGCATTCGCTCCGCTTGTGAAGCAGCTCCTTCCTTTGTCTTCAAGCAGGCCCCGTCCTCCTGCCATGCGGATGAATGCATCTGGCAGAATGAACCGGTAGATCGCGGCTATGCGTCTCATATCGTCTGATTCAAGTCTCCTGAGATCCCCGAACGGAGTCCCCGGGATAGGGTTGAGCATATTTACAGGAACACTCTTTATGCCGAGTTCCCTCAGCTCAAAAGCCATGTCGATTCTGTCCTCGGGAGTTTCTCCTATTCCCATTATACCTCCGCTGCACACCTCAAGGCCTGCAGCCTGTGCGGCTTTCACCGCCCTGATCTTGTCATCATAAGTGTGTGTCGTGCATATGTTAGGGAAATTGCGTCTTGAAGTCTCGAGATTGTTGTGGACACGGCTGACTCCCGCTTCCCTGAGCTTTCTGAAGTCCTCTTCATCCAGTAGTCCGAAAGAAACACATACTCTGATGCTGCATCTTTCATGTATCAGTCTCACGGCATCACACATCAGATCGACCTGCCTGCCGGAAAGTCTCCTGCCGGATGTCACTATTGAGTAGCGGAGGATTCCCTGACCTGCATTCCTGCATGCATCTTCCGCTATTTCCTCTGCAGCGAGAAGCGGATGATCCTTGATTATGGCACTGCTTGATGAAGACTGGGCACAGAAGCGGCAGTTCTCGCTGCAGTGTCCGCATCTGGCATTGACAATCGCGCACATGTCAAAACGATTGCCGCACATCTTTTTCCTTATCTCGTCGGCATGGTATGACAGTTCCTCAAGATCCTGGCTGTAAAGCTCCATTGCCTCATCTTTCGTGATGAGCCGTCCCCCGGTGATATCCCGGGCTGTTTTCTCTATGTTCATGGATGAAACCTCTTCTATTCTCTTGCAAGCAGTTCCTTTATTCTCACTCTTACCGACGGAGCGACTATCACAGTGACGATGATCTTGAGCGTGTCGCCGATTATGAATGGAACGAATCCTGAAATGAAAGCTGCAGCCAGTGAAATATCCATCTGCCAGGCAAGCCATGGCAGGCCCACAAGATACAGACAGAATGTCGAGACGACGGCAGAGACAAGAGATGCCAGACGGATTCTGGATTCAAGCGCCTTCATCACGAGTGCTCCTGCAATGACTGCCGGTATCATGCCGAAAAGATATCCTCCTGTAGGACCGGTCATGGCGGCAAGCCCTCCGCCGCTTGTGAATACGGGCAGTCCTGCCGCTCCGATAAGCAGATAGACGATCACGCTCAGCAGTGCTGTTGATACCGGCAGGCATGCTGCCGCAAGCAGCACGAAAAGAGTTGAAAGTACGACGGGGACCGGGGCAAGCGGAATCTTTATGTAGGCCCCGGCTGCAAGCAATGCGGCGAAAAGTGCCGCAAGTACGATTTTCATGATCTGTTTTCTTTCCATTATATAAACCTCATATGGTAAGTTGCGGATTATTGATGAATAGCAGGCATGCTGCCGGTACTGCGATGCTGAAGCAGATTATCATCACATCTGATGCTCTGTATGGCGCGCATGATCGTTTTCCCTCCGGATCATAGGAGCGGCTGTACAGCGCATCGGTATACATCTCAGCTTTGTCGATGAGATCAGTGAGAATGCTCACTGAAAGCTCGCTGATGCTTTTAAGCGGATGCCTGAAGAAGGATGCACCTCTGGCCTTCCTTGCTTCATACATGCATATTGTGCTGTCTATGATCACGGGAATCATGGACAGTGTTATTTCCATTATCGAGGAAAGTATGTATGCATATTTCCCGATAACATGCGACAGTGCGCTTCCAAGCGATCTTGAAAGTTCATCCGGCATGGTTGAGTCGGCAAGGAGCATGGATGCCAGCACCATCGAGAGGAAGGAAAGCGAGGAGGAGACTGCATTGAATGCTCCTTCTCCGTGAAAAAAAGCTGAAATTCCCATCAGCAGTGCGATCACCAGAAAGAAGATGCTTTCCTTCACATATTCCTTCCATGGCAGTCTTATTGCTGCTGCGATGATGAGACACAGCAGAAAGAGAGGATAAACCGCAAGGGACGGTGCCGATGATACTGTTATGGAATACGAGAGCAGGCAGACAAGCTTTGTATTCGGGTTGAGACGTGTGAGGAAGTTGTCAGCCTGCCTGTAGTGGAAGATCAGCGCTTCAGCCATGTCAGATCCCCGAATGATGCCCCGGATGGCAGATATACGTCATAATCGCCGAGTCTGCTGAAGAGCGTTTCTGAGTTTCCCGCTTCTTTCAGCTTCCCACCTTCCATGATGAAGAGCGTGTCGGTGTGGGCGAGAAACTTCTCAGCTTCATGCGATACGACAAGGAGCGTGTATCCTTTCTCATGCAGTGTGATGAGAGATCTGATGACTGTGAGTGTTGAAGGGTAGTCAAGATTTGCAAATGGCTCATCCATGAATATGACATCGGGTTCCATTGCAAGAATTCCTGCTATCGCACATTTTCTCATCTCTCCGCCGGAGAGAGTCTGCGGCCTCTGTTTTGCCTTGTCCTCAAGTCCCATCAGGTGATGCGCGTATTCGACTCTTCTTTTCACCTCTGCTTTGTCAAGGCCCATGTTCTCCGGTCCGAATGCTATGTCTTTCTCAACGCTCTGGCTTACGATCTGCATCTGTGCATTCTGGAAGACAAGTGCGCACTTTTTCATTCTTGTCTTTTCATCTGCTTCACTGCCGCCGATGAGAATCCTGCCTGTATCAGGCTTTTTCAGTCCCTTCATGCAGCGCAGCAGCTGGCTTTTGCCTGCACCGTTTCGCCCGCACAGTGCGGCAAGCGATCCTTTCCCAAGCTTCAGCGATATGTCATCAAGGATTTTCTTTCCGTTTATGCTGAGTGACAGATTTTCTATCTCAAGTGCGCTTTCCATGCGGGAAAGATAGCACAATGCGATATATATTGTAAACTATATTTCTGATTATAGTTTACAAACTTCAGGAAAGGATGATTTTCCTTTTCAGCATGTAGTATATGATTCCTGCAGCATCGGCAATGATCCATCCGACGGGAACCGACCACCATATACCCGCAGCACCGATTGAAGGCACTGCTGAAAGCGCATATGCAAGCACCACTCTGAGGCCGAGCGAGATGACAGTCAGAACTACAGACATGCCGGGCCGTCCAAGTGCTCTGTACAGGCCGTATAGCAGGAAAAGAACTCCGATAAGATAATAGAAGGCACCTTCTATGCGGAGGTAGCGTACCCCTTCCTCTATAACGAGAGCAGCAGAACCGCTGTCATCTATGAACAATGCGATAAGCGAATCGGCAAACAGGCATACGAATAAGGAAAGCACGATGCCGAAGGAGATGGTGATCACCGTTGCCGTCCTTATTCCCTTTGCTATGCGCTCTTTCTGTCCCGCTCCGTAGTTCTGTGCTATGAAGTATGAGAATGCATTGCCGAAATCCTGTACGGGAAGATAGGCGAAGGCATCTATTTTTACACCTGCGGCGAAGGCTGCCATGATGACGGGACCGAAAGTGTTGACTCTTCCCTGAACTGCGAGAATGCCGAGATTCATTATCGACTGCTGCAGGCATGTGAGGGATGAGAAGCCCGCTATTTCCTTTATCGAGGATATCTTCAGCCTGAGTGATCTGTCAGGTCTGATAAGAGATGGAAATTTCACTCCGGTATAGACTGCTATCCCGATTCCCGACACGTACTGGGATATAACAGTGGCCCACGCGGCACCGGCAACGCCGAAATCAAGGCCTGCGACGAACCAGAGGTCAAGGACGATGTTGAGAATGGCTGCTGCGGCAAGGAAAAGAGTCGGGACCTTCGAGTTTCCCAGTGAGCGGAGAAGGGATGCGAAGAAATTGTAAAGGAATATGCCGGTAAGCCCTGCAAAGATGACTATGAGGTATTCTTTCATCAAAGCAGTCAGTTCCTCTGGGATCTGCAGCAGCTGTATGATCAGGTCACATCCTGCAAAGACGATTATGTTCAGCACTGCATTGACTGCGGCAAGCAGCACGAATGAGGAAAGGACACTTTCCCTGAGTCCTTTCTCATCTTTTCTTCCGAACCTCATGGAAAAGACACTTCCGCTTCCCATTGCAAGACCGAGGAGGATTGAAGTGAGGAATGTCATTAAAGAGAATGCCGAACCGACTGCAGCCAGCGGATTGGTGCCGAGAAAACGCCCGACAATGATTGTATCGGCAATGTTGTAGCATTGCTGGAGCAGATCTCCTATGATCATCGGGACGGCAAAGCGCAGCATGGTGCTCATAACCGGTCCTTTTGTCAGTTCATTTCCATTTGCAGCCATAACTGTCCTCTCTTACGTATTGTAAGTTTTAACTTACGATTGTAAATCAATTATAGCTTTATACAGAGCATTGTCAATTTCTGTATGACGTTTTGAAAAAAAGAAAGGTAAAACACTTTGAACACTTTCCCCTCCTGCTGTAAGATATTCACGAGGAGGTTCATCATGTTTCTCGGCGGACTTGACCAGATCGACCAGCAGATAGTGGAGCTGCTTATTCACAATGCCCGCATCTCATACTCACAGATAGGAGAGGAGACCGGCATCTCAAGGGTTGCGGCCCGCTCCCGTGTCCAGGCACTGGAGAAATCAGGTGTGATCGAAGAGTACACTGCCATAATAAATCCACAGACCGATGTGATAAAACAGCTTGAAGAATGTGAGACCATCACCCAGATTTACCGCGTGACCGGCAGGAACCGGCTTCATGTGCATGCGGTTGCTTCCTCATCTGATGAAATGGAGGAACTTGTCTCATCTGTCATTGACACTCTTCCCGGCATTGTTTCCTGTTCGACAAACATAATCCTCTCACGTATCAAGGATATAAAAGGGCTCAGGCTTTAGTCTTGTCTCTGTCCTCGTATTTATGAAAATAAGTCAGGTATGATGAGCGGCAGTATCTGCCGATATCCTCATCACCTGCGCATTCTGCAGTGAAGTCATATTGTCCGTTGACCCTCCATGCATTGAGTATTGAAGTTCTCACAGCATCAGAGGGACATGAGAATGCACAGCCCATGCAGAGGCAGCACTCACTTCCGAAAGTGGGGCGTCCGTTTCTCATCACGATATTGCCCATCGGACATCTTGCCGCACATTTCCCGCAACCCGTACACTGAGTGCTTACTTTGAAACCCCTTCCGATCAGGGGCGTTGCGGGGTGTTCTATCCTGAGAATGAAGGAAACAGCTTTCTCCAATGTGCCTGTCTTCCAGAAATGTTTTTCAAGGGAAGCTATGACTTGTGAATCACAGGGAATTCTCATCCTTACAACGTTCCACATCCTTGCCGCCATGGCGTCGGAGTGGCGGAATATGATGTTGTAGGGCATGACATACGAGAATGTGCCGCGTACATCATAACCCCTTTTTCTGAGTATCCTCATGGGTGAGATGCATGCGGCTCTGTTGAAACCGAGATGTTCTCCCGATGTCTGGATTATGTACGCAGGAGTATTTTCCCCATGGGGAAGGCTTTTGAGAAACTTGAAGACAGGAAGAGGGGTGTTGAAGGCATGCACCGGATAGGCGATGACAATGCATCCGGAAGTGGTGTATTCAGTTTTCCTGTCTATCCTGTATATTTCCGTCTCATTTCCGGATTTTTCAATCTCATCTGCCATTGCCTTGCAGACCCGCAGTGTGTTTCCGGTTCCCGAGAAAACGTAGAATGCAATTTTCATTTGCGCACCTCAGGGGGAATTCTAGCAGGACTGGTGCATCTTTTCATCCGTGTGAACTTGACGAAGATGCATTAATTCAGTTTTTTTAACTGATGGGACCCGTTTCATTGCGGCCCTGCAGAGAATAATGGAGAAAAATATGGAAGACAGGAAATTCCTTGCGACTGAGCCGGTTGGAAAGCTTCTGCTGAAACTTGCGCTGCCAACGATTGCCGCACAGCTGATCAACATGCTTTACAACATTGTCGACAGGATCTACATCGGTCATATCCCCGGAGATGGCGCTCTGGCACTTACAGGAGTCGGTGTCTGCATGCCGATCATACTGATCGTCTCGGCATTTGCCGCACTGGTCAGCAACGGTGGCGCACCCCGTGCATCGATCTTCATGGGACAGCAGAACATGGAAAAAGCGGAGAAGACTCTTTCCAATTGTTTCATCGCGCAGATAATTGTCTCCATAGTTCTCACTGCATTGCTTCTTCTTTTCAACCGTCCTCTTCTGATGATGTTCGGCGCGAGCGAGAACACCATCTCCTATGCCGTGGATTACATGAACATATATGCGGCGGGAACGATATTCGTTCAGCTCACGCTGGGAATGAATGCATTCATCACGGCACAGGGATTTGCGAAAACAGCCATGCTTTCCGTTCTTATCGGGGCTGTGTGCAATATCATCCTGGATCCGGTTTTCATTTTCGCTTTCGGTATGGGAGTCAGGGGAGCCGCCCTCGCGACGGTGATAAGCCAGGCGGTATCTACAGTGTGGGTAATCTCGTTCCTTATGGGAAAGAAGACACAGCTGAAGATAAGGAAGAAATATTTCCCTCTGGAAAAGAATATACTGCTTCCGTCCCTTTCCCTCGGTCTTGCCACCTTCATAATGCAGGCAAGCGAAAGCGTGATCAATGTCTGCTACAACGCATCATTGCAGAACTACGGAGGCGATATAGCTGTCGGGGCCATGACGATCCTCTCGTCCGTAATGCAGTTCGCCATGCTGCCTCTGCAGGGACTTGGACAGGGAGCACAGCCGATCATAAGCTACAACTACGGAGCCGGTACCCGGGACAGGGTGAAAGCGGCTTACTTCTCCCTTCTCAAGGCGTCCCTGTTCTTCTCCTGTCTCCTGTGGCTGCTTGTTGAACTCTTTCCGTCCGCCTTTGCTTCGATGTTCACATCGGATGAGGCACTCAAGGCTTTTACCGCTCCTGCGCTGCAGCTGTACATGGCGGCAACATTCCTTTTCGGTATCCAGATCGCCTGTCAGATGACATTCACCAGCATCGGCAACGCGAAAAGCTCGATTATAGTCGCAGTGATGAGAAAATTCGTGCTTCTCATGCCGCTCATTCTCATTCTTCCTCTAATTTTCAGGGGCAATCAGACAATGGCCGTTTATCTTGCAGAACCTGTTGCGGATGTCATTGCCGTGTCTTTCACTGCCGTTCTTTTCTTCTTCCAGTTCAGTAAAGTGCTTGCTAGAATGGAGAAAGTGGAGAAAGGAATTTGAGAAAAGAAAATGCATGGTGTCCCCTCAGTTACAAGTGCGGCGGCTGCGATTATGCGGACCTTCCGTATCAGGTCGAACTGAAATTCAAGAGAGACTACCTGAAGAAACTGTTTTTCTACATTGATGTGCCAGAAGTCATACCGTGCCGGTCTATAGAGCACTACCGTGACAAGGTTCAGGCCGTCATCAGCACAAGAAACGGGAAAATCATCAGCGGACTTTATATAAAAGGCACTCACCATGTCATTGACTTGAAGGACTGCCGCCTTGAGTTTGAAGGAGCATCTTCAATCCTTGCCTCGGTGCGCTCGCTCATGAAAAGTTTCTCTCTGGCACCTTATGATGAAGACAGAAGGACAGGAGACCTGAGACACGTGCTGCTGCGTCATGCCCACAACAGAAATGAGGTGATGGCGACCCTCGTTTTCGGCTCTGACCGTTTCAGGAGGAAAAAGGAATTCGCATATGCGCTTGTTCAGAAGCATCCTGAAATAAAGACAGTTTCATGGCAGCTGAATGATGAGAAGACCAGCATGGTCCTCTCTGATAAAGCTATCAGGATTCTTTACGGTGACGGCTATATTGAAGATGAAATCTGCACCCTCCGTTTCAGGATAACACCGTCTTCATTCTTCCAGATCAACAGAAGTCAGACGGAAGTTCTTTATGAGACGGCGATGAGAATGGCTTCTCTCAGAGGAAATGAAAGAGTGCTTGATGCCTACAGCGGAACCGGGACAATCGCCATGATCGCATCGGGTAAGGCGGGAAGGGTGGTTGCAGTAGAGGAAAACGGTGCCGCCGTTCAGATCGCAAAGGAGAATGCCCGTCTCAACGGTATAGGGAATGTCGATTTCGTCTCTGCAGATGCATCCATTTTCTGCAAGGAGGCTGCGAAGAAGGGAGTGAAGTTCGATGCTGCCTTCCTCGATCCTCCACGCAGCGGCTGCGACGAGCGTTTCCTCTCGTCTCTCATAAAAATGGGTCCGGAAAAGATTGTCTATATAAGCTGCAATCCGGAAACACAGGCACGGGATATAAGGTATCTGAAGAATTTTGGCTCTTATTATGTGAGGCGTATTCAGGGTGTGGATATGTTTCCCCGTACAAGCCATGTCGAAAACATTGCACTGCTTACAAAGGCTCCTGAGCTGAAAGAAGAATATAGGACTTTCTCAGGAAAAGGGAAGTATCTAGATGACAGAGAAAGAAAATACGGCAGGAAACGGTAGAATAATTTCGTCTAAGTTCAGTGAGGAAATGTATGACGGTAATTGAAGATAATACAAGGTGCCCCTCAATTGATGAGCTTTCAGCTTATGTTGCGAACCCTGTATTCACCCTTTTCTGCAGTGAGATGGAAAGACGATACCGCACAGTCCCTCTGCTCAGCTTCAGCTCATGCAGCTGGGAGAAAGGCTGGAATATAAAATTCAGGAAAGCCGGCAGAAGTCTGTGCACCGTTTATGTGAGGGAAGGCTTTTTCACTGTTCTCATTGTCATCGGAGAAAAGGAAAGATCTGATGTTGAGCGCATTATGCCGCAGCTGCCGCTTCGGTTGAGGGAGATATATCTGAATACACCTTCTGGAAACGGACAGAAATGGCTTATGATTGATGTTGAAGATGAAGATGAAATCTGCCACGGTATTTTCTCTCTTCTGGACATCAGAAGAAAGAATGGCAGATGTAAAGCTGATCAGTCTTCATGAATGAAGCGGGGTGTTCATGTCGTATCAGGATGTAAATGTGAGGACCATCTCAAGATGGATCAAGGAAGATGGCTGGAAGTGGGGAGTTCCTGTGGACAGCAGTGTCTGCCATGATGCAAGGAATGGTATATGGGATGTTTTCCTCACTCCGGTAAAGACGGTTCCCCATTCATGGTTCCCCCAGTCGCTTGAGGGCGTGAGAATCCTGGGCCTCGCATCCGGCGGAGGACAGCAGATTCCTGTATTCAGCGCACTCGGTGCCATATGCACAGTGCTGGATTACAACGATGATCAGCTTGAAGCTGAACGCATGGTCGCAAAGCGGGAAGGCTACGATGTTGATATCGTCAAGGCTGACATGTCGAAGCCGCTCCCGTTTGAGGATGAGAGCTTTGACATGATCTTCAACCCGCCATCACTGTGCTACATTGAGAAAGTTGAACCGCTTTTTTCTGAATGCAGCCGTGTTCTGAAGAGAAACGGAGTGATGATGACTGCTCTTGAGAGTGATGTTAATTATATTTGTGATCCTGAGGATGAAAGCTGTATTGTTCACTCTCTACCGTTCAACCCGCTTGAGAAACCTGACTTGTACAGGGAGAAAGACGGATTCCAGTTCTCACATTCCTTCTCAGAGCAGATAGGAGGACTCCTTCGTGCCGGATTCACTCTGACTGATGTTTATGAGGATACCAACGGATACGGACTGCTGCACGAACTGAACATCCCTTCCTTCATGGCAGTGAGAGCAGTGAAAAAATAAAATTTACTCTGCGTATTGCGTATGTTTTCAGGAAGAAATACTTTGCGGGTAGCGGATACAATTTTGAAATCATATCCTTTTGCTTTGTTGATAATTCTTTATCATAAAAGTATTTCACTTGGCTTTGATCTGAGTTGAGCCCTTATCAGACGGACATAAGTCCGTGCATAACGGGAAATTTCGTTCCTTGATGGTTCCAGACTCCTTGTTTTCATGAAAACAGGGAGCTGTGAATGCGCAGATTTGAATATTCTTGTGCTTCAGGTGTGATATAATGAGAGCATGACTGCTTGCAGACCATCGGTCATGGGGTGAATATCATTTGATGCAGCGGTGGAAGTTATGATGGAGACAGGGCAGGCTCTTCCTTATCTTTACAGGGAGACAAGCATGGGCGGTCTTGCACTGATCAAATAAATGAAATGACTGTTTTCTGAGACGGTGAAGGACATCTGCTTTTCTTTATGATGGTAAAGCCTGGAAATTTTACATTGACAGAATGTCAGAAATTAACATTTCTTTCATATTGTTTTTGACTAAGTTTTTCAGTATATATAGATGAGTTAATGGGAGAAGCATGTTCAATGAGTGAACGCATCATTGAGTTGGTAACCGACTCATTTTTCAATATCCTTATACCCGGTCTTACCGCAACCATCCCGCTTACTGTGATCTCTTTCGCTTTTGCCCTTGTGATCGCAATCGCGGTTGCACTGATACAGTTTGCGGATGTCAAGGTTCTTAAGGAAATCACGAGATTCTATGTATGGGTCATAAGAGGCACGCCGCTGCTGGTGCAACTCTTTGTCGTGTTCTACGGTCTTCCAAGCATAGGGATACTGCTTGATCCTTTTCCTGCCGCGGTAATAGTCTTTTCGATAAATGAAGGCGCATACTGTGCCGAAACTATAAGGGCAGGGCTGGAAGCTGTGCCTTCCGGTCAGATGGAGGCAGGTGAGTGCATAGGCATGTCATATATGCAGATCATGCGGCGCATCCTGCTTCCACAGGCTCTGAGGACAGCATTCCCGTCTCTCGGCAATTCCGTGATTTCAATGATCAAGGACACATCCCTTGCCGCCAACATAACGGTGACTGAGATGTTCATGGCAACACAGAGGATAGTCGCACGTACATATGAACCCCTTATCCTGTATATCGAGGTGGGTGTCATATACCTTGTCTTCTGTACGGTGTTCACCCGCATTGAGAGGTGGGGAGAGAAGAAACTCGGGAGGTACAGGATATGATCCTCAGTGTTGAGAATGTACATAAGACATTTGAAGGTATCGAAGTCCTCAAAGGTGTGAGCCTCTGTGTGGACAAAGGTGATGTGGTTTCCCTCATCGGACCCAGCGGAGCCGGAAAGACGACTCTGCTCAGGTGCATAAACTTCCTTGAGAGTGCAGACAGCGGAACTATGGAATTCGCCGGCAGAAAGTATGATATGCACAACACTCACACAAAAGAGAAGGCTGAGGTGAGAAAGAGAACAGGGTTCGTGTTCCAGAACTTTAACCTTTTCCGCAACAAAAGTGCACTTGAGAATGTGATGGAAGGCCTTGTGGTTGTGAGAAAGAAAACCAGGAAAGAAGCGGAGGACATAGCTTTCGCCACCCTCAGCAAGGTCGGAATCAGTACTTCCCTTGCCTCACATTATCCTTCTGAGCTTTCAGGAGGACAACAGCAGAGGGTTGCGATTGCCAGGGCTATTGCATCCAACCCTGAAATAGTTTATTTTGATGAGCCGACCAGCGCGCTTGATCCCGAACTTGCGGCAGAGGTCATTTCGATAATGAAGATGCTTGCGGATGAGGGAATGACCATGCTAGTGGTGACCCATTCAATGGAACTGGCCAGAAGTGTTTCAAAACAGGTTGTGTTTCTGGATCATGGCGTTGTGATAGAAAAGGGAAATGCGGATGAGTTCTTCTCAAATCCGAAGGAGGCCAGGGTCCGTGATTTCCTTTCATTGGAGAGAGTATGAAGAAAATAATAAAAATAGTCAGCGTTATGCTTTTTGTGTGTCTTGCACTTGTTTCCTGCAGCCGGGATGAAAGCAAAAATGAGGGAGATCTTCTTTCCCGCATTCAGGAGAGAGGGTACATGATAGTTGCGACTGAAGGCACATGGGCTCCATGGACATTCCATGACGAGAATGACGAGCTTGTCGGCTATGATATCGAGGTCGCAAAGGGAATTGCCGATTATCTCGGTGTTGATGTTCAGTTCGTCGAAGGTGAATGGGACGGTCTTTTCGCAGGTCTTAACTCCCGGCGTTACGATATTGTTGCAAACGGTGTCGAGGTCACATCGGAAAGAAAAGAGACTTATGATTTCTCCGTTCCCTACGGGTATATCCGCACGGCTATAATCGTGCAGGATGGAAACGATGAAATAACTTCCTTTGAGGATCTTGACGGCAAAACCACTGCAAATACACTGGCAAGCACATATGCCGCCCTTGCGGAAAGCTATGGTGCCACCGCAACAGGCGTCGATGATCTTGCACAGACCATCGAACTGCTGAGAGCCGGACGTGTTGATGCAACGCTCAATGCCGAGGTCACGTATTATGACTATATGAAGGCCCATCCGGATGCACCCATAAAAATTGCGGCCCTTACCGAGGATGCCTCGCAGGTTTCCATTCCTGTAAGAAAGGGCGAGGACAACGCATCCTTCCTTGCTGCGGTGAATGAAGCGATTGAGAAGATGAGACAGGAAGGAAAGCTCAGCGAGATATCGGAAAAGTATTTCGGTTTCGATATCTCATCAGCAAACTGATGTGAGATGAAAGTGCTGTTTTTGCGGCACTTCCTGTTTCTTTTTGAGGTATGAGGGAGGTTAAACATATGGGAAAAACAATCAGGAATATTTTTTTACCGGTGATGCTGCTTTTGATCAGCGCTGTTTCCTGTGCATCCGCTGAGAGCATCGGGAAAATTGATTATTCAGCTCCCTCCTCATGGGCGTACTTTGCCGAGGGGGATGACAGGCCTGCCGATCTCTTTCTGATCTGCCCGACTGTCGATATGGGCAGCGGAGGCAACCTGAACATGGATATTTCCGATGAGGAGCTCAGGGCAAGTTTCACCGGTGCGCTGAATATGGAGAGGGGAATATATGAAGATGTGACTGTGATGTATGCCCCTTTCTACAGGCAGATGACTTTCCCTGTATACGAAAAGATGATTGCTGAAGAGGGCAGACATCTCGAAATTGCCTATTGTGATGTTGAAGATGCCTTCCTCTACTACATCAACAACCTGAATGGCGGACGTCCGTTCATCCTTGCCGGCTTTTCGCAGGGTGCACAGCTTGCGCTGATGCTGCTTGAAGAATACTTTGATGATGAGGACCTTCAGGACCGGCTCATTGCAGCCTACTGCATAGGATGGAAGGTGACAGAAGAGGATCTTGAGAAATATCCGCATCTGAAGATGGCAGAGAGTGATGATGATACAGGAGTGATCATCTCATTCAACAGTGAAGCTGAGAATATTGACGGTTCAATCATAGTGCCGCAGGGGGTGAGGACTCTTTCAATAAATCCCCTGAACTGGAAAACGGACAGCACATATGCTGACAGAGCACTTAATGAAGGGGCCTGCTTCACGGATTATTCAAGTGCAGTCACATCTGAAACGCCCCATCTTACGGGTGCTTACATTGATCCCGGGAGGGGAACGCTCAGGGTAACAGACGTCGACCCTTCCGATTACAGCAGCCCGCTGTTTCCCGACGGGGTATATCATCTTTACGATTACCAGTTCTTTTTCAGGAATCTTCAGGAGAATGTCGCGCTGAGGACCGCTTCATGGCTTGAAGCGCATGAAAGAACTTCTCTCAGGAATGCTTCCTGATCAGAAAGGCATTCAGAACTGATGTCCGAGTTCTTTCACTTTTGCAGTTATTTCCGCTTCCGGTGAGTTCTTTCCCGACAGCCGGAAGCTCTCGTCAATAAGACGGCCTTCGCCTTCAAAATATGCGATCTTCGGATCGACCAGTTCATACAGCCCTTTGCCGTCATGACCGGTGGCATAATATGAACCGTTGATCAGACATATGTTTTCTCTTGTTTCCTGCAGGAGATGTTCCTGCCTCAGTTCCATTTTTCCCATTTTTCTCAATACACCCTGTGCCATCTAACAACATGCCGGTACTGATTGTCAAATGGAAAACTGCGGTTAAAGTGGAAAAAATATGTTTTTCATGTGTAGATGAAACGAAAACAGGCTGCCACTCAAGACAGCCTGTAACGGTTTTCTCCAAAAAAGAAGGTTGATCATACACCCCACATGTAGGCCATTGCCGGGATTGCGATGAACATCGCCACGGTGCACAGTGTGAGGATCACGAAAAGAACTCTCAGCTTTATGCCGTTGTATGCGATAAGCACTTTGTCTTTTCTCACCTGAGCCCTCTTTGCCGCAATGGACTGGTATGTCATTATCATGATGACGGCGAGGGTGAAAATATTGATCATCGTTATGAGCGAGAAGATTCCCGCATCAGATACCATAGAGAGACCGACGAGCATGGAAGATATTACGCCGAAAAGGCCTGTACCGAGCATCCCTATGCTGTCTTCGCCGGTATAGCTCTGGCTGTAGAATGCGATTATGATCCAGATCACGACGCTGAAGAGGTTAATGAAAGCCTGAAGGAAGAGCGACATTCCTGCACGGTTTGCCCTGACTATGATCTCAAGCTGCGTTCTCACCGAGTCTTCAAAATGAACAGCAGGATCGTTATTCGTGTCATAGTAATAGTTGAGACGCAGGGTGAAATTCTTCATCTCATCTGTTTCGTTGATGAGCCTGTAGCCTGATGTGACACCGAAATAGGGCGTGAAGCCGCTTACAAGTGTTCCTTCGCTGTCAGTTGAGGTATCTGGCACATAGCGTATGTAATCGGCATCCATGGTTGGCAGGATATACATCTTGAACTGGACGGAATCCAGAGGATAGCGCACGCTGTCGAATGCTTTCTCGAATTTTGCGCTGAATCTTATCTTCTGGTAGCACATCGTCCTGAGGTTTCCCTCTTCATCGTAATACTGCACTTCCTCAAGTTCCTTCAGCGTTCCCAGCGTATCAGGGACAAACTCTCCGTTGCCGATCACAAACATTGTCTCTTTGTCCGTCAGTACGTTTGAAGGTGTCTCACCAGGATAGTATTCCCTGTCATGGGTGTCGACCCAGTATTCGAAATAGTCGTAATGATCATCGATCCATTCGTCATATGAGAAGGTCTGTACAGGGAGTGTTTCCCCGCTTTCCGCATAGTAGTCGGTGATGATCTGGTCGGCAAGCACGTTTCTGGCATAATGGCGGAACATTTCCCTGAATTCATCCTTGTCGAACTTGAAGTACAGCTGCATTCTGCCTTCATATGACGAGGTTGCGGATTCGATGTTCTTGATCTTCTCGAGAACGGCGCCGACAGTGACTTCGACATAGTAAGCATCAGGGTTATTGGCTTTCGATGTGCTTTCAAGATCATCATGGTATTTCACCTGGACCGGATCATACTTATCATATGAGAGACCGTCGCTTCCGATCTTGTATTTGTGCAGATCGCCTGTTCTCTCGACAAGCACTTCACTTGCACAGAAGATGATGTAGGCAATGAGCGGAACGGCTATGACAAGCACGGAGAGAATGAGCTTTATTCTCTTCTTGTATCCTATCATTTTCCAGTTTCTTGATATGAAATGCCTCTGTCTCTGACGTTCGATGTCATTTTCGATGTCATTTCTCTGGATGGAAATGAGATCCATATCAAGCGGAAGCTTCTCGAGATCGGGAAGCTCTTTGTCATCATCAATGAGGCTTTCAAGCGGAATGAAGAAGTATGCGGCGACTTTTGCGCATATCTTTCTTGTCGGTTCTTCCTTTCCGCTGAGAATATCATTGATTTTCGATTCGCTCACAGATATTGCCCTGTAAAGCGAAATACCGTGCTTTTCCTCAAGAAAAGCTCCCAGTTTTTTCAGTTTGTCCTTTGTTTTCTTTCCCACTGTATTATTCATAAGCCGTAATAATATATGGAAATAGGAATGCTTGGGAAGTATGCGGATGTGAAAGTCTGTTAACGTTGGATATTAATTTTTTCTATTTTTGTTACATTCTGCTTTTCTTTTTGTTTTCATATAAGAGGTGTGTTGTGTGTACAGGAATAATAGCTGTTGATGAAAAATACGGATATTCGCTTTTCGGCAGAAGACTGTCGAAAGACAGAGTGATGCTTGATGACATTGTAATGGGCCTCGGTGAAGGGGATAATCTGTATGTATCTGAATACAGCTATGATATTTTTCCGGATGATGCAAGGAAAAAAATTATCTGTCCGCTGCCGGATGAAATTCCTCCTGATGCCGTTTTTTTCTTCGAAGCGGAAGATTTTTCATCATTTCCTCTGAACCGGCTGATCGTCTACAGATGGAACAGGCATTATCCGTCAGATGTGAAATACAACCCGTATCTTCACGGATGGAAAAGAATTTCCTCATCTGATTTCAGGGGAAACTCGCATGAGAAGATCACAAAGGAGGTTTATGCGAAATGCTGAGAAGGACCGCTGAGGTAATGAAAATTCTGGCAATTGTATCTGTTTTTGTGTTTTCGTTTGCATCCTGCAGCCCTGATATGTTTTTTCCTGAAAAAGAAGATGGTGAAAGCATTCCAAGTTCCGGCATTGCGGCATTTCAGAATCATGCGGATATAATTTCAACTCCAATCGATGATGACCTTGCATTCATTCAATATAATGATAATCAGCCGGAATTTGCTGAAGATGACTGGAATGGAGGCAGATATTATATATATCTGTCTGAGCTTGATGAATTTGGTCGTGTAGGTGTTACACAAGGCTTATTTGATTATGAGCATTTTCCAGATGAGGAAAGAGGCAGTATCAGTTCCGTAACTCCAACCGGCTGGGTCAATAATTCATATTCGATAGTATCCGGCGGATATCTTCTTAATCGATGTCATACGCTGGGCCATCAATTCAGCGGAATAAACGCGGAACCGCGTGCTCTGATTGCCGGAACACGTTTTTTCAACATAGAAGGCAATCTGCCTTTTGAAAATATTGTTGCGGATCATATGAAAGAAAATAACGGTTCGGAAAGCGAGGTGATGCATCAGGTGCTTGTCAGGGTGACGCCTGATTTCTATGAAGATAATCTTTTCTGTCATGGTGTTATTTATGAAGCAGACTGCATGCAATGCGATGATATTGATTTTGCCGTTTATATGATGAATAAACAGCCTGGAATAACCATTGATTACCGGACAGGTGATAACTGGGCAAATGACGGGGAAAGTCCAATTGACACATCCGTTCTTCCTGGTGCAACGGCTTATGTATACAGCAGAGACAGTGATAAATTTCATTTGCCTTCATGCCGTTTCGCCGTGAATATGAAAGAGGAAAACCGTGTTGATATTACTGCTCCCTATGAATGGATGGTTGATAAGCTAGAACTTTCACCATGTGGGATATGTAATCCATATCCTGTACAACAGCCGGCCTGATTCATAGAATAATGCCGATCAGATTAAAAACAGACTTGCCGGTGTTTGCATCAGTAGTGCAATTATGCTATAGTCCATCCTCATGAATAACAAGGTCTCGGAAAACCCTTCAAAAAACCGGAAAGGTGATTTCTCACCGCTTGTCGTAATCACAGCTTTTCTGGTCACTCTTTATCTCGTTGCCAATCTGATGGCAGTCAAGATCATCTCAATCGGATCTTTGTCGCTTTTTGATGCAGGAACAATCACATTCCCTTTTGCTTACATGGCAGGGGATGTGCTGGCAGAAGTATGGGGATACAGGACGGCACGCAAAGTCATTTATCTGACATTCATATGCAATGCAATGCTTGTCATCTTCACCTCAATCGGTGTTGTGTTGCCTTATCCTGATTACATGGAACCTGTCCAGAGGGCATATTCCGTGATTTACACCTATGTGCCGCGTATTGTCATCGCTTCCCTTATTTCCTTTCTTCTGGGACAGCTGGCAAATGCAAAGGTGCTTGTCTGGATAAAGGAAAAGCAGAAAGACGGGAAACTGCTGTGGGTGAGGACGATAGCATCCTCTGCCGTGGGATATGTCTTTGACACTGTGTTTTTCGTTATCATCGCATTCGCAGGGACAACACCTGCATCCGATCTTCTGTCAATGATCATCGTGCAGTATGCGGCCAAAATACTGATCGAGGCTGTGGCCGGCACTCCTCTTGCATATGCCGTGATCGGACTTTTGAAAAGGAAGTTCCTATGAGCGGACTGGTACGTTACAGCACAATTGATTCGGGCCTGAAAAGGGAATTCCTTCTGCTTCAGGGTGCAGGCTGTGCATGGAGGAAATGCACTTTCTGTGATTATTATCTTGATACTTCATCCGATCCGTTTGTCATTAATGAGTCTGTTCTTGATATGGTGAGCGGAAAATACGGCGTTCTCGATATAATAAACTCGGGTTCTGCTATGGAACTTGATGACCGTACGCTTGGCAGGATCTGTGCGACAGTGAAGGAAAAAGGGATAAAGGATCTCTGGTTTGAGGCTCACTGGATGTACCGTAATTCTCTTGCCGGCTTTGCAGAGCAGTTTGACTGCCGTGTGCATTACAGGGTGGGCGTTGAAACTTTCAATCCCGACCTGAGGCTGAAATGGAAAAAAGGCATAGGACGGGATGTTACAGCAGAAGAAATACGCAGGTATTTTGACGGTATATGTCTTCTTGCAGGGGTGAAGGGCCAGACACTTGAAGACATAAAATCATCGGTGGAAACTGCCGAAAGACTCTTTGATTATTATTCCGTCAATCTCTTCTGCCCGAATTCCTCGCAGGAGGAAAGGGACGATGAACTTGCCGATGCGTTTATAAGACAAATCGTACCTTCCCTGAGAAAGAGCCGCAAGGCGGAAATCCTCATCGACAATACAGATCTGGGAGTAGGCTGAGCCTGCTCCTTTTTATTGCCGGAAGAAAGTCACACTTGTGCCGGTGAAAAAAAGTGAAAAATTTTTCTTGACAGCTGGAAAAACCTGTGAGATAAAGATTCTAGGTTCATTTAACCGGTTAAATTAACCAAAAAGGAGAAATACAATGAAAAAAGTCTTATTGTTTGCACTCATTGCGGCACTGGCTCTGAACAGCGTTTTCGCCAACGGAAGTTCCGAGTCGGCAAGCAGTGACGGACGCACTCAGGTGACGGTTGCTCTCTGGGCTGCAGACCGCGGTGACAGACTCGAAAGATCGGAAGCCGAATTTGAGGCGTCACATCCTGATATCGACATCAATTTCCAGGTTCAGTCCGGAGACTATTCCAACTATCTGGGAGCCAAGACAGCTGCGAATGATCTTGCAGATATCTATCTGCTGACTCCGTATGCACAGGTGAAAACCTTTGCTCAGGCGGGAAGGATACAGGACCTCTCTGATGCCCCGTTTGTAAGCGAGGTATATCCGGAATCTCTTGATTCAGCTTCCTATGACGGAAAGGTGTACGGCTATCCTGCAAACTATGAATTCCTCGGCGTATACTACAACAGAGACATCTTTGAAGCCTGCGGAATCACTGAAGTGCCGACCACCAGAAGCGAATTCATCCAGGTGTGCGAGACCCTTCAGGCAAACGGCTATCAGCCGATTGCTTCCACATTCAAGGAATCATGGACACTGAAGCATCTTTTCAGCATTCTTCTCACAACTGTCGTTCAGGATGATATTCCGGGTTTCATTGACAGCCTGAACAGCGGGGAGGGTACATTCAATGTTGAGGGAATCGACGATGTATTCGCCTTTGCAGATATTCTCAGCAAGTATTCAGGTGCCAACTATAAGGATATGGACTCAACATCAGGCTACAACGCTCTTGCAAACGGCAGCGCTGCAATGCTTATTTCAGGTGAGTTCTCACTTTCCGCACTTGACAATATTTCAAACCCGCCTGACATCGGACTGTTTGCTGTTCCGGTAAGCGAGAATCCCGAGAGAAACAAGCTTGCAGTTGATGTGGGACAGGTATTTGTTGTCAATGCAAAGCCGGATAACCAGGAAGCCACAATGGAGGTTCTCGATTTCCTCAGCGACGGTTCTCTTGAGAACGGATACGTTGCAATCATGTCCAATGAAATCGGTTCTGCACCACCTGCTATGCCGTTCAACTTCACATTCGAATGCCAAGCTTATGCTGATTACCTTGCCTATGCGGATGCCGGAAATACGGTACCATGGGTATACCAGCAGTTTGCAAACGGATTCGATGTCGTTTCCGGCGATATCTTCCAGGCATACGTATTCGGAGCCAAAGATCAGGCAACAGTTCTCTCTGAGCTTGATGAAGCATATAAAACTTTCATTTGATTCTAACAGCTACTTTTGTCCCTGAGCATGTTAAGGAAGGCATGCTCAGGGCTCTTTCGGGGGTTTTATGAAGAAAAAAACTGTAATCTACCTGTTATGCATCCTTCCGGCACTCTGTTTCTATTCATTTGCTCTGCTGATACCTCTTTTCTTCGGGACAATTCCATATTCGACATATGACTGGAACCTCATGTCCGGTATCAAGAATTTCACCGGACTGGGAAACTATATTGAAATATTCAGTGATGCCGACTTTTTCAGGACGCTCTGGTTCACCGTGAAGGTCGGTGTGACCACTGTTGTGCTGAGCAACCTGCTGGCATTCATTCTCGCATATTTCCTGTCAAAGGGTGATGTGAGATGCAAAAGCGTGTCCCGTGCATTCTTTTTCATCCCGAATATCATAAGTTCGGTTCTCGTCGCTTTCATATGGTATGTGATGTTCGCCTGGGTCCTGCCGTCACTTGCACAGACTTTCAATATTGAATGGCTGAAGAGCATAAGCTGGTTCGGAGAAACTTCACATGCGACATTCACGATCATCGTGGTATCAGTATGGCAGAGCCTGGGCTTTTCCCTTCTGATTTATATTGCAGGTTTCCAGACGATACCATCAGAGCTGATCGAAGCTGCAGAGATGGACGGATGCACCGGTGTGAAAAGCATTACGAAAGTTCAGGTCCCTCTTCTCATGTCTACAATAACCATCAACCTTTTCATTTCAATTGCCGGCGCGTTCAAGGCTTTCGATATTCCTTTCGCGCTCACTGACGGCGGACCGTTCGGCACGACACAGACAATTGCGCTGAATATCTATCAGGAAGCGTTCATACGTTACCGCATGGGAATGGGAAGTGCGAAATCTGTTGTCCTTTTCCTGCTTGTCGCACTCGTGACAATCGTACAGCTGCGCATCACATCAAAGAAGGAGGTTGAATACTGATGAGAAAGAGAAAAGCATCCAGCATTGTTCTTTTTGTACTTGGCATTCTTTTTATGCTTCCTGTTTTCATCCTGGTGATGAACTCATTCAAAACATATGATGAGGTCATCAAATCATTTGTCACGCTGCCAAAGTCCCTTTATCTGGGAAATTTTGCTGAAGCGGCACGCCTGATGAATTACGGTGTCGCAGTCAGGAACAGCCTTTTCATCACCATCTGCACGGTTATCGTCTGTACGATAATCTCATTTTTCGCCTCATTCGGTATTTCACATCTGAGAGGCAAAAAGCAGACAGGATTCTATCTTCTTTTCTCTCTCGGGCAGATAATACCGTTCCATACAATAATGATCGCACTGTCGGTGATGATGACGAACCTCAACATGAACAACAGCCTGATCACACTCATCATCCTCTATTCCGGTTTTCACTGTGCGTTCGGTATATTCACATATTTCGGATTCCTCAAAACGGTACCGCTTTCACTGGAGGAGGCTGCCACCATCGACGGATGCGGCACACTGAGACTGATATGGCAGATTTATTTTCCTCTTGTCCTGCCCACTACGGTCACGATTGTCGTGCTGTTCTTCCTCTGGACCTGGAATGATTTCCTTATGCCGAGCATCCTGATAAGCGATTCCGCGCTGAGAACGATCACTGTAAATATGTATATATTCAAGGGATCGACACAGTCGAACTGGAATCTGTTCATGGCCGCACTGGTTATTTCCATCATTCCTATTGTCATCGTATATCTGTTCACACAGAGATACATAACATCCGGTATTACAGCCGGCGCCGTAAAGCAGTGAGATATGGAGAGAAATATGAAATACACTGATGGTATTTATTACGATGTGGCAATCTGCCATGACAGAAACACTCCCTTGTTCTGCTTCGCCGGATTCGATTTGGATGAAATGGACAGTCTGAGAAGCCGTGTATCGGCAATGACAGCGGCTCATATGGTTTTCATCGAAGAAGGAGCGAAGTGCAACTATGGTGTGCTTGCCCTGTTCAAGAAGGATCTCGGTCCTGTCCTGTCCGACAATTCCGCCTGGCATATGATTGCAAAAAACGGAGGAGTGCGCACTGCGGTGGACATACTGAGTTCTGTCCCGAGGTCATTCTCCTCATTTACCGTCATTGCGGATGAACTTGACTACGACAGAAGATACAGACTTTTCAATGAGATTCCGGTATTCAGCATATCGGGCAGTGCAAAACATGAAAAAGATGTTTCCTATATGTTCAGAAAAGCCGGTTTCAGTACTGTTGTCTCCGCATGTGCACATGCACTGTTTTCTGAAAACTGGTGGCGCTTTGTCAGCTCAAAGCGCAAGTGCGATCAGGTAAGGGCGGAGCATGAAGGGGATGGACTGTGGAGCATATATGTCGGTGAAATAGACGGTTTCTATCTTGTTGACTGCGGTGATGAAGCTGCGCTTATTGACACAGGATCAAGAGTGAAGGGAGGAATCCTTCCTGTCATCCGCTGTATAACGGACAAGCCTGTGAGCGTCATCATCACTCATGGACATAGCGACCATATCGGCAATCTGAATGAATTCGACAATATCTTTTACCCTGAGAAAGACAGAGCCTTGCTTGAGGAGATATATGGAGCAGGGGAGCTTGAGGAAAAGAAAATAAGGTATATCGGAGGCGGAGAAGACATCGTCATCGGCAGCAGGACTTTCAGGACTGTGGATCTTGGCGGACACACTCCCGGAAGCACCGTGCTGATTGACATGGAGGGAAGACGCATTTTCTCCGGAGATGCTTTCGGGTCCGGCACTGTCGTCCTGCTTGTTCATGATTATGCGCTTCGTGTCAGTGAATACCTTGAAAAGCTCAGGTCTTTTCATGAGAAATACAGACAGCTGTGCTCCGACTTCATTTTCTGGGGTGGTCATACGATTCAGGAATCTGACTGGGAGAATGTCCTGGTGAATTACCATCCGCTTTCATGGAATGTCGTTGAGGACATGATCAGGCTCTGTCAGGATCTTCTGGATGGCAGGGGCTGTGAAAGCTGCAGGTTCCCGTCTCTGGACCAGAAGACGGAACCTGCATACAAAGTCAGTATGGGGCGGGCTGCAATCGTGCTGACACAGTCGAAGATCAGATAGAATTTTTCACTCCTTGTCCTCTTCCTGCAATCTGTATGGAAGAGGACTTTTTTTTCTGCAGCCGTATCTCAGGTCTGTAGAATTATTCTGAATTGTGCTTAAATAGGTGATAATCTTGCATATTTAAGGGGAAGAAATGAAACAGAGAAAGGCGACAATGCGCGACATAGCTGAAAAGTGCGGGGTCAGCAAGGCCACCGTTTCATATGCTTTCAGCGCACCGCACAAGATAACCAGGGAAACATATGAGATGGTCATGAAGGCGGCCCGTGAGCTGGATTATCTTCCTGATCCGACGGCAAGAAACTTCTCCCTCGGCCGGCATTATGTAATAGGATTCCTTCTTCCTCAGCATTTTTCCGTGAACCTGAGCAATCCTCATATGCAGGGAATAATAAAAGGAGTGGGCACCGTGTGTGAGGAGAACGGCTACTCATTGAATATAATCCCGCCTCTGCGCTCCTCGTTATCGGAAGCTGTCAAGTCAGCCATGGTTGACGGGTTCATCACGATCGGAATTCCTGTTGACCTTGGAATCCAGGATGTTCTGAGGCAGCGCCATATGCCTATCGTGGTGATAGACGGGGAAGAAGATCCTGAACTCACAAGCGTGAATATAAACAACAGGGCCGCTGCAAAGCTGCAGATAGGCAGGGCTCTTGAAAAAGGACACCGCAGTTTCGTCTTTGTATATTTCGGCCAGAATATATACAAAGACAGACCGGCAAAGATCAATTCGACCACACGTGAGAAATTCATCGGCTATTCTCAGGCCCTGAGCGAGTACGGTCTTGATTTCGCGTCGATGCCGAAACTTGAGTGTGAGACGACATTTGAATCCGGCGTGAAGTGTGCCGACAGGATAATCGATGAGGGACTTCTGTCTTCCACCTGTGTGATCGTGCTTGCCGATATTGTCGCAATGGGAATGATCCAGAGATTCAGGGAAAGGGGAGTGAAAGTTCCGCAGGACATATCGGTAATCGGTTTTGACGGAATAGAAAGTGATCTCGGACTCACAGAGACTCTGACGACAGTAAGGCACAGTGCAGTCGACAAAGGCACTCTTGCCGCAAAGCTGCTTTTTGATCTGATCAACGGTAACAATAATGATTCCTCGATTTGTTACATCGATTACTCTTTTGCCGAGGGACTTACTCTTGCAGAGGTCTGAAAACATCTGCAACCGACGTTTAATCTTTTTGCAATCGATTGCTAAATTTCTCTTGACAGGTTAACCGTTCCGCTGTAATCTCAAAGCATAAGTATTGCAATCGATTGCAATAGAAGATGAAAATATTTTCCGGGAGGAATGAAAATGGATTGCGTTTACACAATGGGTAATCTGCGCATCGTTGATCTGACAAAGACACTTGACCCGAAGACAGAGACAAGAAGGTGTCATCTCTACCGCTTCAACACAGGCGGACCTATTCCTGATTATCATACAATCATGGACCTCACCAGCCATCTCGGCACGCACTGTGAATGTCCGTATCATCATGATGACAACTGGCCGAGTGTTGCGGAAGTTCCTTTCACACAGTTCATGGGACGTGCGATTTACGTGAATATCGATGCTCCGGCAAACAGCTACATCACGGCAGAACTGCTTGACAAATACTGTCTGCCGAAGATGAAGGACGGCACCATTGTCATCATCGACAGCCCGCACAAGCTTCCTCCGTTCACTGAAAAGACAAATACAGCTGAAGACAAGAGACTGCTTGTCAACGGTGAGACTGCACAGTGGTTCCTTGACCACAATGCAAAGTGCATCGGTTTCGGAGACGGTGTCTCGATCGAGAACCGCAACGAGGATGTGAAGCCTTTCCATGATATTCTGCTTGCACATAACATTGTCTTCCTTGAAGTTCTCAAGAACCTAGATCAGCTGAAGAAGGATGTGTTCTTCATGTCATATGCACCGCTTCCGATCATCGGACTTGATTCCTGCCCGGTGAGAGCATATGCAATTGAAGGCCTGTCTGAATTTGACAACTGATTCATATATTGAAGATAATGAACAGGGTGGGCATCATCTGGTCCCGCCCTTATTTTTTTGCTGAAGGAGTATATCCGTATGACCATATATGATATCGCAAGGCAGGTCGGCGTCTCTGCAAGTACCGTAAGCCGTGTAATAAACAAGCGGCCGGGCATAAATGCAAAGACAAGGGAAAAGGTTGAGAAGGCACTCATTGAATCCAACTTTTCCATCAATGAAGCCGCAAAGGGACTTGTGAACCAGTCCAGCCGCATGATAGGTATCCTTGTCAGCGATATCCGCAACCAGCATCATATCGAAGGCGCATACATGATAGAACAGTATTTTCTTGAGAAAGGTTACTGTTCTCTTCTTTTCAATGCAGGCACTGATAAGGAAGGAATGGCCGGTTACATAAAACTCCTCTCTTCACGGCGTGTCGATGCGCTTGTGCTCATCGGTTCCATTTTCCAGAATGACGAAGTCATGCTGGCAATTGAGAATTATATGCCGAAGGTTCCTGTCGTGATGCAGAACGGCATACTTGATCTTCCCAATGTATCTTCTGTGGTATCAAATGACGAACAGGGTTCATATGATGCCGTTGTGCATATGTATAATAAAGGAAAGAGGAATATAGCGTTCATAAACAACAACGATACTCCGTCCAATCTGAAAAAGCTTGCCGGATACAGAAGGGCATGCGGTGAATTGGGCATGAAGAGCCGTGAAATTCTCAGATGCGAGGATTCCTTCAGCGGCGGTGCCGCCGCCACGGAGGAGCTTGTCAGGATGTATCCGGAGGTTGATGCAATACTTTATTCAGTTGACACTCTTGCAGCCGGAGGCGTCAGGCTCCTTGCCGATATGGGGTTTTCGATTCCTGATGACATCGCTCTCTTCGGCACGGATAATTCTCCGTTCGCTCTCATAACGAATCCGCGTCTCTCGTCAGTTGATACGAAGCTCAGGGAGCTGTCCAATGCCTGTGCCGATATTCTATCCCGTGCCATCGAGGACAGATCATACAGGAAGAATATCCAGATAGACTGTTCACTGGTGCTGAGGGAGACTACATAGGAAACAGGGCTGGCTTTTTTCTGACTGTAGTCTATATCGGTCTTATATGAAAGACAAAAAGGGCAGATGGCAAAAAATGTGCAGGAAATATCGAAAATTTTGCAACTGATATATTAGAATTTATTTGCATAATTTTCATAACTGTGTCTATAATGAAACGCAGGTGCATTTTTGCACTTCGTGTTTTACACAAAACGGAGGAATAAATGAAAAAAGTATTAGCTTTACTTTTCGTTTTCGTTGCTGTGATGATTCCTGTATTTGCAAACGGTACAGGCGAGACATCCAGCGTCACACTCACACTTTCAGAAGTTCACGCTGAAGGTTACCCGACAACTCTTGCTGACTACAGATTCGCAGAACTCGTAGCAGAGAGAACAGAGGGAAGAGTTACTATCGACGTATATTCAGGCGGCACACTCTATGGTGAGGAAACAGGTTCTATCGAAGCTCTCCAGATCGGCGACCTCGACTTTGCACGTGTTTCAGCATCTCCTGTTGCTTCTTATGTTCCGGCTCTCAACGTTATTCAGCTTCCTTACCTCTACAGAGACGGTGATCACATGTGGGAAGTTCTCAATGGTCCTATCGGACAGGAAATGCTTGAAGAGATCCAGGCTTCCGGTTCCGGTCTTGTAGGTCTTTGCTACTACGATGCAGGTGCCAGAAACTTCTACACAACAAAGCCTGTCCAGTCAGTTGCTGACATGGCCGGTCTCAAGATCAGACTCCAGAACAACGCAATGATGGTTGAAATGGTTCAGCTTCTCGGCGGTAACGGCGTTACAGGTATCGGTCCTAACGAAGTTTACTCAGCTATCAGCCAGGGCACAATCGACGGTGCTGAGAACAACTGGCCGACATATGAGTCAATGGGCGACTATGAAGCAGCTCCTTACTTCATCCTTGACGGACACACAAGAGTTCCTGAAATCCTTCTTGCTTCTGAAGCAGTTATCGACAAGGTAAGCGCAGAAGACTGGGAAATCATCAAGGAATGTGCTAAGGAAACTCAGGAATATGAGATCGAGCAGTGGGCACTCCGTGAAGAGTCTTCACGTGAGAAGGTTGTTGCAGCAGGCGTAACTGTTTACGAGCCGACAGCCGAAGAGCTCCAGGAATTCCAGGACAGAATGGCTCCGATCTATGAAGAGTATGGTGCTGGTTATGAGGACATGATCGAAGAGATCATGAACACAGGTCTTTAATCAGAACTGTCCCTGACATTTATTAAAAAGGGGAGATGTTTCTCCCCTTTATTCGATTTTTATATATGGAGGATTGGATGAGTTCTGAATCAAAGTTTAGGGCTTGGCTGGAAAAGAACAAGCTCGTAATCAACAAAAAAGACTATCCAAACGGTGTTCCTGCCAAGGCTTATATCATTCTTGTCAACCACTGGTGCCACAGAATAATGCTTTGTATCGCACAGGTTGCCGTTGTCGTCATGCTGTGTACCGTTTTCATGAACGTTATACTGCGCTTCTGCTTCAACTCAGGTATCACATGGGCAGAAGAAGTTCCACGCCTTCTTGTCGTGCTCTTCTCCTTCCTTGCATGTGCTATCGGTGTCAGAGACCATATGCATATCTCTGTCACAATCATCTACAACAGATTCCCTAAGGACGGAAAAGCCAGAAAGGTCATGGATTTTCTCGTGGATCTTTCAACACTTATCTGCGGTATCATGCTTTTCTATTATGGAATCATGTTCATTGCACGTCTCCGTCCCGGTTTCCTTCCGATGACAGGCTGGCCGACATGGATTCAGTATATCCCGGCACCTATGGGCGGATTTATCATGACATTTGACTCTCTCCTTTTCCTGTTCCACATCCTTGATCCGGATGATCTTCTTTACAGTGAGAAGGAAATCGACTACCAGGAACTCGTAAAAGAACAGCAGGCAGAGCTTGCTGCAGGCAAAGGAGGAAATAACTGATGGATGTTAATGTTCTTGCTGGAATTATCCTCATCGGCGGTTTCTTCGCTTTGATGATGATCAAAGTACCTGTGACATTTGCAATGTTGATTTCAACATTCCTGTCAATGCTGCTTATTCCGGGTACCAACCCGACCACGATTGTCAGAATGATGTTCGACGGTGTCAGCAACTTCACAATGCTTGCTATCCCGTTCTTCATCGTAATGGGTGAAATCATGGCTGTCGGCCAGATTTCCGATAAGATCGTTGATCTTGCAAACCTTGCTGTAGGTCGTTTCCGCGGCGGTCTTGCATATGTTAACTGTCTCGATTCAATGTTCTTCGGCGGTATCTCCGGTTCTGCTGTTGCCGACGTTTCCTCTCTTGGTTCTGTTGTTATTCCGATGATGGAGAAGCAGGGTTATGACAGAGAGTTCTCAGTAGGTCTTACAGTCACCACTGCCTGTCAGGGTGTTCTCATTCCGCCATCACACAACATGGTCATCTATGCTCTTGCAGCAGGCGGCGGTGTTTCCATCGGACAGCTCTTCTATGCAGGCTTTGTACCCGGCATCGGTCTCGGTCTCGGCTTCATGTTCATCTGTTTCCTCCTCGGCAAGAAGTACAACTTCCCGAAAGGAGAGAAGATGTTCAAGGACGAGAAGGTCAGATGGATTGGAAAGGACGAGAGCGGAAAGCTCAAGTTCGGTCCATGCATGGGCATTGTAGGAAAGGCAATTCTTCCTATGTTCACACTTGTTATCATCATGGTCGGTACAGGTGTCGGTATCTTCACAGCAACAGAAAGCTCTGCTGTGGCTTGTTTCTACACCTTCATCCTCACATACTTTGTCTTCCGCACCGATAAGATCAGGAACTTCGGTACAGTTATCAAGAACTCTCTCAAGACACTGTCCGTCGTTCTTACCCTTATCGCATCTGCAAAGGCATTTGCATACATGATGACAAGGCTCAGAATTCCAGAAGCAATCACAAACGGTCTCATCGGAGTTACAGACAACGCAGTTGTTCTTCTCCTGATTATCAACGTGCTTCTGCTCATCCTCGGATGTTTCATGGATATGGCTCCGCTTATCATGATCATGACACCGATCCTGCTTCCTGTTGTCACAGAGCTCGGCATGAGCACAGTTCACTTCGGTATCCTGCTTATCTTCAACCTTGCAATCGGTCTGTGCACACCTCCTGTAGGTTCAGCACTGTTTGTCGGTTGTGCTGTCGGTAAGACAAGTCTTGAGTCAACTTCAAAGAAGATGCTTCCGCTTTTCGCTGTCATGATTATCGGACTTCTTCTTGTCACATATATTCCGTTCTTCCTCAAGCCGGGTCTCTTCGGATATTGATGGAACTGGATATTTAAAATATCGAAAGCCGGTGTCTCTGATGCCGGCTTTTCTGTATAATCAGGGGTATGATCAAAAACATAAAAGTCATCGGTGCGAGGGTTCATAACCTCAAGAACATAGATGTTGATATTCCTTTGAATGAAATATGTGCGATTGCTGGTGTATCAGGTTCGGGAAAGTCCTCTCTGGCTCTCGGTGTTCTGTATGCGGAAGGTTCAAGACGTTATCTTGAGTCTCTTTCAACATATACACGCCGACGTATGACACAGGCAGAACGTGCGCTTGTTGATGATGTGCTGTATATCCCTGCCGCTCTTGCTCTGCGCCAGAGACCCGGGGTACCGGGAATAAGAAGCACATTCGGAACAAGCAGTGAACTCCTCAATTCCCTCCGTCTCATGTTCTCCCGTCTTGCCTCTCACCGTTGTCCGAACGGTCATTATGCTCCTCCTTCCATGTCTGTCGCCCTTGATAAGGAAATAGTTTGTCCTGTATGCGGGGCTCATTTTTACGGGCCGTCTGCAGAAGATCTTGCATTCAACAGCAGCGGTGCGTGCAAGAAATGTGACGGTACGGGCACCATACGTACAGTTGACAGATCCTCTCTTGTTCCCGATGAGAGTCTTACAATAGAAGGAGGAGCGGTTGCTCCGTGGAATTCTCTTATGTGGTCACTGATGGTCGATGTATGCCGTGCAATGGGTGTTCGTACAGATGTTCCTTTCAGAGAACTTACCTGTGAGGAGAAGGAAATTGTATATGACGGTCCTGCAGTAAAGAAGCATATTCTCTATAAAGCGAAAAACAGCAATGATTTCGCCGAGCTTGATTTCACATATTACAGTGCTGTACATACTGTTGAGAACGCACTGGCAAAAGTCAAGGACGAGGCCGGAATGAAGAGAGTTGAGAAATTCCTGCGTGTGGATCCTTGTCCTGACTGCCATGGCAGCAGACTCTCCGATGCGGCAAGAGCCCCTTTGATTATGGGAATAAATCTTGCAGACGCCACATCAATGACTTTGTCACAGCTCAGTGAGTGGGTTGAGAAGATACCATCTTCGCTTCCTGAGGAGATTAGACCGATGGCTGAAAGCATAATCGAGTCCTTCCGCGATAACGCAAGGCGTCTTCTGGATCTCGGTCTTGGCTATCTTTCACTTGACAGGGCCTCAAACACGCTTTCAACGGGAGAAAGACAGAGAGTGCAGCTTGCCCGTGCTGTAAGAAACCGTACAACAGGCGTGCTGTACGTGCTTGATGAGCCTTCAATCGGACTTCATCCGGCCAATATTGCAGGATTGAAGGCAGTCATGAAGGATCTGGTTGCGGATGGCAATTCTGTGGTTCTGGTTGATCATGACACAGAGATTCTCAAGGCAGCGGACTGGCTGATTGAACTTGGTCCTGAAGCCGGAAAGAACGGCGGATACATAATTGCTGAAGGTACTCTTGATTCAATCATGAAGAATCCTTCTTCCATGATTGGTCCTTTTCTGAAAAAGACTCCAGATAGAATAAGAAAGCAGATTGCTGAAGAAGAACTTTTCAAATTCGGGAGCATAAAGCTTTCAACTGACAGTATCCATACAGTCAGACCTCTGGATGTGTGTTTTCCGCGTGGCAGACTTTCACTTGTAACAGGTGTATCCGATTCTGGAAAGACCACAATGATACTGGAAAGTCTTGTACCTGCGCTTGCAGCAGCGGTATCAGGTGAAAAACTTCCTGAGCATGTAAGATCAGTTGAGGCTGATGGCATAAAGCATGTCAAGCTTATTGATGCAACACCGATAGGAATAAACATAAGATCTACCGTTGCGACTTATGCCAATGTGCATGATGAACTCAGGAAGCTTTTTGCAAAACTTCCTTCAGCAAAGGAAAATGGATATAAAGCCGGAGATTTTTCATATAACACCGGAAAGCTCCGTTGTCCGGTTTGTGACGGCACAGGTTCAATAAGCCTTGATGTCCAGTTCCTTCCCGATGTTGACATCCCATGCCCTGAATGCCGTGGTTCCCGCTACAGCAAGGATATCGATGAAATAAAGTATACAAATGAAAGAGGAGAGGAATACTCACTCGGCCAGCTGATGGACATGGATGTGAACAGCGCGCTTAAAGCCATAACAGGGCAGAAGATTATACTTCAGAGACTTAAGACGCTGCAGGATCTCGGACTTGGTTATCTTACACTCGGAGAGGAGACTCCCGGCCTGTCAGGCGGAGAAGCCCAGCGTCTTAAACTTGCAAGCGAGATGGGCCGCAGCCAGAGTGATTCAGTGTTTGTTTTTGACGAGCCTACAATAGGACTTCATCCGCTTGATGTACAGACTCTTCTGTCTGTATTCCAGAGCCTGATTGACAACGGTGCGACCGTGATTGTGATCGAGCACGATCTTGATGTGATAAGAAATGCTGATTACATAGTGGATATGGGACCTGGAGGAGATACTGCCGGCGGCAGAATTGTGACATGCGGAGCGGTTGAAAAAGTCAGGGAATGTGTTCAGTCTGTAACTGGAAAATATATCTAATTAATTACTTTGCAATATATTAAAGAGAGTTTTCCTTGGTGATGTGAAAATTATTTAAATTTTCCTTGCGTGCTGGAATTTCTGATGATAAACTATAATAAATTAAATTAATTAATTAACTGGAGGCCGCATATGAAAGCCATTATGGTTATGTTTGATTCACTCAGAAAGGATTTGCTTTCCGTATACGGCGGTTCTGTGAAAACTCCTAATTTTGAGCGTCTGATGGATCATTGCGTGAGATTTGACAATTGCTATGCAGGTTCACTCCCATGCATGCCTGCACGCCGTGAGCTGCATACCGGACGCTATAACTTCCTACATCGCAGCTGGGGACCTCTTGAGCCTTTTGATGATTCGATGCCGGCAATTCTCTCCCGGAACGGGATTCATACACATCTGAGTACAGATCATTATCATTATGTACAGGACGGAGGTGCGACTTATCAGGGGCGGTATTCCACATGGGAATGCCATCGCGGGCAGGAAAGCGATCAGTGGATTGCTGATCTGAATATGAAAAAAGAAGGAGATGCTCCGAATCAGCTCTCTCCATGGAATGCAAGTCAGACAATGCGTCCTAACAGACAGAATGCAGGATGGCAGAATATGGCAAACAGGGAAGTCCTCAAGTCTCTTTCCGACTATCCATGCGTGCAGACATTTGAAAACGGGCTTGATTTTCTTGACAGAAACCACAATGCGGATAACTGGTTCCTGCAGGTCGAGACATTTGATCCTCATGAACCTTTTACTTCACCGGAGTCCTATCAGGCACTTTTCCTTGATCCTGACGATATTGACGGACCGGACTGGCCCCAGTATGCGGATACTGATGAAAGTGATGCTGAGATAAACGCAATGCGCGGCAGATACTTTGCCCTTGTGCGTCTTTGTGATGACATGCTGGGACGTATCCTTGATAAGATGGATCAGTACAGCCTGTGGGAAGATACTCTTCTCATTATAAATACTGATCACGGATTCCTGCTGTCTGAGCATGGCAAATGGGGTAAAGGAACATCTCCTAATTACAATGAACTTGTCAATATTCCGTTCTTCATACATGATCCAAGGACAAAGGCCTGCGGTGTGAGAAAGGCTCTGGTACAGACCATAGATATTCCTGTCACGATACTCTCATTCTTCAATATTCCTGCCACGCAGGATATGAGGGGAAAAGACCTTTTGAAATGTATTGAAGATGATACTCCTGTAAGAGATGCTGCGATTTTCGGATACCTCGGGGGGCCTGTAGGTATTACAGACGGGCAGTATGTCCTTCTGCATGATAGTGTAAACAAAGATGCCGACATTTATGAATATACATTGATGCCGACACATATGAAGTCCTTTTTCTCTCCTGAAGAGCTTAAGACAGCGACGCTTTATGAAGACTTCAGCTTCACCAAAGGCTGTCCTGTGATGAAAATCAAGGCAAAGGTTAATCCCCGTTTCAGGAATCAGCTGAAACACGGTGATGAGCTGTATGATGTAAAAAGCGATCCCCACCAGCTGAATCAGATTAAGAATGATGATGTCAGAACAAAGCTGATTTCCTTTGCCAGTTGTATTTTCAGTGAAAATGAAGCTCCTGAAGAATTATATACCTATTACGGAATTAAAAAGGAGGAACCGTTTTGATGGATTTAAAAGCAAAACCTTTCAATCTGTCTGATGAAGATATTGAATGGGTGAATTCCACACTTGCTTCGATGAGTATGGAGGATAAAGCAGGACAATTGTTCTGTGTCCTGTTCAAGAAGGCCGTACCGGAAGAATTTGATTATGTTTTTGGCATAATGAATCCAGGTGCGTGCATGTACCGCGTTGTACCTGTGAAAAATGCAGTGGAGGCATCAAATGCCCTGCAGCACATGAGCCGTATTCCTCTTCTTATTGCTGCCAATCTTGAAAAAGGCGGTAATGGAATAGTGGAGGAGGGAACTCTTGTAGGCTCCCCTATGGAAATTGCGGCAACTGATGATGTTGAGATGGCCCGCAAGATGGCAAGCGCCTGTGCAAGGGAAGCCCGCGCTGTAGGTGCGAACTGGGCTTTCGCGCCGATCATAGATATTGATTCCAATTTCCGTAATCCGATCACGAATACAAGGACATTTGGCTCTGACAGTGAAAGAGTGAAGAACATGGGAAAGGCTTATGTTGAGACTGTTCAGTCGTATGGAGTTGCTGCCGCAATCAAGCATTTCCCGGGAGATGGTCAGGATGAGAGAGATCAGCATCTTGTGACATCAATAAACTCCATGGATGCAGATGAGTGGATGGCTACATACGGCAAGGCATACAAGGCCTGTATTGATGCCGGATCCCTCACTGTCATGGCCGGACATATCATGCAGCCTGCATGGTCAAGAAAGCTTGTGCCCGGAATAAAGGATGAGGAAATCATGCCGGCAACGCTCAGCAGTGAACTTCTTAACGGGCTTCTGCGCGGTAAGCTTGGTTTTAACGGACTCATCTGCACGGATGCCACTACAATGGCAGGTTATATGCTGGCTATGGGACGGGACAAAGCTGTGCCGTATTCAATTGCCGCCGGATGCGACATGTTCCTTTTTGCCCGCAATCTTGAAGAGGATTACGGCTTTATGCTTGAAGGTATCAGAAACGGCATCATAAGTGAGGAAAGGCTGAATGAAGCCGTTACAAGAATCCTTGCGGTAAAGGCTGCTCTTGGCCTGAATAAAAAACAGCTGGATGTGGACATTGATGAAGCCATGAAGATTGTAGGCTGTGCAGAACATAAAACCTGGGCTCAGGAATGTGCGGATGCCGCCATCACTCTGGTTAAGGAACAGAAAGGTGTGCTGCCAATTTCTCCTGAAAAATACAGAAGGGTGCTCTTCTATACTATAGAGCCGTCAGCAGGCGGAGAAGGAAACTACAAAACGACACCGGCATGTGCCAAAGTCCGGCAGATGCTTGTTGATGAAGGTTTTGAAGTTGAGGATTTCGTTCCTCAGCCATATGGCGAAGGATTTACAACCAAATACATGGATTTCGTCAACCGCTATGATTTGATAATCTACGTTGCCAATCTTTCAACAAAGAGCAATCAGACGGTTGTGCGTATTGAATGGAAACAGCCTATGGGTGCGGACTGCGGTCATTATATCAATGATATCCCGACGATTTTCATCTCGCTGGAAAACCCATATCATCTTCTGGATTTCCCCAGAGTTAAGACATATATCAACTGTTACAGCAATAATGACTGCTGCATAAAGGCCCTTGTCGACAAGCTTACCGGACGCAGCAGCTTTAAAGGCAAGAGTCCGGTTGATCCGTTCTGCGGCAAGTGGGATGCGCATCTTTGAAAGGAGGTTTGAACAGATGCAGGAATATAAAGGACTGATATTCGATCTTGATGGCGTTATTGTAGATACCGCAAAGTATCATTTCCTCGCATGGAAAAAGCTTGCGGATGAATTGGGAATCGATTTCACCGAAAAGGATAATGAAAGGCTGAAAGGCGTAAGCCGCATGGCTTCATTCGAGATCATTCTGGAAATCGGAAACAGAAAGATGTCACAGGAAGAGAAGGAAGAATGCTGCAGAAAGAAAAATGACCTTTATGTGTCATATATTATGCAGCTTACGCGCAGCGATATTCTCCCGGGGGTGGATAAGTTCATACGTGATGCCAAGAAAGAAGGATATAAGATTGCACTCGGTTCTGCCAGCAAGAACTCTTCTCTCATTCTTTCAAGACTCGGTATTGAAGATTATTTTGATGCTGTCGTTGACGGTACAAAGGTTTTAAAGGCAAAGCCTGACCCTGAAGTCTTCACAAAAGGAGCAGAAGAACTGGGACTGTCTTATGGAGAATGCATCGTATTTGAAGATTCCACTGCAGGCATTGAAGCTGCACATAACGGAGGCATGAAAGCAGTCGGAATAGGATCAGAAGATATCCTCAATGCCGCAGATGTCGTCATACCGGGCTTTGCCGGTATTGATGTCGGGACACTGATTGAAAAACTGTAAAAAGGAGGATGATGTGAGAATTCTGTATTTTGATATTGACACCCTTAGACCTGACCATCTGGGATGCTACGGTTACGGCCGTAATACAAGCCCCAATATTGATGAAATCGCACGTCAGGGTGTGCGCTTCACTGATTACTACTGTTCAGATGCACCGTGTCTTCCGAGCCGTGCGGCTCTGATGACAGGCCGCTTCGGCATACATACAGGATGTATCGGGCATGGCGGCTGGAATGCGGAAATGAGGCCTGAAGGGCATGAAAGGGGTATGGCGGACTTTAACGGACGCTATAACCTTCCTGCAGTCATGAGAAGGGCCGGAATGAAGACTGCATCGGTTTCCAGTTTTCCTGACAGGCATGCTGCATGGTGGTTCAACGGCGGTTTTGATGAGTCATACAATGTAGGTAAAAGAGGTCTTGAACCGGGGGACGATGTCTATCCCATCGCAGTTGACTGGCTGGAACGCAACAAAGACAGGGATTCATGGTTCCTCCATGTACATCTCTGGGATCCGCATATTCCTTACAGAACACCCGAGTCATACGGCAAGCCGTTTGAAAACGATCCGCTTCCCGACAACTGGATGAGCGATGAAATCCTCAATGAACACAGAAGCACAAAGCCCGGTGCGCACAGTGCCATGGAAGTTAACGGATATTCACCGGAAAAGGATGCTGCTCATCCGCGTCAGATCACACAGATAAACAATCTTGATGATTTCAAGACGATGATTGATGAATACGACACGGGAATCCAGTATGCAGACCGCTGTGTGGGAATCATACTTGATAAGCTCAGGGAAATAGGAAAATTCGATGACACCTGCATAATCATAAGCTCGGATCATGGAGAATGCCTCGGGGAGTGCGGAAGTTACTGTGAACACGGAGAAGCCGATTATGCCACAACTCATATTCCACTGATCATCAAATGGAAAGGCTGTGCACAGAATGCTGTTTCTTCCGGTTTCCATTACAATGTGGATCTGCTTCCGACATTAATCGATCTTATCGGAAACGTACCGCCGTTCAAATGCAACAGGGTGGTGGGTAAACCGAACCCCGTGACTTATGACGGAGAAAGTTTTGCACAGAACGTGATAAACGGCAGTGACGGAGGACGGGAGTTCCTTGTAGTGAGCCAGTGTGCCCATGTATGTCAGCGTTCCGTACGTTTCGGCAGATGGCTTTATATGAGGACATATCATGACGGCTATCATCTGAGCGAGGAGGATGAGCTATTTGATATTGAGAATGATCCTCATGAAACGAAAAACCTGGCTGAGGAGTATCCTGAGGTATGCTGGCATGGTGCGTGGTATCTGGAACACTGGGTTGCACGCAATATGCTGTCCAACATTCATAATTACCGTACTGATCCTCTTTGGGAAGTGATAGGAGACGGAGGTCCGTTCCATTGCAGGGGCTATCTTGCCAATTACTGCACAAGGCTGGAGGAAACAGGGCGTGCTGATCTTGCTGCAAGATTGAAAAGCGAACATCCGCAAGAGTATTCAGTCAGTTATTGATGTGGTATTAACTGATTGTGTCAGTATATGCTTGATAATGTTTTAAAAACTCGCAGAAAATGAATGGAGATGGGTAAGAATCTCATCTCCATAATACATTTCCGCATTGAAGATTTATACGGGATTTTCACTTAAAAGCCAATTTGCACCGTTTATAGATATGTTTTTTTCTGACTCTATTCCCCAATTTATCATCACATATTTTTTTCTCAACGATGATTATTAAAAACATAAGAGGACTGTACAGCGGTTTGATATGAGGCTTGTAGTCTAGCATTTTTTTTCATGCGGTTTTGGTGAGAATACATGATTTATTGTTTCCGCACGTGATTGCATGCAGAACCATTACGATTCTGTGATGAAAAAATATACAAAAAATACTTTATATGTTAATTTTTAGACATCAGGGGGTGAAATGAAAATTGAGCATGGTAGTAATCTACCCAGATCAAAAAAAACTAATCAGTCTGCGATAAGAAGAATGATATATCTGTATGGTCCTATAACGAGGACAGAGATTGCTAGGAAACTGGATTTGACATTGCCTACCATAACAACAAATGTTAACAGCTTGCTTTCCAACGGCCTGATCAGAGAGCTGGATGAAAAGATACCTAATGCTGATGGTGTAGCTGGTAGGAAATCGACATTGCTGCAAATAGTTCCTGAATCCAGATATTTCATAGGCGTTGAGATTTTTAGAAAATATCGTTCTGCTTCAATAGTAGATTACAAAGCGAATGCAGTGCGGAATCTGAGAGATGAGCAATTCATATCCAATTATGAGGATCTGATATTGTCTGCATCCTGTCTTGTCAACAGCCTTTTGGAGTCACAATATGTTCCTAGATGTAAGATATACGGTATTGGTATTTCGATGCCGGGTATAGTTGATACGGAGAATGGTGTTCTATATAGCCACAGACAATACAATTTTTATGACAAAAATGTTGTCGATGATATCAGAAAACAGATAAATACTGATTTGCCGGTTTATCTGGAAAATGATGCAGCAGCCAGAGCGATCAGGTATAGCCTTCAGAATAAAAAAAACATTTCCGAGTGTGGAGTTTTTGCATATTTGTTCGTTCAGGATGGTATTTCATGTCCAATCATGATGAATAATCCGAATTTTATTTCATCCTGTATCGGACCGGGAGAGTTGTCTTACATGATTCTGGAGGCAGGTCGTCCGATGGGCAGAAATGGTTCTGATGGAATGCTCAGTAATCTGGCGGGTATGAGAGCAACAATTGAGCGATGTGTTGATTCCAATATTCCTGAAATACTTGAAATACTCGATTCTGGATGCAAAGTGACAGGAGAAGATATTTTAAGACTTCAGCGAAATGGAAATGAGAGGATACATCAGATAATCAGTGAATCTGTGAACTACATCGGCATTGCTCTGGCAAATATCGACAATATTGTCAGACCTGACAGCATTATTGTTGAAGGTTCATTCTTTGAAAACAGATGTAACAGAGAAAATCTTGTTTCTTCATGCAAAGAATATCTGTTCAGAAAAGATGATGATATTAATATCAAATTCATAGATACAGATGAATTCACAGGTGCCGCAAGTGCTGCATCCGTGGCAATTCAGGAGGATATGGGGGATTATATCGGGTTATGAAAGGAAAAAAGTATCTTATAAGCCCTCTTCATTTCATGGTTTCGTTCTTTACAGCTTTTGCTCTGATTATTCTTGTGTTTATTTTCATCGCCATGCACAATTATGTGGCTTTCATCGCATGTCTTGTTCTGGCAATTCTTTTTATACACGAGGCATTTGTATATGGACGGGTTGTTGAGATAAATAGTTATGGTGTGAAAATGAAGCATTTCAACTGTGTTGAAAAGGATTGGCGGTGGGATGAAATTACTCAGGTTGGTGTTGCTGGCACAAGAGTTTTCATGAAAGATTTTCTAGGTAAAACCGGTTCTCTCTTTATCTATCTTTCAAAAGAAGAACTTGATGAACAACAGATATTCAACATGATGCTGGACTGGCCTCCTAAGGATAAAGTATTTATAAAATATGATATCGATCGTCTGAATATGATACAGACATATTATTCCGGCAGAATCAAAGTCTACAATGCTGGAGATATAAAGATCTATGGAAAAGAAACCTAATATTATAATATTCAATCCAGACGAGATGAGATGGGATGCCTTATCTCATATGGGTGTCAATCAGGCTGCTGTAACACCGAATTTTGACTCATTTATGTTGAATGATGCAGTGTCGTTCTCCAATGCATATTGTCAGAATCCAGTATGCGTTCCGTCCCGTTGTTCTTTTTTTACTGGACTGTATCCCCATGTGAAAGGGCATCGTACAATGCAGCATATGCTGCACGAGAATGATTCGAATCTGTTCTCTGAATTGAAAAGAGCAGGCTACTATGTCTGGATGAACGATCGCAATGATCTTGTAGCTGGACAGGTGCCAGGCTTGCTTGAAAGTCTTGCTGACGAGGTCTATTCTGGCATGTCGGATCCAAGGGTACAGAGAAATGACCATGGAAAACCTGTTGTCAGTTCAATCAGGGGAGAAGAAGGCAGTAAATATTATTATTCACATTATCGTGGAGAATTGGCTTGTGATGCTGACGGCTTATGTTATACGAAAGATGATGCATCTGTCGACAGAGCCGTGGAAGTTTTATCACAAAAGCGTGATAAACCTGTTCTTGCTTTTCTCGGATTGACCTATCCACATTGCCCGTATGGTGTTGAGAAACCTTTTTTTTCAGCCATAAACAGAAGGCTGCTTCCCAGACGGGCCTCTGCTGGATATAAGAAAGCTCAGATGTTGAATGAACTTAGGAAGAGAGTTCATCTTGATTCTTTCTCGGAACAGGATTGGGATGAACTGAGGGCTGTATATCTAGGCATGTGCATGAAAGTCGATGCCCAGTTCAAACGTCTTTGTGATGGCCTGAAAAAAGCAGACAAATATGACAGTTCATTGATAATAGTATTGTCGGATCACGGTGATTTCTGCGGTGATTATTCACTTCCTGAGAAAAGCCAGAATACATTTGAGGATTGTCTTGTCCGTGTTCCGCTGCTTATCAAACCTCCAAAGGGATGCAATGTGGATCCGGGCATTTCGTCCAGCCTTGTGGAACTTGTGGATTTTTATGCAACTGTTATGGATTATGCTGGTGTTAAACCAGATCACGATAATTTCGGCACATCGCTCAGACCTATTGTCTCTGATCGGAATAAAGAGGTAAGAGATTATGTTTTTTCTGAAGGGGGAAGAATGCCATATGAATGGCAGGCCGATGAATATCATGGGGTTTCAGGTTCAACAGGGATTGTCCCAAAAAACAGTGAATATTGGCCAAAGCAGGACGCGCAAAGAAATGGAATGGCACACATCAAGGGTACAATGATAAGGGATAAACATCACAAGTATATAATGAGAGCAAATGGTGAGGATGAATTCTATGACATGGATGCGGATCCACTTGAAGAGCGCAACGAGATAGATAATCCGGAATATGCAGACATTATCTTGAAACTGAAGCTCGAGATGCTCCGATGGTATCAGAGAAGTGCTGATACAGTTCCCAGAAAAGTTGACAACAGGCTCAGTTATTCGCAGTTCTGCAGAATAGTCAAGAATTTGGATGATGATGACAGAGCTATTGCTTTCAATGAATATCAACTTGGTATGGGAGCGCCAGGAATCAGCAAGATGGTGAAATCTGCTGAAACTGGAAAGCTGTCAGTGTAAAATCATGCTCGTATTATTCAGGCAAAATATTGTTTGTAAATCAGGTTTCATATGTTTGCCAGAATTAAAATCCCTCAAGACTGGTCCTGAGGGAAAATTGTTGTATAAGCCAAAAGCTTTACGTTAGGTGTCATATTTCGTTGATCCTGCAACATGTAACGAAGTGTCCTGTAGATATTTCCTGTTGCTTCTGTGGCTGATGGCATGCTTCTGTTGCGAATTTACAACGTGCGGCAAATCTGCAACCAGGCTTTGGGTTGATTGGTGATGTGATTTCACCCTTGAGAACCTCTCTCTTCATCGGATGATGGATATCGATTGTAGGAATAGCAGAAAGCAATGCCTTTGTATATGGATGCATAGGATTTCTGAACAATTCTTTTGAAGAGCACTTTTCAACGACCTGACCAAGATACATAACACAAATGTCATCAGATATGTGTTTAACTACTGAGAGATTGTGTGTTACAAACATGTAGGTGAGCCCTCGGTCTATCTGAAGTTTTTTCAGAAGGTTCAGAACTTGTGCCTGAATCGATACATCAAGGGCTGAGACCGGTTCATCACATACGACGAACTGAGGGCCAAGTGCCAGAGCTCTTGCTATACCCACTCGCTGTCTTCTTCCTCCGTCAAGCTCGTGAGGATATGCCAGTCGAAGTCTTTCATCTATGCCCACCAATCCCATAAGTTCCGTAGTCATTTCATCGATTTCTTGCTTTGTGTATTTTTTTGATACTTTCAATGGCTCCTTGATCGTTGATTCGATTGTTTTTCTCGGATCAATGGACGAATACGGATCTTGGAAAATGATCTGCATCTTCTCCCGGGCAGCTTTCAGCTGTTTTGAATTAAGAACAGTAATATCCTCTCCATTAAGAAGAATCTTACCTGATGTTGGTTCCTGTAGGTGAATTATAGTTCTTCCAAGAGTTGACTTGCCGCATCCGGATTCGCCAACTACGCCAAGAGTCTTTCCTTTTTCGATTGAAAAGGTTACGTCGTCAACGGCATGAAGCATTCCTCTGTGAGTCGGGAAATATTTCTTCAGGTTTTGTACTTCAATAAGTGTATTGCTCATGCTTGTTTCTCCTTTATCACCTTGTCAAGGTTGCAACACATGCAGTCATGCCCATCTGGTGTTTTAACAATTCCTATTCTTCCTTGTTTGCAGCTGTCTGTTGCATATTTACATCTTGGACCGAAAGGACAGCCTTGTGGCAGATTAGTAGGATCTGGTGGAAGTCCTTCGATCGGTGTAAGCCATTCTTGGTCATCGTTTAAAGCAGGTATGGCGCCGAATAGACCAATGGTGTAAGGATGTGACGGATGATCGAATATTTGTTCTTTCGTACCGTACTCAACGATCATACCAGCGTAAATGACAGCAACTGTATCACATACGTTAGCTACAACTCCCATGTCATGAGTGATCAGAAGCATGGCAGTGTTGAATTTCTTTTGAAGTTCACCAACTAGCTCAAGAACTTGAGCCTGGATTGTTACATCCAATGCTGTTGTGGGTTCATCAGCAAGAAGCAGATCAGGATTACAAGCCAGAGCAATAGCTATTACAACTCTCTGTTTCATTCCTCCGGAAAACTGGTGAGGGTATTCATGATATCTTTCTCCGGGTATACCAACAATCTCAAGCATTTCTTTTGCTCTCTGATGAGGTGATACGCCATTTTTCTCATTGTGAAGAGCAACAACCTCTGCAATCTGATCTCCGACGGTTTGTACCGGATTTAGTGCTGTCATGGGATCCTGAAAGATCATTGAACATTTGTTTCCTCTAATCTTTCTCATGTGTGCTTCGTCAAGTTCGAGAAGGTTTTCTCCGTCAAGATAAATCTCTCCGCTTTTGATTTGCGCGCCCACATCTGGAAGGATTCTCAGAATTGATTTTGCAATGGTTGTTTTTCCCGCTCCTGTTTCCCCTACAAGCCCCAGTGTTTTTCCCTTATCAAGTTTCAGGGAAACACCGTTAACCGCATGTACGATCTCGTCATTCGAAAAATATTCTACAACCAAGTCTTTTATATCCAGATAACTTGTTTTTTCTGTCATCTTATTCCTCCCTTATTTTTTGAGTTTCGGGTCAAGCGCATCTCTCAATCCATCACCGAGGAGGTTAAGTGCTAATACTGTTACAGCAATTGCAAGGCCCGGGAAAATGATCAGATGAGGAGCCTGTCTCATGAATTGCCTTGCGGCTGAAAGCATTGAACCCCATTCCGGTGTTGGCGGTTGGACCCCTAAACCGATGAATGACAAAGATGCTGCCATTGTGATGGTTTGAGCTACACCCATTGTTGTTGAGACAATTAGCGGTGAAATACAGTTCGGCAGAAGATGAACAAATATTGTTCTGAATTTTGAACAGTTTATTGACTGACTTGCCTCAATATATTCGCTTCCTCTTTCTTTCATCATCTGAGCTCTGAGCATTCTTGCGCTTCCTGAGATACCTGATATAGACAAAGCGAATACGGTATTTATGAAACCAGGTCCCAATACGGCTGAGATCACTATCATTAGCAACATACCCGGAATAGCCTGTATGACATCAAGTATTCTCATGAGGATATTGTCTACCTGCCCCCCGAAAAATCCTGCAATGGAACCAATGGTTATTCCTATTACACTTCCGAGGGCAACTGCAAGAACGCCGATAGAAATGGAGTAACGACTGGCGTAAAGCACGCGGGAGAAAATATCTCTTCCCATATCATCGCAACCGAACCAATGCTCTGCAGAAGGACCTGAGAATGTTACACTGAAATCCATTGCTGTATAATCGTATGGAATAATATATGGAGCCAGAATGGCGAGAATCACTTCAACTATGAAGATTACAAGACCGACAACAGCCAGTTTGTTTTTCATCAGTTGCCTGAGTACTCTCCTGAATTCGCTGTTCTTTTTTAGTTTGTTTACTTTCTTCATACTGCTTTCCTTTTTTTTGAACCCGCTGTGTATCTTGCTTTGATCCTAGGATCAACAGCAGCATAGAGAAGGTCGATTATAAGCATTGTTAAGGAGAATGCAATTGCGAGAACGATTGTTCCTCCCTGAACGACAGGATAATCTCTGTTGTTCACAGCATTGATTATGTAGAGACCCATGCCAGGAATACTGAAGATTGTTTCAATGATCATTGCGCCTCCAAGAAGACGTGCAAATGTATTGCCCAGCTGAGTGATGATCGGAATCAGTGCGTTCTTAAGAGCATGTTTGAAAATAACTGTTTTCTCTGGAACGCCTTTTGATCTTGCAGTCGTAATGTAGTCGGCTCTTATGACATCAAGCATTGATGATCTTGTCTGACGGGCGCAGTTTGCAAGAGCACCGGCGCAGTTTGCAACAGCCGGAAGTATATAATACTCCAGACCTCCGAACCCCATTGCCGGCAGCCATCCCAGATTTACAGAGAAAAGCAGTATGAGCATCAATGCAAGCCAGAAACTTGGAATGGCAACTCCCAGAAGAGCTAAAACCATTGAAAGACTGTCCTGCCACTTGTTCTGATGAGTTGCAGCCATTATTCCCAACGGTATTCCAAGACCGTAACCTATGAATAGGGTGACAAATGCGAGTATGAGAGTTCTGGGCATTCTTTCTGCAATTGATGAACCGATGTTTATTCCTGTGATCCACGATGTACCCATGTCAAAATGGAAAAAAACATCGGATATGTACGTTCCTAATCTTTCAAGATATGGATCATTCAATCCCATATCAATTCTTTTAGCTTCCAATTCTGCTTCCGTTGCAGATGCTCCAAGTACTATTGCCGCCGGATCGCCTGGGCAGAAAAGCATCATTGTGAATACAAGTATCGTAACTCCCAGAATGATTGGTATCATCCACAAGAGCCTTTTACATACGTATTTAAACATAGAAACTCCTTTTGCAGGTGGGAACGGTTCCCGGATAACCGGGAACCATTTTAGTTTTTGTTAATCGCCGAGCTGACAGGAAGCGAATGAAACATATCCTGACATTCCGCCTCTGACGATCTTCTTCATGTTTATGTTGTTATTCCAGATGGTAAAGACTGATGGATTGACGATACCGTAGGCGATTGCATTGTCTTTGATGTAGTAGTGCACAGCATCAATATTCTCTTCTGTGAAACCATCAACAGTCCATGCTTTGTAGATAAGGTCTGCAAGAACCATGTCATTTCTGCCGGTTGCATCACCGTTAGTGTATGCAGCGGGATCAAACCTGATAGACCAGAAGTCTGGGAGTGCGGTACCTCCTACTGTATTTATCGTCATGTCATACTGGGTACCATCGAGTCTTATGGCAGTATAGAGAGCCATATCGACGGCATTGATCTTGACATTGATTCCAACTTGTCTGCAGAAACCCTGAATAAGCTGTCCGAGTCTTGACGCAGTAGCAGAAGACGTTGAGAGAAGAACAAGCTCTTCGCCGTTGTATCCGGATGCCTCAACAAGTTCCTTTGCTTTTTCCACATCATACTGATAGTAATCTTCGTTCTTCCACTTCTCGTTGAACCCGATAAGGCGAGGGGAGGCGCAGTCCCACATCTGTGTACCATATCCTGAGGCTATTGCCTGGATCATGCCGTTCTCATCAATAGCATAACAGATAGCCTGTCTCAGCTCCTTGCTTTTTGCCAGAAGTGATGATTCAGCTCCAGAGAAGAACACTTGCCAACCCTGTGGTCCGTCAGAAAGGTCGATTGTATAGGATGTGTTTCCCACATACTGGCTTCCTGTTGAAGCTGCGATATCGATAACAGCATCGACTGTACCAGTCTCAAGTGCTACACCGAGCTGGAATGCTTCAGTGATAATCGAATAGTTGACATATTTCTGAAGAGGCCTGACGCATTCAGGGAGAAGTTCTATATCCTGCCAGTAATCGTCCCGTCTCTCAAAATTCAACTGTGCTGAAGGAGTAAAGGAGGTTACCTTATATGGGGATGTTGATACGGCAGAAAGCCCGAATTCATCACTTGATTCCTTGAACGCCTTTTCTGAGACCACAAATGTATCGATCAGTAGACCTTCAAACGCACCGACAATGTTTGAATTCATTTTGATCTCAAGGGTGTAATCTCCCGTCACAGTTGCAGACTCAACTTTTGAGAATGTAGGTTTGAGTCCTCTGGCTTTTGACTCGTTTATGAACCATACAACGTCTGATGCTGTGATATTGTTTCCGTTACTGTCTGTGATGTAACTGTAGATTTCAACATCATATGTAAAGCCGTTGTCATCTGTCGTCCATGATTTTGCGGCATATGGAACGACTTCATTTTCATCATTCAGGACACCGAGTGTTTCATAAAGCTGCATCATGTATGGTGCATTTTTTGCTGTGTTTGATCTGAAAGGTGTGAGTGAATCAATGGCTGTTCCATAACCTATGTTTATGGAATTGTCAGTGAGGACAGATGACTCTGCAACTTCTTCTGTAGAAGCTGCCACGTTTGCGATTGTTTCAACGGACGGGGCTTCTGTTGTCGCAGTTGTTGTGCTAGCTTCTGTTTTTTTTGCACAACCGGTAAGACACAGCATAACCATTACCGTTGCCAGTAAGATTTCAAGTATTCTTTTCATTTCGATACCTCCCTTTTTTAAGATGAAATTCAAATACTTAAATTGTTTTATTAATTAAATTGTAACACAGTTCCATAGTTTGTAAAGAATAATTTATTAAATATTTTTAATAATTTATTAATTATATATTATGAATATATTTATATTATATCATGTATTGATTAAATCGACATTTTAGAGCCACCGGATCAGATTACATTGAACAAGAAAACGGTTTTAATGAAGTTATTATCTGACATTTTCTGAAAGTATGTGCACAAGCACAAATTTTTCAGGAAGTACAGGGAGTTTTTACATAGAAAAGGAGGTGGAAGCTTATTTTCCTCCTACCTTTTCCTGTTTTGCTATTTTTCAGTAACCTTATGGATGAAGGCTTCGTAAATGTCCATCATGTCTTCGTCGAAGAACACAGGATCAGCATGGGCTGCATCTTTAACTTTGTAGAAGTCGGATTCTTTCCCTGCCTTGACCAGTGCATTATAGAGCATTTCGCTTTGGGAGATCGGCACAATGTCATCCGCTGTTCCATGTGCAATCAGTGTAGGTGGTAACCTGCGCTCAGGCGTTATGTATTGCAGTATATTAGCAGGCTTCAGAGCTTCCTTTGCGCTTTCGGGCGTGAATTTCTTCACAAGCTGTGCTGGAGGGGTGAGTGCAAATTTTTCCATGTTCATATCTTCTGAAACCATACTTGCAATATCCACGGTTCCATACAGATCAATGACTCCGTCAACTTCTGTCGATACTGACAGATCGTCATAAGGACTATTCAGATCGTCATATGCGTATGCGCACTGGAGTGCAATGTGTCCTCCTGCTGAACCACCAAACAGAACTATCCTGTCCGGATCTATTCTGTAACCGGAAGCATTCTTCCTTAGGTACCGTATTGCACTGTGTATATCTTCCATCATTGCGGGAAATGATGCTGTTTCAGAACCTCTGTATTCCGGCATGGCAACGACAAAACCACGTTCTGCCAGTCTTGCCATCCATGGAATACGGAATTTTACTTTCGGAGTTCTGAAACCGCCTCCTACGACACAGACTACAAGAGGGAAAAGTCCGTTTCTGGTTCCGGATTCTGACATCGGCAGAAGTATCTGCATATCCAGTGATGTATCCAGCGCAGATCTTTTGATACCGATCACACTTGCGCTACGGCGGGCATAGGTGATGTCATGCAGTAGCAGGCAGCTTTGATGTTTGACCAGCAGTTGTAATTCTTTTTGCATTTTTTTCTCCTTTTTATTAATTAATTTAAATTATAAATATAGAATTCCTTTTAATGCAAGAGAAAATTCAACCGACATATATAGTTTCAACATGTTCAGGAAGTGACAGATGAGACCATTGCGAATTCTTTATGGATGAAGAAAAAAGTGTCAGATGTAAAACCAGCCGTCAATAAAACAAAAGCTTGAAATGCCGATTCCGCATGTTTAGAATTAGGCTTATGCTTATAGATTTGCACTGCGATACGATATACAGTTTATGGGAAGGAAAGGGAGATGGAGACCTTGTTTCATCTTCACTGTCCGTTGACAGGAAAAAGCTTGAAGGCACAGGCTCTGCAGCCCAGTGCTTTGCGCTTTTCACTCCGATGCATGAGCATCTGGGTGAAAGGGATAGAAACAAGTCTCCATGGCAGGTGCTGAATGAACTTCATGACAGGTTCGTGAGTGAAACGGAAAAAGCCGGTATACCGCAGATGAGAAAGGTTTCGGATCTTTCCGATGGAGGGGTGCATGCTGTTCTCACAACTGAGGAAGGTGCCTCAATCGAAGGCGACATCTCCCGTTTTGAAATCCTGAAAGAGTGGGGTGTGAAAATTTTCGGCCTCACATGGAACCATGAAAACGAACTGGCTTATCCGAATACGGAAGGCAGTCCTTTTGCATTTGACGGACAGCTGATGGAAAAAGGACTGAAGGATAAGGGATTTGAAGCCGTGGAGGAATGCTCCAGACTGGGAATCATAATTGATGTCTCGCATCTCAGCGATGGAGGTTTCGCTGATGTCGCATCAATCGTGAAAGGTCCTTTCGTTGCCACTCATTCCAACGCGAGAAGCATTACTGAAGTGACAAGAAACCTTACGGACGAACAGCTGAGGATCCTGGCGGATCACGGTGGTGTCACCGGGCTCAATTTCTGTTCTGCATTCCTTTCTGATGATAAGAAAGGGGAAAGCCGGATAAGCGACATGGTGCGTCATGTGATGCATATATACAAGACTGCAGGGGAGGACGTGCCTGCCATCGGAACCGATTTTGACGGCATTGACGGAAAGCTTGAAATCCCCTCATCAGACAAAATGTACCTTCTTCACGATGCACTGCATGATGCAGGTCTCAGTGAAAGGATTCTCGACAAGATGTGGTATGAGAATGCTCTGAGGGTTTTCGCGTCAGCTGAGAACGATTGATGAAGCGGGCTGAATACTTTTTCTCAATATAAGGTGAGCCGCTTTTTGAGAAGCGGAGCACCTTTCCTTTGTGCTTATATGCACTCACACACTTTCTTTGTATCCTCTTTCTTTTGCATAAGATGACATTTCATCAAGTACTGTCTTCAGTTTGCTGAGGTTTGCCGTACAGACTTTCTCAAGATAAGGAACACGGCCGGAGAGAAAAGCATTCAGATCTTTCTCTTTCAGATAAGCAAGATCAAGGTTAACTTCGACAGGACTCACAGAATGCAGTGCTTGTCCATCAGTGTTCTGACTTCCATCTTGAGATCCGTATTGTTCATTACAGCACCTTTTTCATGAAGACGGTTCTCTCCAGCGGACTGTCGTTGTAGGAGTCTGTGTATGTGAAGCCCAGCTTTTCATACAGCCTTATTGCATCAGAAAGTTCTGGAAGGGTATCAAGATAGATTTCCCTGTAACCGGTCTTTTCTGCTTCCTCAAGTATTCTCTCACACAGCATTCTGGCAATTCCCTTACCTCTGAACTCTGGTCTGACATAGAGCCTTTTCAGCTCGCATCTGTCATCTGACAGCGGGCGGAGTGCTATGCATCCGGCAGCTTTGCCGTCATGAAGGGCAAGATACAGTCTGCCGCGCGGGAGGGCATATTTTGCCGCAGGATTCCCGGCTTCCTCATCGTAGTGCTGGATGTCAAGATAGATTGAGAAAGACGGATCAATTGATACAAGCATTGCTGTGTATTCGCTGAATAATGATTTTATTTCATCAATGTGATCGTATGCCTCAGTCAGTTGTGTCATCAGATGCTCATCTTAAACTATTTTAATGTTTTTTGCATGGTTTACCGGACACAATGCGTGTATGGAAAATTTTCATGAGGAAAAATATAATCTGAAAATGAAAACAGCATTATATTATCTGTATAATCTTGGTAAAACACAGGAGATGAAATAATGGTATTCTTCGACAAAGACATTAAGACAAACGTGCTTGATGAGAAATCTTCAAGGAAGATCCTTGCACATGATGACGACCTCATGGTCTGCCATCTCTGGTTCAAGAAAGACGGAGTCGGTTCCCTTCACCAGCATCCGCATACACAGATCGCCTATATTCTGAAAGGCAGATTTGAATTCAATGTGGAAGGCGAGAAGACTGTTGTCACAGCAGGCGACAGCATCTATATCCCCGGCAATGCGGAGCATGGACTTGTGTGCCTTGAAGAAGGCGAGCTCCTTGACATCTTCACACCGGAAAGAAAGGACTTCCTCGGTGTAGATGATGTGATCTGAGATTTGTAATTTACTTTACTATAAGTAATAACGGGCTGTTGCAAGGTTTAAGCTTTTGTAGCGGCCTATTTTTGTGTTTTCTTATATTTGTGAAAATCCATGACTTGCTCATTCTTGGATTTCGTCGAAGTTTTCCGACTCTGTTTGCAAGTCTTTTGCCAGAAGGCTTATCAATATAATTATATGGAAACTATTCCGTCTTCAGGCTGGAGAGTTGTCATAAACGTGAGAAAAAAGAGCAAACTAAGTTCATATGGCATGATGCAACATCATTCAAGCTCCCGTTCCTGTCCCTTTTTCATCAAAGCTGACCGCTGGCCACTCCCTTTCTCAGATAATCATTGACCCTTGTCTGCCATCCTGCTCCGCTATGCTTGATTGAGGCAAGGACATCTGCGTCAATTCTGATATTCAGGACTTCCTTTTTCGGTTTCCAAATATCCCTGTTCACAAGGTGGCATGGCCTGAGCTGTTTCAACTGTTCATCTGTGAGCGGTGGGCATTCAGGGTCAGTGAATGTCTCAGGGAAATTTTTAATTTCTTCCAAGCGTTCTCTTGAAATTTTCATAATATGCCTCCTTCTCCTTTGGGGTAGCTTTCCGGGCTGATATAAGCCTGATGTTTCCTTTTCTATCTTGTTCAGGCACTTTATATCAAGCTTCATCTCTACGACAACAGGACGCATGGATGAATGACGGAAACGGGTGGCTTTACCGTTTTCCCTGATGGTGCTGTTCTTCTCCTTCCTTACATTGTCATCCATGCCTGTATTGTACCAGATTTTTACCTTTTCCTGTACTCATTCCGCTCATTTTTCAGCAATTCATCTCCAATCTTTCACTCTGTTTAGAAGATGGAGTCTTCTTGCTGGTTTGGGATAAAACAGGGCTGTTCCATAGGTGTGACTTTGAAACAGCCCTGGTTCAGTTTGTTCAGCCTGTGAGTTTTTCCGGATTGTTGCCCGTATACAGCTGGTAGTAACGGCCTTTCTGGGCAATGAGCTCATCATGTGTTCCGCGCTCGATGATGCGTCCCTGTTCCATGACCATGATGCAGTCCGCGTTCTTTACAGTTGAAAGCCTGTGGGCGATCACGAATGAGGTCCTTCCCGCCATGAGGGCATCCATGCCTTTCTGGACAAGGGCCTCCGTTCTGGTGTCGATCGAGCTTGTGGCCTCATCAAGAATCAGCACGGGAGGATCCGCAACTGCGGCACGCGCGATTGAGAGCATCTGCCTCTGCCCCTGTGACAGGGCCGCACCGCTTCCGGTAAGCACTGTGTTGTACCCCTCGGGAAGGCGTGAGATGAAATCATCGGCATTCGCAAGTTTTGCTGCGGCTATGCATTCCTCATCTGTGGCTTCAAGACGACCATATCTTATGTTCTCCATCACGGTGCCGGTGAAAAGACTCGTGTCCTGAAGGACGATGCCGAGGCTCCGCCTGAGATCCGGTTTCTTTATCTTGTTGATGTTTATGTTGTCATAGCGGATCTTGCCGTCCTGGATGTCATAGAAGCGGTTGATGAGATTTGTTATCGTGGTCTTTCCCGCACCTGTTGAACCGACAAGGGCGATCTTCTGGCCCGGATGGGCATACATTCTTATGTCATGCAGCACCATCTTGTCATCCGTATAGCCGAAGTCCACATCATTGAAAGTTATCTCACCCTGCAGCTTTGTGTAGGTCACGCTGCCGTCCGCCTGATGAGGATGCCTCCAGGCCCAGATGTTTGTCTTGTCCTTCGTCTCAATGAGGTTGCCGTCCTTGTCTTCTTTTGTATTGACAAGCTCGACATAGCCGTTGTCCTTTTCCGGTTCCTCATCCATGAGAGAGAAAAGCCTGTCGGCACCGGCTGATGCCATCACGACGCTGTTGACCTGCATGCTGAGCTGGGTCACCGGCTGGGTGAAACCTTTGTTGAGGTTTAGGAAGGCTATGAGTGTTCCGATCGTGAGGCCTGCATGCCCGCTGAGCGCGAGATACCCGCCAAGGATTGCACACAGCACATAGCTTATGTTTCCGATGTTCGCATTCAGCGGCATCGAGATGCTGGCGATGAGGTTCGCCTTGTATGCGCTTTCCCTGAGCTCCTCATTCAGTACTCTGAACTGGTCAACAGCTTTTTTCTCATGACAGAAAACCTTCACGACTTTCTGTCCTTCCATCATCTCCTCGATATAGCCGTTCACCCTGCCGAGGTCTTTCTGCTGTGAAACGAAGTATTTGCTGGAAAGCTTTGACAGGCGGCTGGTGGAGAAGAGCATTAGACATACCATTGCAAGCGTGATTATTGTCAGAGGAATGTCCAGCACGATCATGCTGATGAATGTCGAGATCAGCGTGATGCAGGAATTGACCATCTGCGGCATCACCTGGCTTATGAGCTGGCGCAGTGTGTCGATATCGTTGGTGTATACCGACATGATGTCGCCGTGCGCATGAGTGTCGAAGTATTTTATCGGAAGACTTTCCATGTTGTTGAAAAGATCCTTCCTGAGCCGGTTCAGCGTTCCCTGCGTGACATTTACCATAACCCTGTTGTATGTGTAGGCACATATGATACCGGCCGCAAGCACGGCAATGAGCCTGAATATCGCGTGGGCGAGGGGAATGTAATCCTTTACGGCACTCAGTGTCAGCGGAATGATGTAGTCGTCGACAAGAACCTCCATGAAAAGTGTCATTGTAAGTGTTGTCAGCGAACTGCAGATGATACCGAGCAGAACCACGAGACAGGAGAACTTGTAATGCGAGAGGACGTATGAGAGAACCCTCATAACTTCTTTCATGGGATTTATTTTCTTCCTTTCCATTTTCCTCACTCCTCCTTTGCGTGATCGAAGTCGCCGCCGCCCTGACTCTGGGCTTCCGCGATTTCCCTGTATATTTCATTTGTCCTGATCAGGTTCTCATGGGTGTCGAAACCTGTCACGCGGCCGCCGTCAAGCACGATTATCCTGTCGGCTTTCTCAATGCTTGAGATCCTCTGTGACACGATTATCTTCGTCGTGTCTCCGATCTTTTCCCTGAAAGCCTTCTTTATTTTCGCATCCGTTGCAGTATCGACAGCGGAGGTGGAGTCGTCAAGGATGAGTATCTTCGGCTTTTTGAGAAGCGAGCGTGCGATGCACAGTCTCTGCCGCTGGCCGCCGGAGACATTAGTTCCTCCCTGTTCGATGTACGTGTTGTATCCCTCAGGCAGGCGGTCTATGAACTCATCGGCGCATGCGGCCCTGCAGGCTTCGATGCATTCTTCCTCGCTTGCATTCTCATCTCCCCATCTCAGGTTTTCCAGTATTGTTCCCGAGAAAAGGACGTTCTTCTGAAGCACGAGTGCGACTGCGTTCCTGAGAGTCTGGATATCATAGTCACGCACTTCCACGCCGCCGACTTTGAGCGAGCCGGATGAAATATCGTAAAGACGGCTTATGAGGTTCACAAGGCTCGACTTTCCGCTGCCGGTCGCACCGATGATACCGATCGTCTCGCCTGCGTTTATATGCAGGTTTATGTCTTCAAGAACCGGTTTCGTGTTCCTGCTGCTGTAGGAGAATGTCACATGAGAGAAGTCTATGCTCCCGTCCTTCACTTCCATGACAGGATTCTTACCGTCCCTGATGTCGCTTTCCTCGCTCAGCACATGGGAAATACGCCTGATGCTTGCACTGCTCATCGTGATCATGACGAAAATCATGCTGAGCATCATAAGCGACATCATCATGCTTATGACATAGCTGAATAGGGAGGTGATGTTTCCCGTGGTCATTGTCCCGTCCACGATGAAATGGGCGCCGAACCATGAAATGCATACTATGCAGGTGTAGATCACCAACATCATCACGGGATTGTTGAAGGCGAGGATTGACTCGGCCTTCACGAACATCTTGTAAAGCTTGTTGCTGGCCTTTGAGAATTTCTTCTTCTCATACTCTTCCCTCACATAGGCCTTGACCGTCCTGATTGCCCCCACATTCTCCTGCACGCTGGCATTCAGGTCATCATAGCGGTTGAACACTTTCTGGAAGATCGGCATCGTGATGTTCGCGATGGAGAAGAGTATGATGCCCAGGATTATGATCGCCGCAAAGAAAACGAGACTGAGCTCTCTGTTTATGATGAAGCACATGCTCCATGAACAGATGAGCATCAGCGGTGCCCTCACCGCGATTCTGAGTATCATCTGGACAGCATTCTGCACGTTCGTGACATCCGTGGTCATACGGGTGACAAGTCCTGCAGTCGAGAACTTGTCGATATTTGAGAATGAATACTCCTGTATCTTCTCATACATCCCCTGTCTCAGATTGCAGGCAAAACCTGTGGAGGCCTTTGCCGCATTCTTTCCGGCAAGCACGCCGCAGACAAGAGATATGAAGGCACACACAAGCATCAGGCCCCCGAAAAACACGAGATCCCTCATGCTTCCGCCTTCGATTCCACGGTCGATGATCATTGCGGTGATGAAAGGAATGAGTATCTCCATTATGACTTCCCCTGCAGTCAGGAGGGGAGCGAGAACCGCATTCCTTCTGTAAGAACCGAAATATTTCAAAAGTTTCTTATGCATGAAAACTCCTTGTATTTACGTATCCATTCCTTCATATACTTTCGCAAGCAGGGCATTGAGCAGGCTTTTCTCCTCATCTGAAAGACATCTTACCAGCCATGCGTCTCCTGCCTGCTTTTCCTCTTCTGCATCCTTGCACAAGGCTTCCCCTGCGGCGCTGACCCTGATATGCTTTATCCTCCTGTCATTTCTGTCGCCCATGCCTGTGACGAGCCCCTTCTTCTCGAGCCTTGCCGCAATTCCTGCTATGGTCGCCTGTGACATGCCGAAATAGCTTTCAAGCTCCTTGAGCGTCAGATCATGTCCGCTCTGCGCCATGAGGTGAAGCAGGACCTTCAGCTGTGAGAGGGTGACTCCCTTTTCCTGAAGTCTTCTGTTGCCTTCTCTTTCCATTTTCTCGTTTATCCTCTTGATGAGTTCCGGTGAGGAAAGTCTGTTTTCCGTCATTTCTGACCCCCTGAAGGAAAATGTCTGAAAGGGTTATAATAAAACAAAAGCATGCTGTCAATTGCATGCATTTGAATTCACACAATCTTCATATTCATCTGTTTCATCTGACATGAGAGGTGATGGACTGAGAGAAAAGGAGATGTAATCAGAATCATATCAGCCAGAAAGGCTCTGTTAAGGAGGAGATTGATGGCTGCAAAGATGGTTTCTTTGAAAATGCCTGCAATGACGGAAACAGAACGCAGGGAACTTGAGAAGCATGCTGACACTGATTTCTCTGACAGCTTGGTACTTACCGGAGAATATATCGGAAACGCAAAGAGGGGATACGAAATTCATCCCGAATGGTACAAGCCGACAAAAAGCAGAGTGACCATAATGATTGGCAATGATGTTCTGGCCGTCCTGAAGGCTGGAGTAAGAGGGGAGCAGACAAGGATCAAGCCATTCTCAGAAAAGAAGTCAAGGGTGTCTGATCACTCAGTCTTTTTATATGCATCATCTGACAACGCATTTAAAAGATGTTTCCCTGAGAGAGATCTTATTCCTGTTTCTGTTGAGAAAAAGTCTTTTCAGTTTTAATCTGTATTTAATTTTTCAACCTTAAGATGGGAACATATGAGACTGCTGCTTGCTGAAGATGAAGTGAAACTCAATGGAATAATAAAGAAGGCACTGGAAGCTTCCGGTTATGCCGTGGATGCTGTTGCCGACGGACAGAGCGCGCTTGAATACCTTGAGAGCACGCATTATGATGCTGCCGTGCTGGATGTCATGATGCCCCTCCTTGACGGGTTCGAGGTTGTCAGACGCTATCGTGCAGATGGAGGGGAATGTCCCGTTCTTTTCCTTACGGCAAGGGATGCGGTTGCCGACAGGGTCACGGGTCTGGACAGCGGCGGTGATGACTACCTTGTTAAACCGTTCAGTTTTGACGAGCTTTTCGCACGCCTCAGGGTTCTTATCAGGCGGACAGCCTCAGGTGCCGGCAAGGCTTCAAACATCCTGAAGGTTGGCAGCCTTTCCCTTGACAGGGCTTCGATGAGGGTGAGAAGAGGAGAGAGGGACATAGAACTCTCATCGAAGGAATTCGCAATCCTCGAATACCTCATGCTCAATGCAGGCAGCGTGCTTACAAGGGAAAGCATACGCAGCCATGTCTGGACTTATGACTATGAAGGGGAGAGCAATATGGTTGACGTTTATATCCGATTTCTGAGAAAGAAGATCGATGATGATGAGAATGTGAAGCTCATTCATACCGTAAGGGGTGCGGGCTACTGCCTCAAGGAGGAGTGATGAATCTGAGCCTGAAAAAGAAAATAGTCATATGGTACACGATATGGATGAGCATACTCGCCGTTCTTTTCATAGCGGTGGCCTTCGCATCCTCCGGTTATGTGTCCGGCAACCGGGCGCGCACTATCGTGGTCGAGTCAGTCATGGATGCGGTTGAGAAATTTTATGATGAAGGCTGGTTCGAGCCTTATGAGGACGGCATTTTCATTTCCCTTCTTGACAGCGGGAACAACGTGCTTTTCGGACAGCTTCCAAAGGAGGCGTCTACCATCGCCAGTACTGAAGGAAAGGTGAGTGTGTTTCCGCATCTCAATGTTGACTGGTATGTCTATGACTATGTGCTTTCAAACGGAATGCGGATAAGAGGTGCATATTCCCTCAACGGTATTTCGCAGATATTCTCGTTCTTCTTCACTCTCTCGCTCATCGTATTTCCACTGCTTGTCCTGCTTGCGGCTGTGGGAGGATATTTCATAACAAGGAAGGCTTTTGTTCCTCTTGACAAGATGAGCCGCACTGCGGCCGAGATATCGACAAGTGCGGATCTTTCCAAAAGAGTGGAAGTGAATGATGCCGGTCAGGAAATAAGGCTGCTTGCCTCATCTTTCGACAACATGCTTGACCGTCTTGAGGATGCATTCAGGAAAGAACGCCAGTTCACCGATGATGCCAGTCATGAGCTCAGAACTCCTGTCGCGCTCATCAGGTCCGAGGCTGAATACATGCTGATGGTGTGCAAGGACAAAGCGCTTTGCGATGAGCTTGATGAGATAATCCGGCAGTGCGACAGGATGAGCGGCATGCTGAATCAGCTGCTGACTCTTGCCCGTTCCGACAGCGGCCGCTATGAGGCGAAATTCGAATACCTGAATCTGTCCCAGCTGTGTGCTGTGCTGTGTTCTTCAATGGAAGGCAGTGCCGATGAGAAAGGAGTCAGGCTGACAAACCGCATCAGTGACAATATTTTCATCGAGGCTGATGAGTCTCTTGTCATAAGGGCGCTTTCCAATCTCATTTCAAATGCAATCAAGTATACGGACAGGGGCGGATGTGTGGATGTAAGTCTTGAAGACGGCACAAATGATGCCATCCTGCGTGTTTGTGATACGGGTATAGGTATAAGCAGCAATGATCTTCCCCACATCTTTGACAGGTTCTATCAGGCGGATCCCTCACGCAGCGGCGGCGGAAGCGGACTCGGGCTTTCAATCGTCAGCTGGATATGTTCCGTGCACAGGACAGTCTGCACCGTTGAAAGCCGTGAAGGCGAGGGTTCCGTTTTCTCGATAAAGTTCCACAAGGTGCTCAATTGATGCTCCCCCTGTCTTTTTATTGTACCTGTGAATTGCTATAATCCCTTTTATGAAAAACAGTACCGATGCACGTAAACTCATAGACTTCATTTCATCTTCCCCGTCTGTGTACCATGTGGTGGAGAATATGGCAAAAAAGCTTTCATCGCTCGGCTACAGGGAACTTGACGAGAAAGGGCCTTTCAATCTTGAGAAAGGACAATGCTGTTTTGTCAGGAGAAACAGCTCCTCAATGATAGCATTCCGCATTCCGAAGGAAAGATTCACTTCATTCCGCTGTGTCTCCGCTCATACGGACAGTCCGACATTCAAGATCAAACCGAATCCGGTTGACATGTCGTCATCACACTATTCGACCCTGAATGTTGAAATCTACGGCGGTCTTGTTCTCAATTCATGGTTTGACCGTCCTCTCTCGATAGCCGGACGTGTCTATGTCAGAACGGACAGGGGACCGGAGGAGAGGCTTGTGGATTTTGACAGGGATCTTGTCAGCATACCATCCCTTGCCATCCATCAGAACAGACAAGTGAATGACGGAGTGAAGATAAGCGTGCAGAAAGAGATGAAGCCGCTGCTGTCGACTGATATGGACGGGGATGTCTTCTTATCCCTTCTTTCCGACAGGCTCTGTGCCGGTAAGGATGATATATTGGATTACGATCTCTTCCTCTATAACAGGACACAGCCGGGCATATGGGGTGCTGAGGGGGAGTTTGTCTCATCGCCGAAACTTGACGATCTCATGTGCGCATATTCCGCTTTCAGGGCCCTGTGCGAGGCAGAAGAAAGCCCATTCCTCGATATTATTGCGCTTTTCGACAACGAGGAGACCGGCTCATCCAGTCGCCAGGGTGCGCTTTCGGATTTCCTTTTCTCGACTCTCAGGAGAATCTGCCTTTCTCTTTCATACAGCGAAGAGGAAATGTACATGCTTTTCGCTTCCTCGAACATGCTCAGCAGTGACAACGGTCATGCCCTGCATCCGAATTACACTGAAAAATGCGACATTACGAACAAGCCTGTCATCAACGGCGGTGTGATCATAAAGTACTCTGCAAACCAGAAGTACACGACCGACGCCTCCACCGGTGCATATGTTAAGGATCTCATGATCAGAAACGGCATTCCGTACCAGATATTCGTGAATAACTCCGATGTCACCGGAGGCAGTACGCTCGGCAACCTTTCCATGCACCAGGTGAGCATCCCCACCTGCGACATCGGACTTGCCCAGCTTTCGATGCATTCAAGCTATGAATGCGCCGGAGTTGAGGATGCCTCCTATATCTACAGGCTTTTCAAAGCATATTTCGGGGAACAGGGAGGCAGGTGATGCTCAGCGATATCGAAATAGCACAGCAGTGCAGAATGAAGAACATAAGCGAGATTGCCGCGGCACTGAAAATCCCTGAGGATCTGGTCGAGCCTTATGGCCGCTATAAGGCCAAGATTGATTATTCATCCCTGGAGACGAAGGGAAAGAAGGGAAAGCTGGTGCTGGTCACTGCAATAAATCCGACTCCGGCGGGAGAAGGCAAGACTACAGTCTCAATAGGTCTTGCCGATGCCCTTGCAAGACGCGGGGTGAATGTCTGCCTTGCTCTGAGGGAACCGTCCCTCGGCCCAGTGTTCGGCCTCAAGGGAGGTGCTGCAGGAGGCGGCTATGCCCAGATTGTGCCGATGGAGGACATCAACCTGCATTTCACGGGAGACCTTCATGCCATAACGGCTGCCAACAATCTCATTGCCGCCTTGGTTGACAATTCCATCCAGCAGGGCAACAGGCTGAATATCGATCCCCGCCGTGTTCTCTGGCGCCGCTGTATGGACATGAATGACAGACAGCTGCGCTTCATTGTCTCCGGTCTTGGCGGAAAGAGCAACGGAAATCCGCGGGAAGAGGGCTTTGACATAACAACCGCAAGCGAGATCATGGCGACTCTCTGCCTTTCTCTTAATCTTGCCGATCTCAAGAAACGGGTTTCCCGCCTCATAGTGGCAAGAACATATGACGGAAAGATCGTGACGGCCGGAGACCTGAAGGCGGCAGGAGCAGTCTGTGCGCTGCTTAAGGATGCGCTCAAACCCAATCTCGTGCAGACTCTTGAACACACTCCGGCATTCGTGCACGGCGGTCCTTTTGCCAACATCGCCCATGGCTGCAATTCCGTCATAGCAACACGTACCGCACTGAAACTTGCCGATGTGGTTGTCACCGAGGCCGGATTCGGTGCCGATCTGGGAGCTGAAAAGTTCATCGACATCAAATGCCGTCTTTCGTCCATGATGCCGTCTGCGATTGTCCTTGTCGCATCCATAAGGGCCCTGAAGAGTCACGGAGGTGTTTGCAGGGAAGATCTGCATCTTGAAAACCTCGATGCACTCAGAAAAGGTCTGTCAAACCTTGAAAGACACATAAGCAACATAAAGAATGTATGGAACCTTCCTCCTGTCGTTGCACTCAACCGTTTCTCGGGCGACAGCAGTGCAGAAATAGCACTGCTTGAGGATTTCTGTTCAAAACTCGGCGTGGAGGTGAAGCTTTGCGATGTCTGGGCGAAAGGAGGGGAAGGCGGTCTGGATCTTGCGGATGCAGTGCTGAGAGCACTTGCCATGGAGGATCGGTACAAGGCACATTTCACTTATCCTGACGATCTTTCACTTGCGGACAAGATCAGGGCTGTCGCCACAAGAATCTACGGTGCCGACGGTGTGAATTTCGCTCCGGGCGTGCTCACCCAGATAAAGAACGCCGAGGCTGAAGGCTACAGGAATTACCCCGTGTGCATCGCGAAAACCCAGTATTCGTTCTCTGATGATCCGAAGAAGACAGGTGCTCCTTCCTCCTTCCGCATCACGATAAGGGGAATAAAGGTGAGTGCCGGTGCCGGTTTCATCGTTGCATATGCAGGAGATATAATGACAATGCCGGGGCTGCCGAAAGTACCGGCGGCCGAGGGTATAGACGTTTGTGATGACGGAAAGATAACAGGACTTTTCTGATGGATGAGAAAAAATATTACGCAATGAAGAACAATGCCTTCGTCCGGGATACGGAAACCGATACCGTATACTGTCCTCAGGGCGAAGTGCTGAGAAAGAAGAGTGTGAAGAAGGACGGACGCACCCGCTATATGAATAAGAGTGCCTGCAAAATGTGTGAAAACAAATGCATAAGCCCTGAGAACAGAAACTACTGGAAGGAAATAGATTTCTATCCCCATGTCCTTGTCAAGGAGATGAAAAGGAAAACTGAAAACTGAGAAAACCATGCCGTCGTTTTGACGGCATTGATTTTCCCCTCCGGTTAATAGCAGGTTTTTCATGTCGGCATTATGCCGGTTTTGTTTTCAGTCTGCTGAAAGTCCGGAGAACTGCCGGGTGAATATAATTTTTCCAGTTTCTTGTGGATTTTTACATATTTTCTGGAAAAATATGCAAAACATGTATTCATTAAACCTGTTTTGTGTATAATATTTCAATATTGAAGGAAAACAGAATGATAAAAGCTGCTATACTCGGTGCTACAGGCTATGCCGGATGTGAACTTGTACGTTTGCTCCTTTCGCATAAGGATGTGGAACTTGTCTATCTTGCCTCCCATTCGTATGAGGGAAGGAAATTCAGCGAAGTCTATCCTATGTATCAGGGACACTGCGACCTTACGCTGATGAGTGATGATCTGGCTGCGGCTTCCGATGCCGCCGATGTTGTATTCATGGCCCTGCCTGCGGGCATAGCCTCATCATCCGTGACTGAAGATATTCTGAAAAAGACATGCATCATAGATCTTGGTGCCGACTTCCGTCTGCATGATGCAGGGGTGTATGAGAAATGGTACAGGATGGAACACGGCAATAAGGATCTGCTGAAGGAAGCAGTGTACGGCCTTCCTGAAATTCACAGAGACAGTATCAGGGGAAAGAGGCTTGTAGCCAACCCGGGCTGTTATACCACGGCATCGATTCTCGCTCTCTATCCTCTGGTAAAACATCATCTTGTGGACACATCCTCAATCATAATCGATGCGGCATCAGGCACTTCAGGAGCCGGAAGGGGAAACAAGACTTCCTCCCTTTTCTGCGAGGTGGATGAATCATTCAAGGCATACGGCGTGGCAACACACCGGCACACACCGGAGATAGAGCAGGAACTCTCAATCGCCGCCGGCAGTGACATAGTCCTGCAGTTCACTCCTCACCTCGTGCCGATGAACAGGGGAATTCTCGCAACCTGCTATGCAAAGTATGTGAAAGGCGTAAGCGATGAAGATATAAAGGCATCTTATGATGAGTGTTATGCAGGTGAATATTTCATCCGCCTTGTCTCATCTCTGCCTGAGACGAGAAATGTCAGGGGAAGCAATTTTGCCGATATCTGGTACAGGATGGATGAGAGGACCGGCAACATAATAGTCCTTTCAGCCATTGACAACCTGATGAAAGGCGCTGCCGGTCAGGCGGTGCAGAACATGAACATAATAACGGGTCTGGATGAGAAGTGCGCTCTGGAGTATTTACCGTCATGCACGATGTAGGAGATTTTATGAACGTAATTGAAGGAAATATTGCAAGTCCTGCGGGGTTCAGGGCTTCGGGCATTCATGCGGGGCTGAAGAAAAGCCGGAAGGATATGGCCCTGATCGTCTCTGAATGTCCTGCGGCCTCAGCCGCGGCGTTCACGACGAACAGGGTAAAGGCCGCCCCTGTTCTTTATGATATGAAAATACTTGAAAAGGGCTGTGCCCGTGCTGTTGTTGTGAACAGCGGAAATGCGAATGCCTGTACCGGAGAGCAGGGTTACAAAGACTGTGAGGAAACAGCCTCTTATGCCGCATCTGCACTCGGGATCGCTTCTGACGAGGTCTTCGTCTCCTCCACCGGCGTCATCGGCCAGATGCTTGACATGACGAGGATAAAGAAAGGGATTGACTCTCTTGTCTCAGCACTGGGGAAAGACGGGGAAGCTGCTGCCGAGGCCATTCTCACAACCGATACTGTGAAGAAAGAAGTCTGTGTTTCTGTAAACCTTGATGGAAAGGAAGTGAGGATTGCGGGGATGGCGAAAGGATCCGGAATGATCCATCCGAATATGGCGACGATGCTCTGCTTCATAACAAGTGATGCCGCAATAAGCCATGACGTGCTTCAGGAACTCCTGGGGACCACGGTCGAAGATACTTTCAATATGATATCGGTGGATGGAGACACATCCACAAACGATACGGTCATAGTCCTTGCAAACGGCATGGCCGGAAACAAGATGATAGAAAAAGGCAGCGACTCATATATTGCATTCAGCAAAGCCTTCGACTATGTCCTGAGGGAACTTGCAAAGAAGATCGTGAAGGACGGAGAGGGTGCTGACCGCTTTATTGAAATGAAAGTTGAGGGTGCAGCCGGACAAAATGATGCCAGAGCCCTCGCACGGTCCGTCGTCTCTTCCTCTCTTGTCAAGGCGGCTTTCTTCGGCAGTGATGCCAACTGGGGACGGATCCTTTGTGCGATGGGGTATTCAGGTGCCTCCTTCTCTTTGGATAAAGTTGACCTCTTCTATTCCTCCGCTGCCGGTAGCATCCAGGTGCTCAAAAGCGGAAGTCCCATTGTTTTTGATGAGGATGAGGCAAAGAAGATACTTCTTGAGAAAGAGATATACGTCAGGGCCGTTCTGCACGATGGAAGCGCATGTGCAACCGCCTGGGGATGTGACCTGACTTATGATTATGTCAGGATAAACGGAGATTACAGAAGCTAGTATGTACGAAGAAGAGATGAAGAAGGCGGATGTGCTGATAGAGGCCATCCCTTATATAAGGAAATTCAGCGGAACCATCGTCGTAGTCAAATACGGCGGCTCCGCAATGGTTGATGAACGGCTGAAGAAATCTGTAATCAAGGACATTGCGCTTTTGAAGTTCATCGGGCTGAAACCTGTCATCGTCCACGGGGGCGGCAAGGAGATAACGGGCCTGCTTGACAGGCTTGGCAAGAAAACTGAGTTCATTGACGGTCTGAGGGTTACCGATAAGGAAACAGCTTCCGTTGCCGAGATGGTTCTCTCCGGCTCGATCGGCAAAAGCCTTGTGGAAAGTCTTGAAGCTGTAGGAATCCCCTCCTGCGGCATAAACGGCAAGGACGGTCATACGCTGTGTGCGAAGAAGAAGGTTTTCGAAAACGGCCTTGATATCGGCTTTGTGGGTGAAATCGAGAATGTGAATATATCGCTGGTGGGGACTCTTATTGAATCCGGATACGTACCTGTCATAAGTCCCATCGGCGTGGATGCCTATTCCCAGACATACAATATCAACGCGGATTATGCGGCAAGTGCGATAGCCGGCGCGCTGGGTGCACAGAAGCTTGTGTTCATGACAGATGTGGAGGGAATTCTCAAGGACAAGGATGATCCATCCTCGATAATACGCCGCATGAATGTATCTGAAGCAAAGGAGCTTATCGCCGACGGAGTCATCAGCGGAGGAATGATTCCGAAGACCGAATGCTGCATGGATGCGCTTGAAAGAGGAGTGAAGACGGTGCATGTGCTTGACGGCAGACTGCCTCATTCAATCCTGCTTGAGATCTTCACTGCCAGAGGTATCGGAACGATGGTCGTCCAGGATAAGGAGGAAAGAGAATGACAAATGCTGAAGTTGCAGCTCTCGCAAATGAAAACTATATGAAAAACTATTCCCAGTTTCCAATTGCCATAAAGGGAGGAAAGGGAATGTATCTTTTCGATGAGGACGGTAAAAGCTATCTGGATTTCGTTGCCGGCATTGCCGTCAATGCTCTGGGCTACGGCGATGAGGATGAGAGGAATGCCCTGCTGGAAGTTATGGACAGCGGGGTGCTTCACACTTCAAATCTTTATTACAACAGCAAGTCGGTTCAGGCCGCGAAGCTTATCAATGAAATTGCGGGTTCCTCCCAGGTATTCTTCTGCAACAGCGGCGCAGAGGCGAATGAGGCTGCGATAAAGATGGCAAGGAAGAGGGGCAGCGCAAAGGCAAAGAGCATAATCGTTTCATTTAATCATTCTTTCCACGGCAGAACGTATGGTGCCGTGACACTTACCGGTCAGGATAAATACCACAAGGGATTTTCTCCTATGCTCCCGGATGTTGTCTATGCGGATTTCAACGATATTGATTCAGTCAGAAAACTCATGAATGACAGAGTTGCCGCAGTAATTGTCGAACCTCTGCAGGGTGAAGGAGGAATAATCCCGGCAGATGCAGGATTCCTCTGTGCACTGCGCAGTCTGTGCGATGAGCATGATGCGCTTCTCATCTTTGACGAGGTCCAGTGCGGTATGGGAAGGACGGGAAAGCCTTTCTGCTTCCAGAACTATTCCGTCACCCCTGACATAATGACACTTGCAAAGGCGATAGGAGGAGGTCTTCCGCTCGGTGCAGCCGTTGCCTTTGAAAAGGCAGAGGACATATTCTCTCCCGGCGATCATGCCGCGACATTCGGAGGCAATGTCGCCTCCTGTGCTCTTGCCTGCGTGGTGCTGTCAAAGCTGGAGATGCTTTCCCGGAACGCAAGGGTGAACGGGATGTATCTGAAAGAAAAGCTGGAAGAGATTGTCCGCAGGTATCCTGACAAAGTCACTCAGGCAAGGGGCATGGGATTCATGCAGGGACTTGAACTGAAGGTTCCGGTGAGGGATGTTGTCTCGCTTTGTATGGAAAAAGGCCTGCTTGTATGTTCTGCAGGGGCCAATGTACTGCGTTTCGTTCCGCCTCTCATTGCATCAGCGGAGGATATTGACAAGGCTGCATCCATAGTCGCACAGGTCATTGGCGGGATGTGATGCAGCTGATGCCACTTGACGAAGTTCTGCTTTTGGTGCAAACTCGTCAAATGTTGTGGATAACAGCAATTTATCTTTGACCTGTGGAGCAGGAAGGGGGTGATGAATATATGGCATACGTAAAAGTTGACGAGAATGAACCTTTGGAGAAATCGATCAAGAGATTCAAGAGAATGGTCGAGAAAGAAGGTATCATCCGCGAATGGAAAAAGCGTCAGTATTATGAAAAGCCCTCTACAATCCTTAACAGAAAGAATAAGGCTTTGGCCCGCAAGCAGATGAAGAAGGTCCGCAAGATCCATGCTTCAAAAGCTTATTGAGCTTAACTGATGTTTTTGGCCGCTGACTTCTGTCAGCGGTATTTTTTTGCGCACTGATAAGTTATTTTTAATGCAAAAATATTATCTGATAGATTAATTGTTTACAATATAATAAAAAATTTAAAATATAAAAATATATTGACGGGTTATGTAAAGCGCTTTACAATAAAATCATCTCATCAATAAAGGAGGATGACGATGAAAAAAGCTTTATCATTTTTTTTGATGGCTCTTATTTGTTTGGTTTCCGTTTTTGCTCAAGGAGGTTCGGAAAAGAGTGAAGTTTATTATTTGAATTACAAAGCTGTTGCTGCCGATATCTATACAGATGAAGTTGCACCTGCTTTTGAAGAAGAAACAGGAATTTCTCTCAAAGTTGTAACAGCTGCATCAAATCAATATGGACAAACGCTTGTAAGTGAGCTTGCAAAAAATGATCCGCCTGATATTTTCCAAGTTAATGGAGTTGTTGGTTTAGCAGGGCGTTTAAATGATGTAGCGCCTCTTGAGAATACTGAATTTTATACACTTTTGAATGATAAATCAACAGCATTGACCAGTAATGGACATGTTGTGGCGATTCCATATGCACTTGAGGGCTTTGGAATAATATATAACGATGCCGTGATGAGAAAATATTTCGCTCTTCCAGATAAAGCTGTTTCACTTGAAAGTGCCGAAGAAATAAAATCTTTTGCTGATTTAAAGGCAGTTGTTGAAGATATGACAAAGCATAAAGATGAATTGGGAATCAAGGGTGTTTTTGCTTCTACATCTATGGCACCTGGTTCAGATTGGAGATGGACAACTCATCTTATGAATCTCCCTCTTTATGCAGAATTCAGCGAGAATAGTGAAGGACTTGATGCAGTTTCTGCAGGATTAGCATCATCAGAATTCAAATTCAAATACAATGAGAATTTCAAGCAGTTATTTGACTTGTATTTAGATAATAGTACTGTTTCTCGCTCACTTGTAACATCCAGGACAATTGCTGATGCAATGGCAGAATTTGCTCTTGGTGATTGTGCAATGGTTCAGAATGGTAACTGGGCAACAATTCAGATTCTTGGAGTAGACGGTAATACTGTTGCAAGTGAAGATATCAAATTCATGCCGGTTTATATGGGACTTGCGGGAGAAGAAGGTCAGGGAATCTGTATTGGAACTGAAAACTATTTCTGTATAAATTCAAATATAAGCGAGCAGGATCAGAAAAACGCAGATACCTATCTTACTTGGTTGTTCAGCAGTGATACCGGTAAAAAACTTGTGGTAGATAGACTTGGCTTTATTGCTGATTATTCGTCTCTTGAAGGCACTGAACCATCTGATGTTCTTGCAGTAGAGATGAATAAATGGATGCAGGATGATAGTGTTAACACAATCCCATGGGTTTTCTCATGTATACCATCAGATCAGTGGAAGAGTGATTTTGGTTCAGCTCTACTTGAATATGTAAATGGAACCATGGATTGGGACGAAGTTGTAGAGATTGCACAGTCTTCATGGGCTAGAGAAGCCCAGTTGGCAGGTAGGTAATTATTTTAGAAAAGCGTGGAGGATACATTTTGTTATCCTCCACTTTCTGAGGCCATTATGGAAAAAATAATACAACGAAGTATTTTACTCTTTGTAATTCCTAGTTTAATTTGTTTTCTTCTGGCATTTTTAATTCCTTTTATATGGGGAGTTGTTTTATCGTTTTGTGAGTTTTCATCAATGACAGATATTTCATTTACAGGGTTTTCTAATTATATTAAGGCTTTTACTGTAGATGGGTATTTTATTCAGTCGTTTGGTTTTACAATAAAAGTTGCAATTACAAGTGTAATATTGATAAATAAAAGAACCTGAATTCATAGGACTATAGGAAATACGCTTAGAACGGCCTTTCAACGGGCCGTTTTCTATATTTTAAGGGTTTACTGCGACAATCTA
>CASFTW010000012.1 GCA_949297785.1 uncultured Spirochaetales bacterium
TCTGTTCCTGTTCCCAAGCCTGCTCCGAAGAGGAGGGGCAGACCTCCAAAGAGGAAGGTTGAGGATTAGACTATAGTCCCGCAAATTGAGGTTTCTTTAATAAACATAATTTCTTTTGCTCTTGCTCTTATACTTACAAGTGGCATCCCATTCCAGAACATATTCCGTACTGTTTATTTCATGCCTAATCTTATTGGAGGTATTATTCTGGGATGGATATGGCAAATCATTATAAATGGTGTGCTTGTACATTTTGACCAGACGATTCTGTCTAAAGGGATTTATGGTTTCTGGGGTATTGTCATTATGGCAAGCTGGCAGAACATTGGTTATATGATGGTCATATATATAGCAGCTTTGCAGACAGTTAATACTGATATTATTGAAGCTGCTGAAATAGATGGTGCCAGCAGATTCAGAATTTTGAGAAGTATTACAATCCCATCTATAATGCCGTCAATTACCATTTGCTTATTCATGACAATTACAAATAGCTTTAAGACTTACTCCCAAAATCTAGCATTGACTGCAGGCCAGCCAAACCACCAAACAGAGATGGTTGCCTTAAATATTTATGACACATTCTATTCTCGTATCGGTTTTGAGGGTGTAGCCCAAGCAAAAGCTGTTGTTTTTACTTTAGTCGTTGCAATTATATCTCTTCTACAGCTTTTTTTGACAAGACGTAAGGAGGTGGAAAATTGAGATCAAATCAGTTTTCGGTCGAAAAAGTTATTCTAATGATATTGCTTGTGGTTTATGCTGCATTCGTTATAATTCCAATTGTTGTTGTCTTGTATAACTCATTTAAAGGAAATTTGTTTATAACTGATAATCCATTCGCCTTACCGACAGAAGAAAGTTTCAGTGGATTTTCAAACTATGTTCTTGGTTTACATCGAACGGATTTCTTTCATGCTTTTTTCTATACAGTTTGGGTTACATGTGCATCTGTTATTTTAATTGTGATATTTAATAGTATGCTTGCATATTATATTACAAGAGTAAAAAATATTATTAGCAAGGTTGTTTTCTTTCTGCTTGTATTTTCTATGGTTGTTCCATTTCAGATGGTAATGTATCCTATGAGCAAATTTGCTAATATGATACATCTTGATAATCTACTGGGTGTTGTCATTCTGTATATCGGATTTGGTACAGGTTTATCTACCTTTATGTTCAGTGGATTCATTAAAAGTATCCCGACATCAATGGATGAAGCAGCTTTTATTGATGGCGCTACAACAAGATGTACTTTTTTTCATATAATATTTCCTATGTTAAAAAGTATTTCAATTACAATAGCTATATTGAATACTATGTGGATATGGAATGACTATCTGTTGCCTTATTTGACCATTGGAACAGAATATAGGACAATTCAGGTTGCGATTCAATATCTTCGTGGTGGATATGGTTTTGTCGATATGGGTGCAATGATGGCAATGCTTGTGCTTGCTATGATTCCTGTTATTGTATTTTACCTTATCTGTCAAAAAAATATAATTCAGGGGGTATTGGCAGGTGCCATCAAAGAGTGATAGAAATCACAAAAAGATAACAGCGGCAGATATAGCGAGAGAAAGCGGTTACAGTCTGACAGCGGTTTCATTTGCATTTAACAAACCTACACGAATCAGTACTGAAGTAAGAGAAAAGATATTGGAAGCAGCAGATAGGTTGGGGTATACACCTGATCCAGGTGCAAGGAAGTTCGCAATGGGAAGACAGCTGGCAATTGGTTTTCTTTTGCCGCAGGAAGCGGACTCAACTATGTCTAATCCGTATATACTTGGTATATTACGTGGAGTCGTAAAAGTATGTGAAACTAAAGCTTATACATTAAGTATTCTTCCTCCAATTAAATCAAGTATCAATAAAGCGATACAAAATGCGGCTGTTGATGGCTTTATAACTGTAGGTCTAACAATCACAGATAAAATCAAACAGAATTTTGACAGAAGAGGATTGCCTATCGTAACAATTGGTGGTGATATAACGGATGATATAACAAATATCAACATTGACGATGAAGCTGCGGGAAAACTCATTGTTGAAAAAGCAATAGAGTTTGGACATCGGGAATTTGTTTTTGTTATGCTTAAAGATCCGATATATGGTGATGAATATTATAAAAGTTCGGTAATGCAAAGACGTACTTCCGGGTATAAAAAAGCACTAGAAGAAAATGGTTTATTATGGTCTGAAGATCGTGTTGTCAAAGTTGATTCGACAATATCAGGCGGGTATGAAGCAGCAAAAATACTTTTTGAACAACATGATGTAATGTTTTCATGTATTGTATCATCTGCTGACATTATTTCACTTGGAATTCTTAGATACGCAAATGATACAGGTATAGATATTCCAGAGCAGTATTCTCTTGTTAGTTTCGATGGTATTGATGAGCCGTTTGGACAGTATAATCTTACAACAATAGTTCAGGCTCCGGAGTCTAAAGGTCAGCTTGCCGCAGAGACTATATTTGAACTTATAGATAATCAGGTAACTGCCTCTGGTTCTATTACTTTTCCATTTACGTATCAAAAAGGAAATACACTGGGACCGTGCCCTTTAAATATTTTAGACAAGAAGGTTTATCATGAATAAAATGAATGTAATATATTTGCATACTCATGACAGTGGGAGATATATCAGTCCTTATGGTTATAACGTTCCTACTCCCAATCTTAGATTATTTGCAAATGATAGTACAACATTTCGAAAATGCTTTTGTGCAGCTCCTACTTGCTCGCCCAGCAGGGCTGCAATGCTTACAGGACAAACTCCTCATCAGAATGGGATGCAAGGACTTGTTAACCGTGGCTGGCATTTATGTGATAATAGGAAGCATATTGCTTCGTTTTTGTCATCGCATGGATATGAAACAGTTCTTTGTGGTATGCAGCATGAAGGAAGTTCCTGGTCTGAATTAGGATATCAGAGATTTATTGGGCATAGTGAAAGTGAAAAAATGGACAGGGTAACATGGGATCTTGAAAATACTGACTATGCAGTAGATTATCTTATGAAACATGATCCTGCAAAGCCTTTTTTCCTTTCCATGGGATGGTTCAATACACATAGACCATATCCTAAAGCAGGCAAGGAAATTAATAGTGATTTTATACAGGTTCCAGCGATTTTGCCAGATTGTGATATTGTTAGAAAAGATATGGCTGATTATATGGAATCAGTGTGTGTTGTTGATAAATGCTTTGGCAAAATATATGAAGCAATTAAAAAACTTGGACTTCTTTCCAATTCAATTATTTTTTTTACTACTGACCATGGAATTGCATTTCCTCAAATGAAATGTAATCTTTTTGACAGTGGGATTGGCGTTAGCCTGATGTTTGCATATCCTGATAACAAGATGAAAGGGCATGCGGTTGATTCTCTTGTTAGCCATTATGATGTTTTTCCTACAATCTGTGATATTCTTGGACTTAACAGGCCACATTGGTTGTGTGGAACGAGTTTTGTTGAGATTATGCGGGGTGAGAAAAACGAAGTAAGAAATGAAATATTTGCAGAAGTTACATATCATGCATCATACGAGCCTAAAAGGTGTATAAGAACAAATAGGTACAAATATATTAAATGTTTTTATTCTCAAAATATTATTCCTGCAAATATAGATGAGAGTCCATCAAAAAAATATCTGATTGGAAATGGATTTTTAGATTTTGAGAAAAAAAGAGAACTTCTTTTTGATACTGTTCTTGATCCTATGGAGAGAATAAATCTTGCAGATAATCCAGAATATAATGACATAAAGGAAAGCCTCTCAGCAAAACTGCACGACTGGATGAAACAAACCGATGATCCGTTGCTGATTTCAAATAACATACCTAAACCAGTAGGAGCTCTAGTAAACAAATGGTCTTGTGTAAATCCAGAAATGGAAGATTATATTCTGCCTGATAATTCAGATTACAAATACTGATGCATCATTCCCTATAATTGAATTTTAATAATGGTCAGATCTGGTATCCTCTCAATCTGACCATTTTGTATTTCAGGCCTCAATATTCTCCAGTGCCATGAGCTTTTCGATTCTTCTTGTGTGTCGTCCGCCTTCAAAGTCAGCATTTATGAAGGCATCCAGCATATCCTCAACGCTGTCACGGTAATCCATCCTTCCTCCGAAGGCGATGAAAGAGGGATTGTTGTGTCTTTTTGTCATCTCAGCTGAATACTTATCGCAGACGAGGGCACACCTGATTCCCCTTATCTTGTTGGCAGCCATGCTTATGCCGATTCCTGTCCCGCAGCATACGACACCGAATTCGTAGCCTCCTTTCAGGTATTCAAGACATGCCTCCTCTGCCTTGTCGGGGTAGTCAACGGATTCCTCTGTTGCTGTACCGAGATATGTGACTTCATATCCTCTGTTTTCAAGATGCCTTACTATTCTCTGTGCAAGCTCTACTGCACCGTGATCATTCGCAACAACGACTTTAGCCATTCTATATCCTTGAGTTTTGATTTCACTCAGTTTAACATAAGATGTACAGGAAGAAAACATGGCCCAGATTTATGTAAGCGGACACCGCAATCCCGATATGGATTCAATTGCATCTGCAATTGCGTATTCAAGACTCAAGAATATTCTCGATGGTGAAAACCAGTATGTTCCGATAGCGCTCGGACCTCTCAACGTGCAGTCAAAGGCGATTCTTGAAGGACTTGGCATTCCGTCTCCGCTTTTTGTCAAGGATGTCTTCAGCCGCGTGTGTTCCGTATACAGAAAGCCCACAATGGTTCTCGATCCCGCCGATCCTGTGTATGAACTGGTGAATATGTATAATCAGAACAATCCTTCCGTCGTCACGATAATGGACGGTGATGAGTTCCGCGGACTTCTGTCAATTGATGAGATCAATCGTTATTTCCTCAGGGAAAACACAGGCCAGAGACCGGTTTATGATATCCTTTTGAAGAACATTCCCCGTGTCATCAAAGGGTTCTTCCTGAAAAAAGGCGGACAGGAGATGATTCATGCAGCAATCATGGTGGGTGCCATGGACTACAAGGTGTTCTGCCGCCGTCTGTCTGAATGTGGGACGAAGCCTGTGCTCGTCGTTGGAAACAGGCTTGACCATATAAAAGCCGCACTTGATGCCGGTCTTCCGGGGCTGATCCTGACAGGCATGAGTGAAGACGGACTCCAGCAGATCGATCTGAGCCATTACGACGGATTCGTCTATGTATCCCATGAGGATACTGCAGAGACAATAAGACTGCTGCGTCTTTCTGTTGCTGTCGATACCCTTCTGGTGCACAAGAATACACTCAGAATAACTGATGACATGCTTTTCGAAACCGCCAAGGGAATTCTTGCGGAAAGCGAGGAGAGAGGCCTTCCTGTTTATTCCCATGAGAGCGGTGAGTACATTGGTTTCATCACAAGACGCTGCTTTTTAAATATGCCGAGGCAGAAGATAATTCTGGTCGACCACAATGAGGCGATGCAGTCGGTACCTGGACTTGAAGATGCCGAGATAGTGGAAATCCTTGACCATCACAGGCTGGATGCACCGAAGACACGCAATCCGATTTCCATAATTGCCTCTCCCGTCGGTTCTACATGCACGATTGTCTATGATCTGTATCAGAGGCACAGTGCTGATCTTGACGAGCCTACCGCAAGACTCCTGCTTGCAGGCATCTCTTCTGATACCGTGATGCTGAAAAGCCCCACGGCAACTTCTCTTGACATGCATGCGGTCAGCGAGATCTGTTCGGCCTTCAGCATTGACTATGATGCATTCTGCAGGGAGCTTTTCTCAAACGGCTCATCGCTGTCTTCCCTTGATCCTGCAAAGGCCGTGTCTTCCGATTTCAAGATATACAGCGAGTGTGCGGTGCGTTTCGGCATCGGACAGGTTGAAGTCACGACATTCTCTGACCTGAGTGATGTAAGGGACAGGTATCTTGCTGCCCTTGAGAGTCTGAAGAAAGCTGAGAAACTTGAGTGGACGATGCTGCTTGTCACGAATGTGATGAGCGAGGAGTCAATGCTGATCGCCACTGAGTACAAGAAAAACTACAAACTGCTGTATGAGGAAAGGGAGAAGGGTGTGTATTACCTTCCCGGGGTGCTTTCAAGAAAGAAGCAGCTGCTTCCCGAGATCATAAGAGTCCTTTCCTAGTCGATACCCTGGATTTTTATTATCGTGGGGAGCTGTCTGATCGATGTGAGCATCTTCCTCATTTCTATCTCATTGTTGGCACTGACCGTGAAGGTTCCTGAAAGACCTTCCGGACATACATCAAGAGAACCTGCGATGAGACGACCGTTGTATTTCTTGACGGCTCCGTCGATTTCACCGAAAAGCTCTGCATTCATTTTCGCAGTGACCTTGAAGCGGCGCACAAGTTCATGGCTGTCCCATTCGACAGGCACAAGACGTTTGTCCGCCTCCGCCATGTTTGCAAGGTTCTTGCAGTCCTTGCGGTGTATGACATAGCCGCGTCCCCTGGTGACATAGGCTACAATGTCATCACCGTATACTGGATTGCAGCATTTCGCGAAGTCGAAGAGAATGTTGCTGTTGTTGTTTATGATGACTGTAGAGCTTGATTTTTCCGTGGGAATGAACTTGATGCCCTGCATCAGAGGTATGATCGGCTTGAGCGGCTGTGCCTGTTCAGCCGGTTTATCATCCTTCTTCTTCTCATTCTGTGCCGGCTGTACATTCTGGTTCTTGTTCAGCCATGCCATGATTTTCTTCCTTGCGGAAGATGTCTTGGCCATTTCCAGCCATTCATGATGGGGGTGGGCGGAAGGGGATGTGAGAATCTCCACAACCTGGGTGTTGCCAAGCGGCTTGCTTAACGGAATGATTGAGCCGTCCGCCTTTGCACCGGTTGTATGCACCCCGATCTCAGTGTGGATCTTGAAAGCAAAATCCAGTGCGGTCGCGCCTACCGGAAGCTCGATGACCCTTCCCTGAGGAGTGAAGACGACGATGGAATCCTTCAGTAGCTCGTTCTTGATTTCATCCATATAGTCTTCGTTCTGCTCGATTTCCTTTGACCAGTTCTTTATCTTGTTAATGATCTTCTGGTAGTTGACGCTGTCGTAATTCTTCCATGTTCCGGATTCAGAGCCGGTTGAGGCTTTGTAGGACCAGTGTGCGGCAACGCCTTCCTCCGCCGTCTTGTCCATTTCCCTTGTCCTGATCTGGATTTCAAGATGCTTGTTGTTCGGACCGAGAACAGTTGTATGGAGACTCTGGTAGTTGTTGGTTTTCGGCATTGCTATGTAGTCTTTGAATCTGCCTTCGATCGGAGGCCATGTCTGGTGGATTATTCCGAGAATTGTATAGCATTCGCTGACAGTGTCGCAGATGACACGCACACCGAGAACATCGAAGATCTCATCGATTTCCTTTTTCCTGCGCTTTATCTTCAGATATACGGAATAGACATGCTTTACACGTCCTTTTACCGACACATTTGTGATTCCGGCCTTGGCGCATGCGAGAAGGATGGATTTCTGCACGCCTTTGATGTAGGCATTGTATTCGCCTTTCTTGGAGAGGAGAAAGTCGGAAATATACTGGTAGGTGTCGGGCTTGAGCGTCTTGAGAGAAAGATCCTCAAGCTCGGTCTTCATCCATGAAATACCGAGGTTGCCGGCAAGAGGGGCAAAGATGTCAAGGCAGTCCTGTGCGATTTCCTTCTGTCTCTGTGGTGCGAGGGATGAGAGTGTCCTCATATTGTGAAGCTTGTCGGAAAGCTTGATTATTATAACCCTCATGTCCTTTCCCATGGCAAAGAACATCTTTCTTATCGTCTCGGCTTCCTGAAGGCTCTTTGACTCGCTTTTCAGTTTTGAGATTTTAGTCACTCCGTCAACCATCTGGGCGACTTCCGCTCCGAAGCGGTCCTCGATATCCTTCAGCGTGGCATCTGTATCCTCAACCACATCATGAAGCAGTCCCGCGCAGATCGTGTCGGCATCCATGCCGAGCTGGATGAGAATCGAGCCTACGGCAAGAGGGTGAATGATATAAGGCTCGCCGCTTTTCCTCTTCTGATCACCGTGCAGCTCGTCCGCATATACAGCCGCGGAGAGTATTTTCTCCTGGTCCTCCCTGGGGTACTGGAAGGCTTTCTGATAGAATTTCTGGACTAGCTGCTCATGCATTATTCTCTCTCTCCGCTTACTACTCTTTCCCTTCCCGCAAGATCCTTTGCAATACGGACACGGGTGAAGCCGTTTTGGCTAATTATCTCGCTAAGTGCGCTTGTCTGTCTATAGTCGCACTCAATTGCAAGCAGACCTCCTCTGACAAGGTGCCCTGCAGCACTTGAGGCAATTTTCCTGCACAGTCCGAGCCCGTCCCCGTCTTCGTCAAAGAGTGCAATGTACGGCTCCTTCCTCACTTCCGGTGAAAGGGTTTCGAGGAAGTCTTTTCTTATATACGGAGGATTCGAGACGATCACATCGAAATTACTGTCCTCAATGTTTTCAAAAAGATCACTGTGTATGAAATTCACCTGAAGAGAAGGAGGAAGCAGTGCCTTTGCGTTTGTCTTGGCGCATTCAAGAGCCTTTCTGCTTATATCGCACAGTGTCAGAGATGAGACAGATGCGTTTGCCGCTATCGCAATGCCCGCACATCCCGTACCGGTGCACATATCAAGTATCTTCGCATCCTGCCTGCCGTTCAGGAACTCAAGTGCAGTCTCTACAAGAGTCTCGGTGTCGGGGCGGGGAATGAGCGTGTCGGATGTGACCGTGAAATCGAGGCCGTAGAATTCCCTGTGACCCGTTATGTATGAAAGAGGAGTGTGTGAACATCTTTCTTCCACGGCAGAGAGAACTTTTCTCACATCAGATTCTTCTATTTCTTTCTCACTTTCCAGAATCTGCCTTGTTTTTGAAAGTGAGAGAAAATGGGAAAAGAGGACCTGAACTTCAAGATACGGAAGTTCGATGCCCTCCTGTGCAAGCCTGGCGGCTGCAGTCTCCTTCAGTTCCCTCAGTTTCATATATTCTTCAGTGCTTCCTCTCCTGCTGCGATCTTCAGCGGTTCGATCACTTCATCGAGATCTCCGTTTATGATCTGGTCGAGATGGTAGAGTGTGAGGTTTATGCGGTGATCGGTAACCCTGTTCTGGGGGAAGTTGTATGTCCTGATACGCTCAGAACGGTCTCCGCTTCCGACCTGGCTTTTCCTTTCAGCGGCTCTTTCCGCTCTCTTGCGGCTTTCCTCCATATCGTAGAGTCTTGCCCTGAGAACACGCAGTGCCTTGTTCTTGTTCTTCAGCTGGCTTTTCTCGTCCTGCTGGATGACAACGATACCTGTGGGCAGGTGAGTGATTCTTACGGCGGAATCGGTTGTGTTGACGCACTGTCCGCCCGGACCACCGGCTCTCATCACATCTATCTTGAGATCTTCCTGCCTGATTTCAATATCTGTTTCCTCAGCTTCGGGAAGAACTGCGACAGTGACAGCCGAGGTGTGGATCCTTCCGCTGGACTCGGTTTCAGGAACCCTCTGGACACGGTGCACTCCGCTTTCGAAACGCAGGGAGGCATATACATCCTTTCCTGAAATCGAGCATACGATTTCCTTGTAGCCGCCCACACCGCTCTCGCTTGAGTTCATCACCTCGAGCTTCCATCTTTTGGACTCCGCATAATGGGTGTACATCCTGAAAAGATCGGCAACGAAAAGGGAAGCCTCATCACCGCCGGTTCCGGCTCTTATTTCCATGATGATGTTCTTGCCGGCAAGCGGATCAGGCGGAATGAGAAGCATCTTGCAGTTCTTCTCCTCCCTGGCGGCATCTTCCTCAAGCTGCGTGAGCTCCTCTTTTGCCATTTCCTGCATCTCGGGATCACTTTCCGCCCTGATCATTTCCTTCGCCTCTTCGATCTGGCTGAGGATTGAAGCAAGATTCCTCAGGCTGTCGACGATCGGTGCGATGCGGCTTCTCTCCTGAGTCAGTTCTGCATATTTCTTCATGTCCTTCATCACAGTGCTGTCGGAAAGTGCGCTGTCTATCGACTCAAGCTGCGATTCGAAGTCCTTAAGTTTTTCTACCATATGATTCTCCACAGATTTTAACTAGATGAATATATCAGAGGGAGAGCGCTTGGTCTAGCCCATCAGGGAAGAGTACAGATTCTGGCCGTATTCCCTCAGTGCGACAAGAGTGAGCTTGTCTTTTGCACTGGTTCCGATGGAATTGAGCTTCTCCGTTATCTCGTTCATGTATGTGTTGTAGTCGGGATTCCGGTTGAAAGGCTGGAGAAGACGAGTGGCACAGTAGTTCTTCCACAGTATCTTCTCATTCTCGCTGAGAACTTCCGGCCAGTTGCGCGCAACCTGTCTGAAAAGCAGCTTGCTGATCTTGTCCGAGTCGAAATGCCAGACTGTCTTCAGTTTTTTCTCCGGAGGATAGGCATTGACCATCTTCATGTTTATCCTGTCGTTCTCAGAATAGAAGCTGTCCGAATATATTCTGAGATCAGGATCAATGGAGGAATTGACGCTTTCGCTCTTCTGCGGTGCCGAGACGAATCGCCTGAGGATTTCAGCCTTGTTCTGCCGGATGAATTTCACGTTCCTGTGCATGAGCTCGAGATCTATCATCAGTCTTTTCTGAACTTCCTTCACGCCTGTAAGTATTCCGATAGGTGCAATGTACGGACAGCGGTTCGTGCTTATGTAGACAAGACCTTTTGTCCTGAATATATCATCACCTTCAAGCAGGGCCTCTGCATTTTCCGTCAGGTCGAAGCAGATGACGGTGCTGGATCTGCTGGTCTCGAAGGTAAGCGGACATACGGGACGTGAGGAACCTCTTTCGCTGGAAAAAGCCTGACATGTATACATGACAGGTGTGCTGTGCATTGTGTCAAGCATGGCATTCACCCTGCTTTTCGTCCTGTTGCTGAAATAGAAGCTGAAAAGCTGGGGCTGCAGCGTCTTTATGAGCTTTGCGACATTTATTGTGGCATACACATCCACCAGAGCATCATGTGCACCCTCCTGGGGAATATTGTTGTCCTGTGTGAGATGTACAAGCTTGAACGAGGTCCGCCCTTTCTCGTTTTTGTGAAGGAAATTCATCCCATCAGGGCGGAAATCATGCACGGCTCTCACGAGATCAAGGATATCCCATCTTGAACATCCGTTCTGCCACTCCCTCTCATAAGGGTCCATGAGATTCCGGTACAGGGTGTTTCTTATGAACTCGTCATCGAATGCGATATTGTTGAATCCGGTGACTATTGTGCCGGGAACGGAGAATTCCCTGTTCAGCTTTGTTATGAAGTCGTATTCGCCTATGCCTTCTTTCAGCGTCTGCTGCGGCGTTATTCCGGTTACAAGACAGGAAGAAGGACTTGGCAGATAGTCCGGGGCGATTCTGCACAGCATGACAAGCGGATCCTTTATGACTTTAAGGTTCATGTCGGTCCTTATGCAGGCCGCCTGTGCTATTCTGTCTGCTTTCGAATCAAGGCCGAAAGTCTCAAGATCGTAGAACAAAAACGTGCTGGGCATGTTTCCATTGTATTTGCTAATCGTGTTTTTTTCCACAGGTATGATGTGCACTTTTCCCCGCCAGCCGGTTTTGCGGATGTGAAATCATCAGCAGGTCACTTAACTAAAAAACGCGGAATGCGCTAAATTAGTCCTGATCAGCTTATGAAATTAGCAAGTGAGGTTTTTTGCAATTATGAAGGATTCCCGCAGATCGATTGTATCATGGGCGCTGTATGACTGGGCAAACAGTGCGTTTGCGACAACTGTCATGGCCGCGTTCTTTTCCATTTTCTTTTCCAGCTACTGGTCACTGAATCAGGACAGCGGCATCACCACTTTCTGGCTGGGTATCGCAAATTCCGTTGAGAGTCTCATCGTAGCGGTTCTCGCCCCGATGCTCGGCGCTGTTGCCGACTGCGGAGGCTACAGGAAGAAATTCCTTGTTTTCTTTGCGTTTCTGGGAGCGCTTCTCACCGGATGCCTCGGCATGGTCCATGCCGGTGGGTGGATTGCGGCGATGTTCATCTATGTGATCGCATGCGTTGGGTTTGCCGGTGCCAATATCTTCTATGATGCACTGCTTCCTGTGGTCGCAAGCGAGAAGAAAGTGGACTTCGTATCGGCTCTGGGGTATTCGCTGGGATATATCGGAGGAGGTCTTCTGTTCCTGGTGAACGTGCTGATGTATCTTTTCCCCGGCTTTTTCGGACTGAGCACGTCAGATTCCGGAGTGCAGGCCGTGAAGGCATCTTTCATAATGGTCGCAATCTGGTGGATTGTCTTCACGCTTCCTCTCTTGTTTTTCGTGAAAGATGATGCGAAGAAAAGCAGCGTGAAGGTCTCAAAGGCGATCGCAGAAGGCTTTGCCGATATCGCACGTACTTTCAGATCGCTGAGAAAACTGAAAATGACGGCTCTCTTCCTGGTGGCTTTCTGGTGTTACATAGACGGCGTGGACACAATTATCCGCATGGCTGTCGACTACGGCACTGCACTGGGATTTCCTTCGGAAAGCCTTATCGTCGCACTCCTCATAACCCAGTTCGTGGCATTTCCGGCCGCACTTGCCTATAACAGCTTCGGAAAGAAGATAGGGCATAAAAAGGCCATCCTGGTCGCAATAGGAGGCTATGCCCTTGTCAGTGCGATCGGCTTCTTCATGACCAATGTGGTGCAGTTTTACATACTGGCCTGTGTCATCGGACTTTTCCAGGGCGGCATACAGGCTCTCAGCCGTTCTTACTTCACACGCTTCGTTCCATCCGGCCATGAGGCTCAGTTCTTCGGTTTCTACAACATGCTGGGAAAATTCGCGGCAATCATAGGACCTGCCCTCATGGGGATAGTCACTCTTGTCACCGGAAGTCACCGTGCGGGTATCCTTTCCCTCATAATTCTCTTTGCCGCCGGCGGAATTCTGTTGTATAAAGTAGATGAGGAAAGGGGAATAAGAGAGACAAAGGAGTTTGCACAACTGTCTGAATGATGGAGGTCAGAGTGTCTGTGAAGCGGACTTTACAGGTTATTGTTTTTCTGCTGTGTGCGCCTTTTGCTTTTGCCGCACAGGCTGTTGACATACAGCAGATACAGCTTGCCGTGCAGGCTGCAGGAGGTGCAGTGCTTTCCACTTTTGCCGCAACGACTTCAGTGCCTGCGATTGCGCTGGATGGCGTTGAGGCCGAGCGCTTCATTGACGAGGACGAGGAAGACGAGGCATGGCTGACATACCTCAGGTGTGACGTGGCCTCAATGCGCGATCAGCTGGAGAATCCGTCTCAGGGCAGGGCGATGTCGCTTTTCGAAAGAGTCATGCTGGCTGCCTCCACCCGGATATCTCCGGTATGCAGGGCGGCTGTAGGCTATCTTGATGCGCTGGGTCTTGAAAAAGGAGATGCCGTGATTGACGGTGTCATAGTATTCACGGGCGACGATCTTGACTCGTCATCGCTTTCAAAACTTGTCGGGCTTTACCTTATGAGAGACTTCTCTTCCATTGATTTCTCCATAGCTGTTTCCATAATGGTTTCAGGTGCCGCTTTTACTTCCCCGCTTGCCTTTGAGGGGAGTCTGTCGGTATGCGGAAGCAACGAGCAGGGCGGAATAATCTTGACCTGTGAAAGTATGACATGCAACAATCAGGAAATAACAATTGCGCCGATGTTTTTTGCGGCTGGCTGAAATAACATAAAGGAGGATTGAGATGGAGGAAAAGGTTTTCTCTTTTCTTGCCAGAAACAATCTGCTGACAAAACAGATTGATGACGAGAAACTTCTTTCATTCTTCATGAGTGAAATGGATAAAGGTCTGAGCGGGCAGGGCAGCTCTCTTGCCATGATACCCACATATGTGAGCGAAGTGGATAAAGTGCCTGCGGGTGAGCGCGTCATAGTGCTTGATGCCGGCGGTACGAACTTCAGGACATGCCTTGTCTCTTTCGATGATGATGGAAAGCCGGGCATGGAGGATTTCAGGAAAGTCGGCATGCCGGGCGTGAAGAGCGAGGTGAGCAGGAAAGAATTCTTCTCCATTCTTGCCGACAACGTCGAGCGTTTCATCGACAAATGCGACAGGATAGGTTTCTGCTTCAGCTATGCTGCAAAGATAACTGAGGACCATGACGGTATTCCCATCGTATTCTCAAAGGAGATCAAGGCCCCGGAAGTGATCGGACAGCCTGTTGCGAAGTGTCTTCTCGAAGAGCTTGCCGGAAGAGGACATGATGTTTCGAAAAAGAAATATTCGGTGGTCAATGATACTGTTGCCACGCTGCTTGCATGCAAGGCCGGCTACAGGGAGCCTTCATCAGGTTCTATCGGTTTCATTCTCGGCACCGGCACCAATACTGCCTACAGCGAGAAAATTTCAAACATAGGCAAGATAGGCTCATCCTCTCAGGGGTCCATGATCATAAATGTCGAGTCCGGAAATCTTGACCTGATGCTCGGTCCTGCAGATGAATCTTTTTTTGCAAAGACCAAGAATCCTGATGTGTATCATTTCGAGAAGATGATCAGCGGTGCATATCTCGGACCGTTCGCACAGCATGTCATACAGCTGGCCTGTGAGGACGGAGTGTTCTCATCCGAATTCGTGAAGCGCTTCTCAAAGATTGAGAATCTTACCACGACACAGATGAGCAATTATCTTGAGATGTGCCACAACAGGGATTATGTGCTTGTCGGCTGTGTTGCTGATAACGAGAAGGATGCGTGCGCGCTCTGGCTCATTCTTCGCGCTGTGATTGAAAGGGCAAGCAAACTTACGGCAATCAATCTTTCCGCTGCGGTTCTCAGAACCGATGCAGGTGTAAATCCCCGCTATCCGGTGATCGTCAATGCTGACGGAACCACCTTCTATAAAACGGAATTCATGCTTGAGTACACAAAGTACTATCTGCATGAATTCCTTGAGAAGAAGCACGGACGCTTCACAAAACTCATCCGCATTGATGACAGCCCCGCACTTGGAGCTGCCATTGCAGGTCTGTCAGTCTAAGGCTTTGTCCGCTTCGTCTATCAGTGAGCGCTGCCATGACAGCAGTCTGTCATGCAGTGCTTCTTTTTTACCCTTCACGTCAACAAGAACCCTGAGAACACTCTCAGTGCCTGACGGGCGGAGCCACATGTAGGCGGCATGGTTCCCGTCCTGGTCCAGAAGAACCATCTTCAGGCCTCCCTTTGCGGCGGTGGAGCGGAATTTCTCTCCGATTCCGATCACTTCATTCACTCCCTCCGTCTGATGCACTTCGTAGCTTACGATTCCTTCTTCCTCGAAGTTCATATTCTGCCACTGCAGGACAAAGAGCCTCTCATATTCCTTCTTGAGTTCTGCCCAGGCCGTATGTCTTACATACATTTTCGCAAGCCTGGAGAATGCCCCTGTTGTAGTATAGACAGGCAGTGCGTTTATGAGGCCTTCTATCGAAGGTCTGTCCTCACACTTTTCCCCGGTGAGCTTCTCAACTGCATAGCGGTAGAGCTTTTCATCTGCAAAGAGCTTGAGGACGCTCATGATTGAGTTAAGCGGATCCCTTACCTTTGCCGGGTCGGTTATGTTGCCGCCGTTGCTGCCTTCGCCGAGAATATGGACAACATAGCCTTCATCTCTGAGTTTCGCCGCCAGATTCACGACATTCGCTTCTCCGACCTCGGCACGGAAGACCTTTGCACCGAAGCACTCGGCAATCCTGTCTATCCTTTCAGATGTCGGACAATTGACGGCAACTGCGAGATTCTGTGTTTTCCTGTAGCTCAGGTCTGCAAGTTCGATCGCGACCACCAGTGCGAATACTTCCTGGGCTTCAAGGATGAGGCTTTCTCCTGTTGACTCCTTTATGTAAACAAAGTTGCCCCTGTCTCCGTCGTTGTCGGGACAATAGCCCAGAATGAAGGAATGATCCATGTCATAGCACTTTTTGAGCTCGTCACGGCATGGAATGAGATTCTCTCCCTCCGGAACGATCGCATGAACGACGGCGCCTGCCCTGTTGTTCACATAGTGAGTCCTGCATCCGATTGAGGAGAGGAACTCCTCATCGATTGAAAGGCTTCTGGCCGAGCCGTTCAGTTCTCCGACTATGCCGCATGCGGCCCTGAACGATGAGCCGACTCCTGCGGTCTTCATGACGAAGTCCCTGTAGTATGAAAGCGCTTCTGCCTTGTCCTGTGCGTAACGGGAGAGGATGCTGTCGAGAACAGTCTCATCGGCTTTTGCACTCAGTTCCTTCATCTCCTGTATGACATCATCACTGCCGATGCATTCTCTCAAAGCATCTGCAAGCCTGTCGGAGATGCTTCTTTCATATACACCGCCGTCAAAGCCGAACTTGAAGCCGTTGTGTCCTATCGGGTTATGGCTTGCCGATATGTAGCAGAAGGCATCAAAGCCGGCATGGGAGTATGCCATGGTCTCAGGTGCTGCAGAGATGAAAAGGTATGTGACATCTGCCCCGAGCGCACATAGCACTCTCATTGTTATGTATGAAAGGATTCTCCCTGTGGGACGGGCATCTGCTGCGAGCAGTACCTTTGCATTCTTTTTGCCAAGTCCTTCATAGAAGACCTTTGCAATGGCTGCGCAGATCACGCTGTCGGCATCGCTTATCGTCTCTCCCGCATCTTCCTCATCCTTGCTTGATGCAAACACATTCCTCCAGCCGGAAGCGGAGAGGATATATGAGGAAAGGGCAGATCTTACATCTTCGGCACAGACATTCACGCCTCTGAGCGGATCTGCCGAAGTGTCACAAATAAAATAACCTGTTTTGCTGTCAATGTATTTCATATTTCCGATTATAACAGAAGAAGAACGGTTGTGACACAAAAAGAATCGCGGCGCTAGCTATAATTTCCTTCCGGGGCTATAATCCAGTGCCATGAAGAAAAGCGTATTGGCAATTCATGATCTCTCGTGCCATGCGGCAAGCAGCCTTTCCGTTGTGCTGCCGCTGCTTCTTGCCGCAGGCCTGGACACTTCGTTCCTTCCCAGTGCTCTGCTCTCCAGCCAGTCGGATGGTTTTGACAACCTCTTTGTCAGGGATCTGAGCTGTGAATGTGATGAGATAATGGAGAGGTGGAAGTCGTACGCTCTCCATTTCGACTGTCTGTATACAGGCTATCTTGCCAGTGAGCGTCAGCTTGAACTGGTGCTTAAGGCACGCAGTTCATTCCTGTTTCCATCCGCCCTTATTGTGACGGATCCCGTCATGGGCGATGAGGGAAAACTGTATCAGAATCTGGGGGTGTCCCATATAACGATGATGAAGAAACTGTGCAGCGGCTCTTCGGTGATAACCCCTAACTATACAGAGGCACTGCTTCTTGCGGGAAAGATTGACGGCTATGGCGGTGAGACAACGCTGCATGAAGCTGAAGAACTTACACTCAGTCTGTCATCTGAGTTCGGCTCCTCAGTGGTCATCACAAGCGTTCCTGTTTCAGGCGGCATTTATGCGAATCTGGCATGCGACGGCACCCGGGTGCGTGCCTTCACATATGAGGACCTGCATGCAGGCTATCCCGGATGCGGAGACCTTTTCGCATCGCTTCTCGTGTCTTTTCTTCTCAACGATGAGAGTTTCTTCGTTTCGGTGCACAAAGCCGGCGAGATTGCAAGCTATGCGATAAGGGAAACGCTGAAGGAGAAAAAGGAAAGACGTGAAGGCATTTCGGTTTCCCATGCAGTCAGAATGATGCTGGAGACAAGGCTCTGATTACTTTTCATCAAGATATGCGGAGAAAGGCCTCAGCTTCACTTGTGAGAAGTCGCTTCTCAGTGTGAGTCTGTCCAGATATGCTTCAATTGCCTTCCTGTTGTCTTCATACAGCTTTTCTCCGCCCTCCGAGAGTATCCTCATGCTTTCTTCCCTTGTGTCATCAAGCTTTATTTTTTCTTTTGTCACTATGCCGCTGATCCTTGTGTAGTGGACATCGCTCAATGATGAGAGTATCTGATCGACGAGATCCATCTGTGCATTCGGGTATATCTTCATCACCGGTTCCGCCCATCCTGCAACACCGTTGGGAGCTTCTTTCGGATTGAATCTGTAGATCCCCCTTGCGGTTGAGAGAGAGAGGATATGAAAGGTCCTGCAGGAGGGATAAAGCTTTCTTGCCTCTTCGTATGCCATCAGGGCCGGATTGTTTGCAATTACGCCTCCGTCAAGCAGTGCGGCTTCCTTTCCCTCCGGTGTCACGGTGTACAGCGGGGGAAAGTACAGAGGCGCCGCTGATGATGCCCTGGCAGCCGCTGCCGCGCTCATATCCTTCCAGCTGTTGTATGAAGAGAGTATTTCTCCTTTTCCTTCCATGCTGTTGTATGAGACAACCATTACGGGAACAAGCGCATCGCTGAGTTTCACCTCGCCGAAAGTGCCGATCAGGAATTTCTCGAGAGATGAAGAGTCGTATTTGTCGGTGAACACGCTGCCGAACAGCCTGTTTTTCGATGAGAAGATTTTTCTTGCATTGTCTGTATAGAGGCTTTTGAAGCATGACGGATCAGCAGTGCGTTCTATATAGCCGTCAGTGACGTCGGCATAGCTGAAAAGTCCGCTTCTGACATGTCTTGTGACGGCACATTCATCTCCCTCTTCCTTTCTTACATTCACATCCTTCATTGCCAGCCCGAGTGACAGAAGGGCTCCTGTAGAGGTTCCGGCAATGAGGTCGAAATGGGAATACAGCGGCTTCATGTCGCCTTTTGATCTGAGATAGCTGTTCATGGATGACAGCAACACCGCAGGAATTATGCCCCGTATACCGCCTCCGTCTATTGAAAGGATATATCTTTCCCCGGAAGTTTCCTTCTGCCTCTTCCATGGAAATTTGAAAGCGCTCATGCTATAATCTTCTCCATGTATGAGAACTGTAGATTATGCCCGAATTTTTGTGAAGTGGACAGACACAGGAAGAAAGGCGCATGCGGACAGACCGACAAGGTAAGGATCGCATGGTCCGGCCTTCATAAGGGGGAAGAACCCCCGATAAGCGGAGAATACGGTTCCGGCATGATATTCTTCACAGGCTGCCCCCTTGGCTGCCGTTTCTGCCAGAATTACCAGATATCATCGCCGCGGGATGATGCGTACGGCATGGAGGTCACGACAGATGAGCTGAGTGAGATCATGCTTGCCCTTCAGGAGTTCAAAGCCGCCAGTCTCAATTTGGTAACCGGTACTCACTTTATACCCAGCATTGCCGCATCTCTTGATATAGCAAAGAAAAAAGGGTTCTCTCTGCCTGTTGTGTGGAATTCATCCGGCTATGAAAGTCAGGAAGGCTTACAAATAATCGATCCGTATATTGACGTCTATCTTGTTGATGTGAAGACCTATGACAGGGATGTCGCGGCCCGATTCTGCGGCAGGGCGCGTTACTGTGACTATATAGATTCGGTGATGGATTTTATAGTCTCCCGTCATCCGCATACGGATCTTGAGAAGATGAAGGGAACACTTGTGCGTCATCTTGTTTTTCCGGGTGCGCTTGATGCGACAAAACAGTTCCTGGTCAGATTCGCACAGAAGTACAGGAAAAGCTGCTATCTGTCGCTCATGGTCCAGTTCATACCTCCGAAGGGGGATGTTTGTTTTCCTCCCGTGAGCGATGAGGAATATGATGAGCTGATAGACCTGCTTGATATCCTCGGCATCGATGACGGCTTTGTACAGGACAGGAGCGATGACGATATCCTGTGGATACCGGATTTCAGGAAAGACGTTCCTTTCCCTACGTCATTCGCAGCTGCCCTGCCTTATTTCCTTGAGCTCAAGAGAAAGAAACTCAGCCTATAGTAGTTCCTGTATATTCTTTTCCTCTGAGTATTGCCATGGTGTTTTCAATATTGCGGCCTTCCGCGCAGATCACCTTCATGCCGCTTTCCCTTGCCATGCCTGAGGCTATGGGATCAAACGGTGTGTTCTTTCCCGGTTCCCACGTCGTGCCGACCATGGCGATGAAGTCATCCCAGGAAATCTCATCCAGAGGCTTCGCATCCGGGTCCTTTCTCGGGTCATCCGTATATACTTTTGCGATATTCGAGAGGTTGATCACCGTCGCGGCATTGAAGCGGCGGGCAAGATAGACAGCGTCCGTATCGGTTGAGAAACCGGGCTTCCAGCCTGCTGCCACAAGAACCTGCGATGAGAATGAAATATCATCGGCAGTCGGATCTGTCACGAGTTCATCTGTGACATACTCACTGAAGATGGCCCTTACGAGACTTCCGTTGAGGTGTGTTGCCCTGATTCCCAGCCAGTCCTGCTCATTGCTGCTGCAGTCCTTTCTGACATCCCTGAGCGCATTCTGGTATATTCTCGCGGGAGCTCCTCCTCCGCAGACGAAGATAAGTTTGCGATTCCTGTCCTCATCAAGATATTTCTTCACCTCGGCATAGAAGGATGAAAGAAACTGAGAGTCAACTTTGTCCGGCGCGATGATCGAGCCTCCAAGCGAAATAACTGTAATATTGCTCATGCCGTTCTCCTTTAAACACCCTGAATCATATCTGAAAGAGTGTTTTTAGCCAATTATGAAGAAAAATGTGTATATAGGGTATCAACAAAATTCGGAGGACATGAAGATGAATGACATGAATTCAGCTTTGATTGAAGGAACCGTGGTGGCATCTCCCGCGGTTAAGGCGAAAAGTTCTGTCTCTGGAAGCAGTCTTGTAATGTTCAGGATTGCATCAAACAGGTATTACAAAGACAGAAAGAGCGAAGAAGGTAAATGGCTGGCGGATACATTGTATCTGGATATTGCCTGCTGGGGATCGCTTGGAGACTTCTGTCTTGAATCGATCGCCAAGGGGCAGACGGTGAGGGTTGTGGGCAGAATAAAGAATTCTACATACAAATCTTCCGACGGAAGCCGTGAGTATTCCAGATTCAGCATTCTTGCCCAGCACATAACATTCAGACAGAGGAAGCAGAGCGGGGAATGCGAGGGGGAGGAAGAGATCACTCTCAATGCCGGCAGCGAGGAGAACTCCGCCCTCCTAGCCGAACCTATTGTTGTGTACGAATATTAATTCCTATAACGGTATGATAATTTATTTTTGAAATATGAAGTGCAGGTCTGCATCAGACTCTGCCCTTCATTTTGCCTCTATTCTTGTGTGCCGGCTTTCTCCTGCATTATATTTAAAGCATCAGGAGGATGGATTATGGAAAACATCAAGGCTCAGGATTTTGATAGCCGGATCAGGGAAAAGGAATACTGTGTCCTTTTCTTCTATTCACCTATGAATGTGAACTGCGTTCTTGCCGAAAATGCCCTTTCCTGTCTTGAAGACGGGTACAGTGAAAACACGTCTTTCTTCAAAAGCGACATAAGTGAGGATGTGGCTCTGGCTCAGAAGTTCTCAGTGTTTTCAGTGCCCAGAGTATGTCTTTTTCACAACGGCTCGCCTGAGGATGCACTTACCGGCGCGGTGTCGCACAGTGTGATGAAAGCCTTCCTTGACAGGACGATCGCTCATTGAGGCACATATTCTCCGCTTGTGTTCGGATAGCCGAAAGTCTCGCCGCGTGTGGTGCAGATGTAAAAGTCCGCTTTCGTGTTCGTGTCATGGCTGCCGAGCTTCCTGCACACGCTTCGTGTCGATGTCGCGTTTTTCGAGTTGAATGCATCCGAAAGCCATGCGAATTCGTTTCTCAGCTGGTTGTAGCTTGCCTCCACCTGCCTGCTGCCGAAACCTGAGTATGATGTGGTCTCTCCGTTGGTATATACAAAAGCATCAAGTATCTCGCCGTTGCCGGATGCCGTGTCATACAGCACGAATACACCGTTGTTGGATGCAAGCGTCTCGCTTGAGTGCGCATACAGGTTTATGATTCTGCTGCCGTCTTCGTTCACTTTAATTTCATCTTCCCCCTCAGCATCCCAGAATATTACAATGTAGTCTCCGACTTTCACGTCGATGGAAGGAAGAATGTATGAGTAGTTCTCATATCCTTTCGTTCCGTCCATCACGCATAAACCTTCCGTGTTGCCTTTTGTGTGCACTTCCAGTTCGATTCTGTCCGGCTGTGTTTCCGTTCCCCGCGAGGAGAATTCATTTATGTAAAGCTCGGGAACTTCCTCATTACGCCCGCAGACTTTCATCCGTACGGCGGTGCTGTTGTAAGCCTTGTCGCTCACACGTATGAAAAGATCACACGGCTCACTTACACTGAGCTTCTCATGGCAGGTGATCAGGACTGTCGAAGGATCCTCCATGTGCCAGGATGGCACACTGCCGTTTAACTTTACTTCATTCACTCTGATTTCCTCGCTGAATGAGATCCTTATCCTGTCACGGCTGAGAACGTCGCAGCGTGTCATGACGGGGATGATCCTGTCCCCTGATACAAATGAATTGACTATGTTGCCTATCTCAGGCATCGAACATGATGAGAGCAGAAATGTCAGTAAAAGCAAAAATATCTTCATGACACTATATACAAAATCAGTCCCGCTTTTGACTAACAGGATATGATTCTGCTATTGTCCTGAATTAAGGAAGGAGGCGTGACTCATATGGCCAGATTGTGGCAGAAAAACTACTCTCTTGATTCTCTCATGCAGAGTTTCACGGTCAGGAACGATTATATTCTCGACAGGGATCTCGTGCTCAGCGATGCAGTGTCATCGTGCGCCCATGCAATGGGGCTTGAGAAGATCGGAATACTGAGGGAAAGCGAGACGGCTTTGCTCAGGAAGGGCCTTGAGGAAATTGCCTGCCTTCAGATGGAAGGCCGTTTTGAGATAAAGGCGGAAGATGAGGACTGCCATACCGCCATAGAAGGATACCTCACGTCATGCTGCGGGGAAGTGGGAAAGAAGATCCATACCGGACGCAGCCGCAATGACCAGGTGGAGACGGCGCTCAGGGTGTATATGAGGGAAGGTGTGCTGAAAATCGGAGAGGAAGCCTGTGCTTTCGCACTTGAGCTCCTCTCAAGTGCCAGAAAGCATGAGATGGTCCCGATGCCGGGGCGTACACACACGCAGCTTGCGATGCCTTCTTCCCTCGGCCTGTGGTTCTCCTCCTTTGCCTCGGAGATCATGGATGAAGCCTCACATCTTCTTGATGTCTGCCGTCTCATAGACCAGTGCCCTCTCGGTTCTGCAGCCTCATACGGTGTTCCGCTTCCGCTTGACAGAGAGTACACTTCATCCCTTCTCGGCTTTGAAAGAGTTCAGAAGAACGTGCTATATGCCGCCAACAGCAGGGGAAAGTTCGAGGCGCTCGTGCTTGATGCCTGCGAGTACCTGACAGGCACGGCATGCAAGATGGCTCAGGATCTTATCCTTTTCACTCTTCCCGAGCTGGGCTATTTCTCCCTGCCTAAGGAACTGACCACAGGAAGCTCGATAATGCCGCAGAAGAAGAATCCCGACGGGCTTGAGCTTGTGCGTTCCCGCTCCTGCATGGTTTCATCCGCCTCTTCGCTTGTCAAGAACATCACCCGTCCTCTTGTGAGCGGCTACAACCGCGATTTTCAGGACACGAAGGAACCTCTGATGACGGGTCTGAAGACTTCATTTGAGATTATTGCGATCATGGCAAGGATGGTTGAGGGGCTTGAAGTCCATGAAGACAGGCTCAGGGAAGGTATGAGAAATGAAATCTTCGCGACGGATAAAGTCTTTGACAAGGTTCTTGCAGGCGGAAATTTCCGCGACAGCTACAGGAATGTGGGGCTGAACCTTGAGGATGTTGAGAAGATAGACGTTGATGCCGCACTTGGAAAGAGGACAAGCCTGGGGGCACCGGGCAATCTGCGTCTTGATGAGGATTTCATCAGGGCAGACGAGCTGAAATCACAGTTCTCCCGGAGGCTTGAAAGCCTTTCATCCGTTTATGAAAACCTCATCCCTTCTGTAAATTCAGTTCTCTCCTGGTGAATTTTCCTTTTTGATATTCCCTTCGGTTGAACAAATACATTCAGACCGGTAATATCTAAAGCTATGAGCATCATCAAACCGCATAAGCTGGGTGTTATTGCCGGCCCCGGCAGTGAGTATTTTACCGGCAAGGTTGTCAAGCACTTGAGAAGGCTTTACATAGACCGCTATGAGAAGGTCTCCAAGGCGTTATCGAAAAGACATTCAATAAGCGAGGAGGAACTTCTTGAGAAGGTGACATTGCTGGATGATCTGGACAGCAAGAAGATCCCCACAGGAAAGCTTCCAAGCGCATTCTACTGCCCGGATGTCACTATAAATGTGAAGTATACGAGATTCGCCAACGGAGAAGAGAAGGCCGAGCTGATCGATCCTGTAAGAGGACTTAACGTATACATCATCCATGATGTGTCCAATTCGGCTCCGATCAAAGTCGCAGGACTTGATGAACCCCAGCCGATTTCCGTAAACGATCATCTGATGTTCCTTTTCACGACAATTGACGCCGTGAAGCTTGCGGGAGCCGCATCGATCACTCTTGTGCTCCCGACATATCCTTATGCACGCCAGCACAAGAAAGGCGGAAGGGAAGCCCTCACTGCAAGTATGTTCGCCCGCTTCTGCGAAGGGCTCGGAGTTGAGAGAATCATAACGCTGGATATCCACTCGAGGGAAATCGAGAACGCATTCTCAACCTGTCATCTTGAAAACCTGCACGGTTCATACCAGACACTGATCGCCCTGAGGAAGGTCATTGACCTTTCCGATCCGGATCTTGTGGTCGTTTCTCCCGATACCGGAGCAGTAAGCCGCAACAAGTTCTATGCGCAGGGCCTTCACAGACCTCTTGCCATGCTGTACAAGGAAAGAGACTACTCAATCGTCAGCAAGGATGCCAAGAACAGCAACATCAAGAGCATCAACCTGCTTGGCGACGTAAGAGGCAAAACCGTACTGATGGCCGACGACATGATCGCAACCGGCGGCACCATGATCATCGCCATGAGGGAGCTTATGAACCTCGGTGCGAAGAAGATCATCTGCATGGTGTCCCTTCCGTTCTTCAACGGAAATGCCGTCGAGAATTTCGACGCGGCATACAGGGAAGGTGTTTTCTACAGGATAATCGGCACAAATGCCGTTTATCAGGGCCGCCATCTGCTTGAGAAGGAATGGTTCATACAGGCTGATGTGACCGAGCTTTTCGCACGGGTAATATCGCGCCTGCATCACGGCCGCTCGATTTCACCGCTTCTTGACAACCGCAAGTTCATCCAGAAGCTTATCGATGACACACAGGCAAAGAAAGCCGGAGAGGAGAATATGTTCGCGGAAGAGGACAGCCCCCTCTGATAAATCTTTTATTCTCAGGAAAGGGGGCACGGGCCCCCTTTTTAGTGTGAAGGAGAAGCATTATGCAAATGTCCATGAGAATCTCGTCGTTCCAGGCATCGCCGATCAGAAGGCTTGTTCCGTATTCGAGGGATGCCGAGAAGAGAGGTATACATGTAATCCATCTCAATATCGGGCAGCCGGACATCAAGACACCTGCTGAAGCTATTGAGGCCGTGCATTCATATAACGAGCCTTACATCGCATACGGTGTGTCGGAAGGCGAGCTGGAGCTGCGTCAGGGGCTGTGCGAGTACTATAAAAAATACAATGCCGAAGTGTCTCCCGACGAGATCATGATCACAACCGGGGGGTCCGAGGCCCTGCAGTTTGTATTCATGACACTCTGTGATCCGTATGATGAAGTCATAATCCCCGAGCCTTTCTATACCAATGTCTCGACATTTGCCGCGACCGCAATGGTGAATCTCGTTCCTGTAACAAGCCAGATAGATGATGCCTTCATCCTGCCGTCCATCGCCGATTTCGAGGCCAGAATCACGAAGAAGACGATGGCGATCCTGCTCTGTTCACCGAACAATCCGACAGGACATGTCTACTCAAGGGATGAGCTCAAGGCTCTGCTTGAACTGTGCCGCAAATACGATATTTTCCTGATCGTGGATGAGGTGTACAGGGAATTCTGCTATGACGGGGAGGCTTTCACAAGCGTGCTCACATTCCCTGAGTACAGCGAGAGGATAATCTGCATCGACAGCTTCTCAAAGCGTTTTTCCATGTGCGGTGCCCGTATAGGTGCCATTGTAAGCCGCAATAAGGATGTCCTTTCATCTGCAATGAAGCTCGCCCAGGCACGTCTCTGTCCTCCGGCTATCGAGCAGGTCGCAGCAGCCGCTGCGCTCCGTGCTCCCGAAAGCTATATCGAGGCTGTAAAGGCGGAGTATGAGAGGAGAAGGAATCTTCTTGTTTCGGGAATCCAGGAAATCCCGGGCTGCAAGGTTAGCCGTCCGAAGGGGGCTTTCTATTTTGTTGTCGATTTCCCGATAGACGATGCCGAGAAGTTCGCCATCTTCATGCTCAGGGATTTCAGCTGGGAAGGCAGCACTGTCATGTTCGCACCTGCGGAAGATTTCTATGTTACAAAACATCTGGGCCGCACTCAGGCCCGTATTGCATATGTCCTGAACGAGGATGAGCTCCGTCTGGCAGTCAGATGCCTTGCGGAAGGACTCAAGGCATACAGGAAAAAGTATTGCCTGGATGCCCGTGTGTAACAGATAATTGCAGCATAGGGGAAAGAGAAAGTGAGTGTTTTTTCTAATGACGAGAATGTATTGCAGATCCGGCTTGAGAAGGCCAGACGCAATTATCAGGATGCTCTGGTGTTCCTTGAGAATGACTACCGCTCGATTGCCCAGATCATGCATTCATACTATCCTCTTGCAGTGCTTTCCAAAGCCGCGTGGCACTGTTATCAGGTGTATACCGGAGGAAAGACGGATGAGTATTCACTCTCTGCGGCAAGGCTTTTCCCCGTACTGCTCCAGTCGGTCTACCAGAGCAGATACTACACGAACAGCGACGGCTTTTCCTCCCTGCAGGAAATCAGGCAGAAAGACTGGGATCGCCTGAAAAGCCTTGTGGATGATGCCGCAAGACGACTTGTCAGGGCAATTGAGAATCTTTCCGTCATAGCATACAGGGAAGGCAAGATATCCCGCGAGAGTTTTCCTTATTACCGCGACAGCCTTTATTATCAGGCATTCGGTTATCCTATCGGCAGGGATGACTACACTTCAAGTCTCTCTCTCTTCAATGCAATCTTCACCGGAGACGAGGAAATGGTCTCTTCCGTCTTCCATATGGATTCATCTTTCTTCGTAAAGGAACTTGAGAAGATCAGCGATGCTGCCCTGAACGGCATTGACAATCTAGTAAGCGAGACAAAGAGAATAAATGCCGAGATACGGGAAAAGGTCGAAGAGAAAAAGAAGGAAAAGCCGGATCTCACTGACAGGCAGGCATCTGAGCTCGTGCTCATGGGCTCTGCATACAGGGAAAAGCTTGAGGAGCTGAGACATAAAGGAGACAGTTATGACCTGTTTTCCGTTGAAATGAACAGTCTTCTTTCAAGCGAGACGTGCAAGCTGTTCAGCAGAAATGCCGGTGAATGTCCTTCCGTTGTGATTGACGGCTTCATGGCCTCCCTCATGTATCCGTTCATACGTTTTGCAGACCGTTTCTACTGTTTCACAGGACAGTCTTTCTATACGAACATCGCCCACAGTATCAGGCGCATACTGAGTGAAAACGGGGCGAAGACCGGTTTCGGCGAGAAGCTTCAGAAAATTTTCACTTTCCTCATAAGCAATCTTTTCTTTGAAGGCGATGTTGAGGATGAATACACGTTCCGCGGCTACAAGGTTGATGTGGTGCTTCTCACTTCCATCCGCTATATAAACGCCTACAGCTATCCTGAAGTATATGAAACGCGCATCCAGCGCCGTTTCGAGGAACTTAAGCGCAAACCGAAGCATGGACATATTCAGCTGATGATAGACACGGACAGTTTCTCTCCTCTGGTTAAAAAGAGTGAAGGCTGCTACAGCATTTCACTCTCGGCACTTGCCTCCATTGTTGGGGATGATGCGAAGACAGGTGCGTTCTATGATGAGCTTTTCCCCTCCGAGAAGAGCGAGCCGCCTGAAAGCGAGGAAGTGTTTGAAACCGTTCTTTCCGACGATGAGCTTGAGGAGCCTTCATCTTATGACTTTGATTACAGCGCGGATGATGTTCCTGCCCAGGTGCTCCTTGATGATGAAAGCGAATTCGACAGAACGGATGATGATGAGAAGGCCCGCATGATAGAATCGCGCTTTGATGCGGAAGACCGTCTGCCTGATGACATCCCTGTCAGAAACAATGATATTTCCCGGATGCTGGATTCATATGAACTTCCGGACAGCCTCAGGAATGAGGAGATAAAGGAAGAGCTTTCCGTACTTGACAGTGACGACTTCTCTGCAGGAGATGAAGGAGAGCTGCTGGATGACGAGCCGGATGAGACGCTTGGCATCATTGATGAAGATGAGATTGAGGATGACGAGAATGACGACCTCTTCGTCGATGATGAGAAAGCTGAAGATGAAACCGGACTTGATCCGGATGAGGAGTATGAGGATGAGATTACGCAGACCGATTATTTCTATCAGGCACCGTCAAAAAATGAAAGCTCTGGCGAGGGGGATGAAATAACGGATGACGGACAGCTTTCCCTCTTTGACGATGATGATTCCTCTGCTGCTGCCATAGTTGAGGCAAGCGAGGAAGAAGAAGCTGATGATGAGGATGTCAGCACACCTCTTCCTCCTGCGGATGATGATGAGCCGGATGGCTTTGATCCCGCCTGTGCTGAAGCCGAAGAGGAAAAGCTTGCAAGTGGCAGAAGCGAAGAAAGCCTTGAGGCTGAAAGCGAGGAAGAAGAACTTGCAAGTGAGATCCCGGATGTGGAAGATGATGAGCCTCTTGATGATGAGGGAGAGGATTTTCTTGATGAGGATGAATCGGATACCGGGGAAGAGATAGAAGAAGCGGACAAGGTGAGTGAGGTGAAATATGATGAGGAGTGTGACTCCTCGTCCGGCGATGTCATCGTTGAAACATCCCCGTCCTACAGTCCCGAGACAGATTTCAGCGAGAAAGAGAACACAAGTGCGCCGCACCTTGAATACGGCAAGGATGATGATGCCATGGAAAGCGAGGCTGCGGAGAAGAATGTGAAGCTGAAAGCTGAAAGGGGGGATTATCCTCCTTTCATAAACGAAATTCTTGAGAAGCTTGAAGGAGAATGCGCTGCATTCACTTCATTCCTTTCCTCTGTCGACAGCATGACACTTTCATCATTCTGCAATGCTCTTAATCAGACGATAAGCGCCGCAAAGACAGAAAGCCGCGATAAAATGATGGTCCTTCATTCTTTCTCCCTGTCTCTTGTCATCACCGGGTCCTCCCGCTTTGATGCCCTGCGCAGGATGGAGATAAGAAACAATGCCGGTGCCCAGATGTATGCGCGTTCACGCTCCGAGTGGACATTCATTCTTCTCTCCTATGACAGTGAGGACAGACTGCGTTTCGCATGGAGCGAGAAGATAACACAGGACTCATTCTCCCCGACAGACTGGAAGATAGTGCGCATTCAGGGAGAGGAGCTCAGGAAGGTGATTCGCTGATGGACAGAAAGGAGAGCCTCATCAGGATAATAAAGGAAGCTGCCGCCAGGCTTGAAAGCCTGTCCGGCGGACGTCATGACATAACATCAAAGGCGGAAAATGACTTTGTCACCGCCTGTGACCGGGAAATTGAGGAATTCATCAGGAATGAGATACACAGAGAATTTCCTCAAGACGGGATCCTGGGAGAGGAATACGGAAGTGAAGTCTCTCATGACTCCTACCTGTGGATAGTTGACCCCATAGACGGTACCGTGAACTTCATGAACACTTATCCCCAGTACACTATTTCAATTGCCCTGAAGAAGGGGGAGGAGATTCTTGCAGGAGCTGTTTTCAACCCTCCTTTCGGCGAGCTTTTCCACGCCTTCAGATCAGAGGGGGCATTTCTTAACGGAAAGAGAATAAAAGCTGAGGATGACCTTCCTCTCAACCGTACGCTCGCACTTGTGGTTCCTCCGCACCGGCGTCATGAGTATCTTGAAGATTTCTGGACTCAGGAGCGGAAAATCTATGATCTTGTGAGCGATACCCGTTCAATCGGATCGGCTGCGCTCAGTCTGTGCTATACGGCATGCGGACGCTGCTCGATGTACTATGAATGGTTTCTTCATATCTATGACATTGCTGCAGGACTTCTGATCGCACAGGAAGCCGGATGTGTCCACGAGATGAGAAAGGAAGGCAATTTGTACCGCCTCTTCTCATACAGCCGGCACTATGAAAACGAAATAAAGGGAAAGATTGATTTATGACGAAAGCCGTTCTGTTTGATCTTGACGGAACCCTCTTTGACACCAGCGAGGGAATATTCCACACTGCCAATTTCACTGTGGCAAAACTCGGTCTTGAGCCGTGTTATGATGAAAGACAGCTGAGAAAGTTTGTCGGTCCTCCTCTCAAAGACTGCTTCAGGATAGTTTACGGGTATACTGATGATGCTCTGCTTTCCCAATGCGTGCGTGTATACCGGGAGGAGTACCGCAAGACAGGCATGCACCTGTGTCACATGTATGACGGGCTTTATGAACTGATAACACAGCTGAGGGACAGGGGCATAAAAACCGGTGTGTGCACTCTGAAGTACGAAAAGCTTGCCAAGCTCATTTTCGAGGAAAAGGGAATATCTTCGCTGCTTGATACGGTGCGCGGAACTGATGAAGCGGGACAGGTCACAAAGGCCGAGTGCATAAGACGTGCTGTTTCCGATTTCGGCATTGAACCGCCACAGGCTCTTATGGTCGGTGACACAGTGAACGATCTTAAAGGAGCCGAGGAGGCAGGTGTGCCTTTTCTCGGCGTTTCATGGGGCTTCGGGTTTGAAAAAGGAGAAACACTCCCATACGGCAGCCTGATAGACAGACCGGAGGAAGTGCTGGAATATCTGTAAGGCGGCAGTTTTATGTGAATGAGGCGAATTTCCCTTCGCAGGCTGCTGCCAGATCCTCAGGTTTCAGCCTGAGCTGAAGTCCTCTCACTCCTGCAGAGACGTATATGTAATCCTCAAGCTGTGCAAGTTCCTCGATGTATGTCGGATATTTTCTGATCATGCCAAGCGGCGAGCAGCCTCCTCTTATGTAGCCTGTGTATTTTCTCAGAAGATCGAGCTTGAGAAGCTCAAGGCTTTTCTCTCCGGTCAGATCCTTCGCCTTTTTCAGCGATATTGTGAAAAGGGCAGGGGTGACGAATACGTATATCTGGTTTGTTGACGAGATCATCACTATGGTCTTGTACACCTTTTCGGGATCGAGTCCAGCCTTTGCACTTGCGCTCATGGCATCAAGATGATTTTCATCAACCTCATATTCAGCTGTGGAATACTCAATGTGCTTCTGATCAAGAAGCCTCATCGCATTTGTCTTCTTTTCATTCATGATCTGAAAAATAGCCCAAGGCAGGATAAATGAAAAGATGTCAGCATTTCTTGTGAAAACTTTGTGAAGTCTGCTGAACGTTTTTCATCCAGTATTGGAACAAAAACGAACTTTGGCTATCATTGGCGTACAATGAAAAGAACAAAGATATTCTTCATTTTCCTGATTATCGCAGCACTGCTCGTATCATGCGGCGGCTCTGAAAAGGAGAGCGGTGCGGTCTCTTCTTCCGGTGACGGCGTAAACTCAGGTGAGACAAGGACTACTGTGCGCATGGCAGTTGCTGTCGATCCTGACGGGCTTGATCCTCACATGAGTGCCAGCGCGAGCACATTCCAGGTCACAAGCAGCATTTACGAGACACTTGTCAGTGTTGATGAAAGCGGAAACATAATACCGTCTCTCGCCGCAGACTGGCAGGTTTCACCCGACGGTCTGACGCTTACCTTTGACATAAGGGATGATGCGGTATTCTCGAACGGGAATATATGCGATGCTGAAGCAGTCGCCGCATCTTTCAACCGTCTTGTCAGTCCGGAAAGCTACAGAAGCGGTGATTACAGCGAGATTGAGTCCGTCAGGGCACTTGATGAAGATACGCTTGAGATAAAGTTCTCAAGCCTCAACACCTCGGCGCTTTCCCTGTTCGCATATCCATGGTCTGCCATTGTTGATGTGAGTTCTGCTGACAGCCTGAGGACGGCTCCTGTGGGCAGCGGGCCGTTCATGCTTGAAAGCTGGATTCCACAGCAGAAACTCACACTTGTGAGAAATCCTCATTACAGCGGAGAGAACCACATTGAAAGAGTTGAGTTCATCTTCATGCCGGATATGACGAGTCAGGTTACCGCTCTGCAGGGCGGAAGTGTGGACATAATCCAGATCACAGGAGATCTTGTGGGACAGTTTGAGAATAATGATTCTTACAGAATTCTCGCCCTTCCTGTCAACGGTATCCAGCTCATGGCCATGAACACAGCATCTGACGGTCTTGATGACATAAGGGTGAGACAGGCTGTGAACTATGCCGTGGACAAAGAGAGTCTCATTGATGCGGTATGGTACGGATACGGAGAGGAGATCGGCTCCCATTTTCCCGTCGTGCTTTCCGAGTACAAGGATGAGAACGGACGGTATCCATATGATCCTGACAAGGCAGGGCAGCTTCTCATTGAAGCCGGTTATGAAGACGGCCTTACCCTTGATATGTATCTTCCCAAGAACTATCAGGAATATGTGAATGCAGGACTTGTCATTGCAAACCAGCTTGAGGCTGCAGGCATCAGTGTCAATGTCCACATAGTGGAGTGGGCCGCATGGCTGAGCGACATCTACACGGGACGCAATTACGATCTGACAGTTGTCGGACATACCGGCCGTCTTGATGCATATTCGCTTCTCTCACGTTACAGGAGCACTGCCGCAGAGAACTATTTCAACTATGACAATCCTGAATTCGACAGCCTTCTTGATGCATATACAGTATGTGTGGATGAGGAGGAGAGAAAGGAGATCGCCTTCCGCATGCAGGAGATTCTCAGCGAGGACGTGCCGGCACTTTACATTCAGGATCCGATCCAGATTTACGTTACGCGGGGCGATCTGTCAGGTTTCACGATTTTCCCGATTAACATTTTCAAGTTCAATGAGGTACAATTCATATAGAGAGAACTGAAAGACAGTGGGAAAGTATGTAGTCAGAAGACTCGGGGCAGCCATTGCCGTAATGCTCCTGGTCAGTATCATAACCTTCATCGCATTGTCCGTGATACCGGGCAATGCAGCGCTCATAGCACTTGGCACCGAGGCAAGCGCCGCTTCGCTGGATGCGGTGAGCAGTGATCTCGGGCTTGATCAGAGTTTCCTCTCACGTCTCTTCTCATACTACAAAGGACTCCTGACTTTTGATTTCGGCACTTCAAGCTATTTCGGTCAGGATGTGTGGATTCTGATACTCCAGCGCCTGCCGCTTACACTCTCTCTGGCCCTGCTGTCCCTTCTTGCCGCATTCGTCCTCTCCATTCTGCTTGGCTGTGCGGCCGCAATATACAGGGGAAGTTTCATCGATGCGTTTTCAAGGGTTATTGTCCAGCTTTCAGCTTCTCTCCCGTCTTTCTGGCTTTCACTGCTTCTTCTGCTTTTCTCCTCCCGTGTGCTCGGTTTTTCCCAGGCGGGAAGCTATGTGAGCATGAGCGAGAGCCTGCCTCTTTTCCTCAAGTCAATAAGCCTTGCCGTAATAGTGCTTGCAGTCGGCGAAAGCGGTCCGCTGCTGCGTATTGTGAGGATTTCTATGATCAGTGCCATGGGTGAAGACTGGTTCACTGCATGTCTTGTCAAGGGTCTTTCAAAGAGGAAAGCCGTGTTCTCCTATGCACTGCGCAGTGCGCTGAGCGCTCCGGTAAGTCTGACGGGACTTCAGCTTGCGAAACTGCTGGGCGGTACGGCGATAGTCGAGTCAATATTCGCCCTTCCGGGACTCGGAAGGCTTTTCCTGACGGCAGTCGAGATGAGGGATCTCAATCTGGTGCAGGGCATAGTGATCTTCGTATCATTCGCAGTTGTAATGATGAACCTGCTGACAGATCTTCTGCTCAAGGCTGTGATAAGTCCGGCTTCTGTTTCGGGAGGCAAAGGATGAGGAAGAGATTCAGCTTTTCACTTGTCGCAGGAATCATCCTGACGGGACTGATCGCTCTGCTGAGCATGATATCGGTTTTCTACACACCGTATGACGGTGAGGCGATGGACCTCATGAACAGATTCTCACTCCCGAGTGCACAACATCTTCTGGGAACGGACCATTTCGGCCGTGATATATTGTCGAGAGTCATGGATGCATGCCGCAGGGCGCTCTCAGGCGGACTTTTCTCAGTTACGCTGGGCAGCCTGCTGGGCATTATGCTGGGTCTTGCCGCATCGCTTTCAGGCAGGAAGACAAGGGAACTTCTCATGAGGTTCACTGATGCGCTTGCAGCCTTTCCGACCATACTTACGGCACTGATGCTCGCAGCTGTGCTGGGACGCGGGCTGCTTCCTTCCGTCGCCGCCATCTGCATTTACATGATCCCTTCATTCTCACGTCTTACCCTGTCCATGGCAGATGAAGCCGGGAGCAGACTTTATATAAAAGCAGCCGTGAGCTACAACGTTCCCTCAGGACGTCTCATACTGTTTCACCTGCTGCCGCCTCTTTGCTCACGACTCCTCACACAGTTCACGTCCTCGATAGGAAGTGCGATTCTGCTTGAATCTTCCCTGTCCTTCCTCGGGCTTGGAATACAGCCGCCATCATCATCACTGGGCATGATGCTGAGCGAAGCCAGGAACTATATACTCACGCATCCTTATCAGGCAGTTCCCTCAGGTGCGGCTCTGATGATCATGCTGCTGGGTTTCAATCTTCTCGGAGATGGTATAAACAATATGTTCGGAGACCGCCATGCCTGATATCCTCACGATTGATGATCTTTATGTCGAAGACAGAAGCGCCGCAATTCTTGCAGGTGTGTGTCTGCACGTGAAAGAAGGGGAGAGGGTGGCGCTCGTCGGAGAGTCCGGGTGCGGCAAGACAATGACGCTGCGCACCCTGCTGCACATGCTGCCGGAGGATGTGGGAATAAGAAGCGGAAGTATTCAATTCAAAGGAACTGACGTGCTTTCCCTGAATGGGAGGAAAAGACGTGATCTTCTTTACAGGCAGCTCGGCTTTGTCGGACAGAACACAGCTGAAAACCTTCATCCTCTTCTGAAAGTCGGCAGACAGCTCACCGATTTCTACCGTGAAATCCACAAATGCAGCAGACAGGAAGCCATGTCAAGGGCGGAAAAGCTCCTTGTATCCCTTTCTCTTGATGACACGTCAAGAATCCTCTCTTCCTATCCGGGAGAGCTTTCCGGAGGCATGAGACAGAGGGTGAGCATTGCCATCGCGCTGATGAATGGAACGGAATTCCTGATTGCGGATGAACCCACATCTGCACTTGATGCTTCCGTACGGGAGCAGATAGAAGATCTGTACCTGAAGATCGCACAGAAGACGCACATGGCAATGCTGCTGGTCAGCCATGACCTGAGCTTTGTCAGAAGACTTGCCCAGAGAGTCTATGTGATGTATGCGGGAAAGATCGTCGAGGAAGGCCTTGCCGGTGAAATATTCTCATCTCCGCGTCATCCGTACACAAAAGCCCTGATCGCGCTTTCGGACATAAGGAACAAAAGCCGTGATGAGGATCTTGACGAACTGGGTGGCTATGTGCCGCGCGAGGGGCGTGATGACCCCCGCTGTGCATTTCTCTCCCGCTGTGCCTCGAGCTGTGCCGGATGCACAAAGCCGCTTGAGTACAGGAAGCTTTCCCAGACACATTATGTGAGGTGCATACTGTGAGCATACTGAGCTGTGAACATGTTGCGATGAAATTCAGGACAAGGGGAGATGAGAATACATTCAGCGCCCTGAAAGATGTCAGCTTCCGTCTTGAAAAGGGCGAGAGCGCCGGTATTGTCGGCCCATCCGGAAGCGGGAAATCGACTCTTGCGGAGATCCTCGGCGGCCTTGAGAAGCCCAGCAGCGGAGAAGTGTTTTTCAATGGCAGAAGCCTTTCTTCAATGAAAGGGGATGAACTTAAGGATTTCCACAGGAACGTCCAGTATATTTTCCAGGATCCGAAGGCAAGCATGAATCCCTTTTTCACCATCGGGAAGGTGCTCAGTGAGCCTGTCAGGATAAACTTCCCCTCTCTCTGTGATGAGGATATAAATGAAAGGATTGAAATCCTGCTTGAGAGGCTTTCCCTTCCGTCCTGGATTCTCAAGCGCAGACCGTACGAGGTGTCCGGCGGACAGGCCCAGAGAATCGTCATCGCAAGGGCTCTGCTGCTGGAGAGCGAAGTCATAATAGCGGATGAGCCGACTTCCAGCCTTGATATTTCCGTGCAGGCCCAGATAATAAACCTGATGAGGCATATCAGGAGGGACAGAGGCACGTCTTTCATCTTCATAAGCCATGATCTTGATCTTGTCCGCTACTTCTCCGACAGGGTTTACAGGATGGAGGACGGTGTCCTGACGGAGGAAGCTGCAGATGATTAAGCTGACTGTCATAGGGGAGTGCAGCGGCGCTCCTCTTGCATCGCATGCAACGAGCTGCTATCTGGTGGAAGGCGAGAGAACTTCCCTTATTCTGGATATGGGATCTGCATCTCTCTCGCTTCTGAAGGGGATAAGGAATTTTGACGGCATTGAACATGTTGTGGTCTCGCATTTTCATCCGGATCATACGGCTGACTGTGCTGTCGCTGTATATGACAGGCTGATCGCGATGCAGTGCGGCAGGGATGTGAAGCCTCTGGTCTTCCACGCTCTGGAAGAAAGAGAGCTCACTCTTCCCCCTTATTCCCGTTTCGTGAAGATCGATGAGCACAGCAGGGAGGAGATAGGGGAATTCTCCATCAGCTATATGAAGAGTGAACATCCGGTTGACTGCCTTGCCGTCAAAGTGAAGGACAGGGATGGTCATACTCTTGTGTACACGGCAGACGGCGCACTTACAGACAGGCTTGTATCATTCTCAGCCGGTGCTGACATTCTCATTGCCGAATGTTCGTTCTACCCGGACATGGGAAACAGGGGTGCTGGACATATGAATGCAAATGATGTATGTACACTTGCAGTGAAAGCTGAACCTTCCCTCATGGTGCTGTCCCATCTTCCGGTTTACGGGGAGCGTGGCATCATCCTCGATTACGTGAGTGAAAGATATGAGAAGGGGAAGGTTCTGCTTGCATCCCCTTATCTGGAGGTCAGCATATGATTCAGAAACTTGTTTTCATCCGTCACGGACAGAGCCGGGCCAATGCAGAGCATCTGCTTTCAGGCCATATGGACACACCTCTGACTGAAGAGGGCAGAAAGGAACTTGAAAACCTGAGGAAAACTGTCTCATATCCTGAAACGGATCTTTATTTCTGTTCCCCGCTCAGCCGTGCCCGCGACACTTTCTCAATCCTGCTGTCCCCGCACACCCCTGTTGTGAGTGATGAATACATAGAAATCAACTTTGGATCTCTGGAAGGCTCATTTGTGGAAAGTCCGGAAGCCAGCCGCAGATACTTCAGGAACTGGGTCCATGACAGGAGGCTTGCGGATGAGGAGACCTACAGCGATGTCGCTTTGCGTAGCGTGAAGGCGATGAATCATACGCTTGATATCCTGAAGGGAAAAGGCCTTTCAAGCGCGACGATCGTCTCCCACTCGGGTTTCCTGCGTGTATACATCATAGAGACATTCTCTCTTGAGCGGGAAAGCTTCCTCGATATTGAAGCACCGAACGGACTTGGATACATTTTCACATATGAAGACGGAAAGCCCGTTTCATACCGCCCGATAGTCAGCTGAGCTTCCTCTCAAACGCAAGGCGCTCATCTCCGGTTTCAATGTATATTGTCCCGCTTTCCCTGAAGCCGTGTTTTTCCAGAAGGTGGCGCATGATGACATTGTCGCGGTGTGTGTCTATCCTTATGTACGGACACTGCCGGGACGCATAGGAGAGGATGAAACCGAGCATTCCCCTGAGTCTTCCGTCCTGGGCCACGCGGTGGATCACGATATACTCATCATCGTATTTCCATGCACCGTCCGTTATGATGCTGTAGGTGGGATCTTTCTCCTTTGCCATGTAGAACGTGCCGTGTACAGCCCCGTCATCGCCTTTCACGAGGTATACGCAGTTCCTTTCTATTTCCTCTTCCGTCGATTTCCTGTCTGGATAACCCTGAGGCCACTGCTTTGTGTTGCCGCAGCTCCTCATGATTTTCTTCGCCTCATCATACAGCGACATTATTGTTTCAATGTTTTCTATTTTAGCTCTTTCTATTTCCATGGTTTCAACAGTATAATTGAAACAGTGTTGAGTGTAATCTTTCTTTTTGAAAGTTGTTTGGAAAAATGTACAGGAGGTATGATATCTTGAAGAATCTCAATATTGAAATTTCCGCAAAGAAGGTGAGCCTTTATACAGGCACCGTGAGAAACGATAGAATCGAGCAGGAATGCGTATACAAAGCCAAGATCAACACAATTTACAATGACGGCACGCTTTCTGTTGATGTGGACGGACTTTTAAGGGACATAATCAGCGGACTGAGGGAAGCCGGAAGCGTTGACAGCATTACAGTGACAAGCATTCCGCATCTTCTTGTGGTCCTTGATGAGAATGATGAGATGCTCTTTCCCTGTCTCTCCGCCAGGGATGAGAAAATCGAGAGGCTCGGCAGCAATGTGATCGATACCCGTTCTCTTTTCGATGAGTGCGGCCTTGTCCCCGAACGTTTCAGCGCAGCCTATCAGCTGGCATCGCTGAGGATTGAAGATGCAAAGCTCTTCGAAAGGGCCTTCTCTTTCATGTTCCTTGCCGACTATATCCGTTTCGTCCTTACCGGCGTCAAGGCAACCGATTCTTCCCTTGCCCTTGCCAATGCACTGACACTGAAGGACGGTCTTACATGGAATGACAGGCTGTTTGAAAGTCTTGGAATAAACAACCTGTTCCCGTCAATAAGCGAAAGCGGAAGCCTGCTCGGCATGCTTGAAGGCGGTATGGCAAAGGAAGCGGGGTATGATGCGGGAGTGTATTCGAATCCTGCCAATGCCGTGCTGCTTGCCAGTTCCATGCTGCAGCCGCGCATGATGATAACAAGCTATCTCGGGGGACGGATCGGGCTTGTGAACAATACGCTCATCGCCAATGATGATGTTTATGATGCAAATGGAAAGAACATAAAAGGATGCGATGGAGAGAACATCCTGCTCTTCCCGTTCCGCGGCTATGAGTTTATAAGGAAGCTCAAGAGCCAGATGCCCGGAGGCACCAGTTTCGATACCATTGAGGATATTGCGCGTTCCCACCGCACGTTTGACTACATCGATATAAGGGATGAGAGGCTCGGCAGCGGGAATAATATTGCAGAGACAGTGAATGTCATTCTCTCCGAAAGCGGCAAGGACAGCATAAGCAGCGAGGAGGCCGTAGGCCTTCTGTACAACTCCATCGCCCGTTACGCTGTTGGAATGATCAGACTGCTTGATGAGCTGGACGAATCCTCTGCTGACGAGGTCCTTGTCATCGGAGGCGCTGCGAAGGATTATTATCTGAACTCTCTTATCAGCATGCACAGCGGAAAGCAGGTCTGTGCATCTCCCGGTTTCTTCTCCTCGACTTTCGCATCTCTTTACATGCTGAAAAAGAACGGGGAAGTAGACGGCAGCCAGATCCTGCCTTACATAAAGAGGTCATACGGAATGCTGACTTTCAGGAGAAAAGACGAAGAGTGAGTCACGTGGAAAGGGGAGCCGCCAGCGGCTCCTTTTTCATCACTCCGGAAAAGAAACGTATATCATTGTACCGCACTGCGGGCAGGTGACGTATATGCCGCCTTTATAAGAAGCTTCTCCGCTTATCACCTGGATGGTGCCGTCATCATTGAATCTGAGAACTGAAGACTGATCGATCTCTGTGAATGATGTGCCGCTGCGTCTCAGCAGTGCCCTTTCGCTGTTTGAAAGCGACGGCGTGATGTAAATCATCTCAGGTGAGAGTTTTTCAATCATCTCATCATAAGGTGGAGTGTTGAAAAGAATCAGCACGGGGGACCGTGCGCTGTAGGAAAGAGAGAAGAGGACACCGTCAATCTCTTCCTCATCTGCACCGTACATCACGATTATGTCATGCATGTCACTTTCAAGAAGGACAACATGTGCGCTGAAACGGTTGACGAAGAATTCTCCGTCAAGAGCCCTCTTGTAGAAAACCGAGTCATCGACAATGAATTCATCGCCGCTTTCATTGCTGATGAGTGTGAAGCTTTCCCCGCCTTGATCAGGAAGTATCAGATCTGCCGAGGCAGACAGTGAAGACAGCATGAGTGCTGTCAGAATAAGGAAAAGCAATGCTTTCTTCATATTTCCCTCCGTATGAAAAAAACAGTTGAAGACGTGTGGAAACAAAGAACCCGGGCTGACGGTTTTTTAGGGCCTTAATATGTTCTTCCGTCAGAGAAGACGAGTGACGATGACTGTCTGTCAAGATAAAGCGAGCAGTCGTAGGCTCTTCTCAGCACCGCAGCGGGGGAGAGAAGCGATATGTCATCGAAAAGGCATCCTGCGACAGCCTTTGCCTTTCTCTGATCCGGACAGGATACGATGATGTGCTTTGATGTCATGATCTCGTTTATCGACATCGTGATGGCCCTGTGCGGAACCATGTCCAGATTCTGGAACCAGCCTTCGCTGACCTGCTGTCTTCTGGATCTTTTCTGAAGTTCGACGACTATATACGGATCAGTGGTGTCAAGATCCGCAGGAGGATCATTGAATGCCAGGTGCCCGTTTTCCCCGATGCAGATGAAAGCCACATCCAGAGGATGATTTTTCATCGTTCTGTTGAGTTCCTTCAGCGTTCTCTCAAGATTCTTCTCCTCAGGATCTATGGGCGTGTAGCTTTTCACTTTTCCGATTGCGGAAAAAAGATACTCCCTGATGAAGAACTGGCTGCTTGCCGTTGACTCCGGATCAAGCCCTATGAATTCATCGAGATGGAATACGTTGACCTTTGACCAGTCGATATCCAGCTTTGCAAGGTTGAAGAGTGTGTCGACCTGGCTTTTTCCGGTTACGAATACTATGTTGGCTTCCCCTCTGGCATTCACCGCATCATTGATATAAGCGGCACCTTCCTTTGCGGCGAATAATCCGATTTCCTTCTTGGAATCGCAAATGGTCACTCTCATTTTCCATCATCCTCCACGTGGAAAAGTACCGAATTGAAGAATTTATGACAAGGGTTAATTTACAAGTTTGAAATTTTAGTATACTCTCTGTCTTGTTGGTCCCATAGCTCAGCTGGATAGAGCACTTCCCTCCTAAGGAAGGGGTCGCGCGTTCGAATCGCGCTGGGGCCATTTCTTTTTGTCTATGAACTATTACGTGCTGGCCTGCCAGAGCGGCAGGGAAGAGAGAAATATAAGACTGCTGGAGAAAACGGTCGCAAGGGATTACCCCGGCAGCTACATTGCCGCTTATTCTCCTGTCAGGGAAAGCAGGGAATTCTGCGCAAAGAAATGGTCAGTCAAAGTCCGTCCTCTTCTCCCCGGGTATATCATAGCGGTATGCGAGAAGGAACTGTGGCGTATCCAGAAAGATATTTTCCTCATGTCTGACACCAATTACGGTTTTCTCAGGAATGCTGACGGTTCATATGAACTGAAGGGGAGCGATGAACGCTTTGCCATGTGGGTTGAAACCAACCTGGGATATATAAAGCCTTCAAAGGTTGTCCTTGATAAAAGAAAACTGTCCCCGAACGAGAAAATAAAGATAATATCGGGCCCGCTGAAGGACCTTAACGGAAAGATCGTCTCCGTATACAAGGGAGTGAGGGTGAATGTCGAGGTGTCGTTCCTTGGCGAGGTGAAACGCCTGACGCTGCCGATTGACATAGTCGACACAATAGAGGATGAGCCTGCCGTGGCGGATAAGGACAGTCTCTTCCGTGCTCCGGATGAAGAGGATGCTGCGCCGGAGTCTTCAGAATCTTCTCAGGAGTGATGCAAAGACTGAGGAATTCCTGCTCGTATAAGGTATGAAGGAGTTTTGCATTCGTAATATGACAGTGGATGGTGTGACCTGTGAAATTATTGAGTAAAATCCTCATCCCTGATAAACTCAGTTACGGTAAATTTACAATCAAAAGGATGTTGCAGTGTTAAAGCGTCTTTTACAAACCACACTTTTTCTGATACTCACGGTTACTTTCTCACTTTCTGCGGACAATCAGGTAGTCACAAGTTCAAGGCTTTCCCAGCTATCCGCAACAGAAAGCAGCATTGCCAATGAATGGCAGGATTACAGCGGACAGCTTGGTTATGCAATTCCTGCCCGGGATGATGATTACGATTACATCCTCCAGATGCGTCTGCTTCAGGCGAGGGGTGATATAAACTATCCGGTTACAGTCGGTGATGTTTATACTCTGAGCTACATCTACAACAATGCAGTTGTCAGCGTACCTGTATCCATCACGCACTCGGGAAGTTTCACGGTACCGAACATCGGCTCCTTCACATGGAGCGGAAAGACATTCAATGAACTGAGGAATGAAGTGGAGGCTTCGGTCCTTGCACGCTATCCGTTCTCGAACCCTTCGTTTGAGCTCACTGCAACCGGTTCTTTCTCAGTCAGGATTTCCGGCCTTGTCTCTTCCAGCAGGAGAGTGCAGGCTTGGGGGCTTTCAAGACTTTCCGACCTCATCCCTTATGCATCGGACAATGCTTCGACAAGGAATGTCACAGTGACAGGCAGTGACGGGACTTCTGTCTCATATGACCTTTTCGCCGCACTCAGGCAGGGGGATGAGGACCAGAATCCGTTCCTCCGTCCGGATGACCATGTCATCTTCAACATGAAAGAGAAAATGGTCATGGTGAACGGCGCTGTTCTCAGAAGCGGAACATATCAGGTGTATGAGGGAACAACGCTGGAAGAATTCCTTGATGAATATGCCCTCGGACTTACAAGCCAGGCTGACAGGGCGGAAATTTCAGTCACACGTTATGAGAACGGCAGCTATGCCGAAATAAAGACGGATGATCTTTCTTCTTTCATCCTTCAGGACGGCGACAGGGTGAATGTTCCATCCGTCGAGGTCCCGGTCGGCTCCGTAACGCTTCAGGGTGCGCTCGCTGCCGGAAGCTCAACAGCCGGAGCTTCTTCCGTGCAGGGGCAGGTCAGCAGCCAGTATTTCTACCGTTTCATAATCGGCGATACCGTTGAGGACATGCTTGTCGAGATGAGCCGCTATTTCACGGCATCATCCGATCTTGACGGATGCTATCTTACAAGGGATGGCAGGAACTACCCGATTTCATTCCGCAACGTTCTCTACGGAGATGACCCCGCAGGCGACATGATCCTGCAGAACGGAGACAGATTCACCGTTCCATTCAGCAATCAGGTGGTAACCGTGAACGGTGCCGTGAACAATCCGGGTACTTATGCCTATGTTCCCGGAAAGGACATTACGTATTATGTGAATCTTGCAGGCGGACTCTCTAGCGCGGCGAAAGGTATTGAGAAATATACTCTTTACAACAGTTACGGCGAGAAGATTGATGACAACTCTCCGATAACGGCAGAGACCACAATCGAAATGGATGAGTCGACATTCACTCAGGACCTTGCGATTGCCGTTTCCGTGATAGGCGTTGTAAGCACGATTACAACTATAATTCTCAATTGTATGGCCATTGCCGGCGGTGGTAACTGACAACAGGGGGGATGCAAATGGAAAATTCAGTTCAGAACAGACCACAAGAGGAAGAGATCGAGATTTCTCTTTATGATATAGCAGTTGCGGTGTTCAGGAAGAAACTGATGATCTGCCTGTTCATCATTGCGGCCCTTGCAATAGCGGTTGCCTATCTGTTTGTTGCAGATCCCGTGTATGAAGCCAGTGCCACGGTCATGGTTTCATCCCTCTCCGGCGAAGGCAGTGATATTTCAAGTCTTCTCTCCGGTTTTGCCGGCGGCGGATCAACCGACATTGCGACGGAAGTGGCGCTGCTTACAAGCCGTACCACAATGGATAACGCTCTTTCGTCCCTTGATCTGAGCAGATACACTGATCCTGATGGCGTACGCTACAGTGATCTTGAGCATCCGATCAAGGCTGAGAATCTGATCCGCACCAATAAGGTGACGGTTTCCTCAGTCTCAGATACGAACATTGTGAACATCACAGTGCAGGATACCAACCCGCAGTTCGCAGCGGATCTTGCAAATGCCGTTGCGGATGCTTTCAACAACGTGCTCACGAGTTTCGCAAAAGGCGGTTCCGAAGCTTCCATAGAATTCGTCGAATCGCAGATTCCTGTAGTGAGGGAACAGCTTGTACAGGCAAGCCGCCAGCTCGCGGATTTCCAGAAGGACAACGATGTTCTGCTCACCACTCAGGAGAGCCAGGTAAGTCTTCTCCGCTATAACTATCTTTCAAGCAGGAAGGCCCCTCTTGAACTGGAATGCGGGGAAGCCGATGCCATCCTGTCTGCCGCCCGCTTTGATCCATCCTATGATGAGATCATGTCTCTTGATTCCGTGAAGACTCTCGCAGATGAGATTTCCTCAATCCAGAGAGAGCTCCTGAGCTATGATCTCATGGCAGTCTCCACTGCAGCCGGAAATGCAAACGGTATCTCAGGGGTTCTCAACACCAGTCAGCAGAACCGTTACTTCACGCTTTCAAACAGGCTTATATCAATCGAGACATCAATTGACCAGATCATAGTCTCGCTGCTCTCAGGCGGTACAAGTGTGCAGGATGCCACCATGTATTCATCTGCCGTCACCCAGAAAATGTTTGCCCAGAGCGAGATATCTCTCATTGAAGAGCTGCTTGCCGCGGAAAATGCTTCGCTTGAGGAGATTCCCGATCTTGAAATGCAGCTGGCCGCCCTTACAAGCAATGTAGAGGTTTTCCAGACAATGTTTGTCTCCCTCATGCAGATGCAGCAGGAGGCTCAGCTCAGGGATGCCGCCATCAGCGACAATGTCACACTGATTGACAGTGCTCTGGTTCCCGAGCTGCCTGTCAGTCCGAACAAGCTTATCGTTCTGGCAATCGCTTTCTTCCTCGGCGCATTCGCAGGTGTCGGTCTTGCGCTTGTCATGGAGCTGAGCGACAAGTCCATCTTCTCAACGGATGATCTGAAAAAGGCGCTTCCGGGTGATGTTCCTTTCCTCGGCTGGATCCCGATGCTGAAGGTCCAGAAGAAAACCCGTTATGTGAAGAATGTCGTATATTCCAACCCGAACAGCTATGAAAGTGAGAAATACAAACTCATAGCATCAAATATCGTATTCGGCAGAAACAGCAAGGACAGAGTCATCACCGTATGTTCCACAGAGAAGAATGAAGGAAAGACATCCGTCATGGCTAACATCGCAATCGCGCTCACCCAGAACGGTTACAAGGTCCTTCTCGTTGACGGGGATCTGAGAATGCCCAGCTGTGAGCAGTTTTTCAATCTCGAGCATCAGGAAAGAGGTCTTGTGGACGTTCTCATGAATGATGAGCCGCTTGACAACTGCATAGTTCTTCCTATTCCTGAAGTCGACATGCTCAATCTGCTGCCGTGCGGCACCAGACCTGCCATTCCGTCGCTTGTATATGCATCTGAAAAGTTCCCGCGTGTGATTGAAGAACTGAAGCACCGCTATGACATCATCATTTTCGATGCTCCTCCTCTTGCCTATGCATCCGAGCTGCTTGCGCTTACAAAGCTTGCCCCTGAAGTCATAATTGTCACACGTGCCGGTGTCACAAACAAGTATGTGCTCGGCGACATGATAGATAACTTCAAGGCTGCAGGTGCAAGTGTCATCGGTGCCTGTCTGAATGCCGTCATTGCATCGCACGGCAAGTCCAAGGGATACGGAAGCTACAGCTATTCATATGCTGACAAGAATCCCGAAGCCATGGCATCCGTCATGAAGAGAGTTCCGCTTTTCAGCTCAAGGAAGATGTATTACAGAAAGCGCTATAAGAGAGATGAAAAGTACAGGGGAAAGAAGGAGAATGTTAAGAAGAACAGAGCGACACATCCCTACAACCCCGAACTTGATCTTGATATCTGAGCTGATGAAGAGCCTGCCGCAATGTGTGCAGGCTCTGTCTTTGTCAGGGGAGCCTGCATGCCGATTTTGCCTTTTTCATCAAAAAGAGCTTTACATACATCCGCTTTGCTGATATTCTCCTGAAAAAGGAGCTTGGATGATGGAAAAATTGAATGATTTCTTTTTGATTCTTCTTGATCACAGGCTCGGTATTTTCTGATGAAATCCCTTTTTGAGGGATTTTTTTTTAACTTAACGGGAGAATGAAATGAGTGATAACGTATTCGCCGGCCGCTCGCTGACTGTAATCGAGGACTTCTCCATTGAGGAGAGGAGATACTTCTTCAAGAAGGTCTATGAACTTAAGAATGCCATCCTTTCAGAGGACAGGAAGACCATGGATGAATTCAGGATAAACGATCCTGACTTCGGAATATATGAAGTGTTTCTTGAAGACAGCACAAGAACGAAGGAAAGCTTCCGCAATGCCGCAAAGTTCCATCATGCAAAGGTAAGCGAGCTGATCTGTTCCTCATCTTCGATAAACAAGGGTGAAAGCTATGCCGACACATTCAACATGCTTTCCGGTTATGACAATGCGATTTTCATCGTGCGCAGCAAGGTGGAGGGTCTGTGCCGCTACCTGGATGAGCAGAGCAGGGCATACCAGCAGAGAAACAACCTGAAGCTGAAGAGGGCATTCATCAATGCCGGAGACGGAAAGCACGAGCATCCGACACAGGAGCTTCTTGATGAGTTCACATTCCTTGAAGACAACAATATGGACTTCTCCTCTCTTCATGTCGCGCTTGTCGGCGATCTGTATCACGGACGCACGGTGCATTCGAAAGCTGACGGCCTCAAGGTTTTCGATAAGGTAAAGGTCGATCTCATCGCACCGGCAGAACTCGCAATGCCTGACAGCTATGTGGAGAAGATGAAGGAGAACGGTTTTGAGGTGAGGACATTCTCTTCAATTGAGGAGTACCTCAAGGCTGACGATATTGCCGATAAATGGTATTTCACCCGTCCGCAGCTTGAGAGGATGGGCGAGAGAATCCTCCAGAAGCAGGACGAGCTGAGAAAGAGCATCACATTCCGCAGGGAGTTCATGCCGCTTCTCAGGGAGGGAACGAAATTCTATCATCCGCTTCCTCGTCACAAGGAGCATCCCACTATCCCGACATTCCTGGACAACACTCCGCTCAATGCATGGGAGAGACAGGCTATCAACGGAATGTACTGCAGGATGGTTCTGCTTTCCCTTATTGCCGGAAAGATCGGAAGCGATTACACGGGAAAGGCGAAGGCGGATGAGGAGAGTGCCCTCAGGCAGGAGGAATACATCGTAAGCGTTGATCTGTCAGACCGCCCTGCAGGAGGCAAGGTAAAGAATTACTCTGAGGGTGTGCATCCAATTGACAACGGGATTGTCATAGACCATATCTGCAAAGGGGACAGTCCTTCCGAGATAAGGGAGCATATGAGGCTCATCTCTTCTGTCCTCGGTGTCGATGAAGGCAGGGGCGGTGAGTGGATAAGCCGCGGCGCTGACGGTTCTTTCAAAGGCATAATATTCCGTCCGGGCGAGTACAATCTTTCAAGAAAGGATCTCAAGAGACTTGCCGCAGTTGCCCCTCACTGCACGCTGAACATAATCAAGGACGGGAAGGTCATTGAAAAATTCAGGACACATATGCCTCCGAGGATTTATAATTTCGATGACCTGTGCTGTGCGAATGAGGCATGCATCTCGCATCCGAGCCAGGGGGAGGGGGTGAGTTCCATGTTCATCCGAACCCAGGACGGACATTACGCCTGTGCATACTGCGGTCGTTTCCATACATATAAGGAAATATGGAAGCGCGGGGGTAGAAACTGACTGCCTCATCAGGTAAAATCATATAAAAGAAAGAAAACAGGAGACTTGCATGAAGACTATAGAAGAAATCACAAAGTATTATGGTCCGCAGCTTGCAAAGGCTGCCTTCGAACTGGGTGCGATCCGTCTTTCCCCGAGGGATCCCTTCACATGGGCAAGCGGCTACAGAATGCCGATTTACAATGACAACAGACAGTTCCTCGCGAAAGCAGGCTACAGGGCCCTTATCTGCGATGCATTCACAGATATGCTTGAAGCTCTTTCCTTCGATCCGAAGAACATTGCCGGAACCGCAACCGCAGGTATTCCTCATGCAACAACTCTGGCAGACAGGCTCCAGAAGCCTCTCTCATATGTGCGCAGCTCCTCGAAGGATCACGGACTCGGACATCAGATCGAGGGGCTTGGAAAGGACGGAAGCTATCATGGAGAGAGCGTATGCCTCATCGAAGACCTCATCAGCACCGGCAAAAGTTCGATAGCCGCAGTGAAGGCCATTGTCGAAGCCGGCGGAAACGTTCCCTACTGTCTTGCGATTTTCACATACGGCCTTGATGCTGCCACAGATGCATTCAAGGCGCTTGATCCCGCCTGCGAAGCCTACACGATTCTCAGCTATCCGGTGATGATAAAAACCGCTGTTGAGGTGGGTTATGTAAGTCAGGAGGAAGCCGAGATGCTTCATTCCTGGAGGGAAGACCCGTTCGGATGGGGTGAGAAAAACGGTTTCAGGAAGGTGGAAAGATGAGTTATGTCGATTATCTGAAAGAAAGTGCCGGTTTTGCCGGAAACGTCACCTGCATGGGACTTGATCCTGTTCTGGAAGCTCTTCCCGGTGAAGGAAGTTTCCGCGACAGGGTGAACGGGTTTTTCGAGAAGCTTTTCAGAAGAATGAAGATGGAGGGGGTTTCTCCTGCCGCATTCAAGCCGAATATCGGGTACTATGTAATAAACGACAGAGCAAGGGATGAGGATTTTTCCGGTTCTCTTGCTCTCTCAGACGTGCTTGACATGCTTGATTCGTTCTTCCCATCCATTCCTGTCATTCTTGACAGCAAGAGAGGGGATATCGCGAAGAGCAGCCTGAACTATGCACATGAAGCCTTCGATGTATGGGGTTCGGATGCTGTCACGATCTCTCCTTATATGGGAAGTGATTCTGTTCTTCCCTTTGCTTTTGAGGACAAAGGTGTATATATCCTCAACAGGACAAGCAATCCGGGGGGCAAGGACCTTCAGAACACGCTGACGATAGACAAGGTGGAAGACAGGGATGTCTATCCGCTTTACATTGCGGTTGCCCATCACATCGCATTCTGGGCAAATGAGCATTCAGGTATCGGTGCCGTCGTGGGTGCGACGAACATGAACGAACTCAAGGACATTGTCCGCTACTATGCACATAAGGACATTCCGACACTCATACCGGGTGTGGGAAGCCAGGGCGGCAGTGCGACTGATGTCATGGCAGCTCTCAGGGAAGCTGATTATGATGTACGTCTTGCCCGTATCAATTCATCAAGCGGCCTGACTCATCCATGGAAGAAGGCTCCGTGTCCGGAGGACTGGCTTGAGATGTGCATGAAGAACATAAAGAGTCTGATTGAGGAAACAAGGATTTAACCGATGACGGACAGAATTGCCAGACTTATAAAAGCCCATGAGAGAAGGGAAGTGCTCCTGACAACAGTCAGCGGGGTTGCTTCCACCAAGAAGGAAATGATCTCCTATTTCGATTCATCAACCTGCATTGATGTGATCACCACGAAGAGTTTTCAGGTAGTGCCGAACAGCGGCAACAGGGAGCCTGTGATCTGCTGTCTGGGGGATGGCAATTTCGGTAATTCCGTCGGATTGAGAAACCCCGGTATGGATGTGGTGCTTCCTGAGCTTGAGGCTCTCAGGGAAAAAGGACTGAAAAAACTTCTCAATGTTTCCGTCAGCGCTTCAAATGCAGAGGATTTCATCACTCTCATAAAGGCTTTCGATCACGTCGCTGATTCAATCGAACTGAATTTCTCATGTCCGCATGCCGCATCAGGCTACGGTGCAAGTATCGGAAGTGATATCTGCATCGCGAGTGATTATGTCAGAACGATAAGGGAAGCATATCCTGAACAGAAAAGCGCGCTTCTGATCAAGCTCACTCCGAATGTAGAGAATATAGGGGAGATTGCAGCATCTGTAATGGCTGCCGGTGCCGACGGTATTGTCGCGATAAATACGGTCGGACCGAAACTTTACATTGAGCCGCATTCTGGAAAGCCCATTCTCAACAACAAGCTCGGAGGAAAGGGCGGAGCATCCGGACGCTGGGTCAATGAAAGGGCGCTTGAATGTGTGAGGGAGATAAGAAAGGCTGTCGGAGACGATGCCGTAATCATCGGTATGGGCGGTGTCAGCACATCTTCCGATGTTGCGGCGATGATCGATGCCGGTGCGGATGCTGTGGGTATCGGCTCTGCGCTGGGAACGGTGCGTCAGCAGGACTGGCCGGCTTATCTTGAAACACTCAAGAAGGAAGCCAGTGAGAGAAACGGCGATACAAGCAGCCGGTTCATCATAACGGAAAACCGCATGGCCTACAGGGAGCATACAGTTACAAAGCTTACGGTCCATACGCCTGAGATGCTGCTTATCGAGCTGGACGGGGAGCTTGACTGCAAGGCAGGACAGTTTGCATTCCTCTTTGTTCCGGGACTCGGAGAGAAGCCTTTCTCCGTTGCGCACAACAGACCTCTTACATTCCTCATAAGAAAGCGGGGTTATTTCACGAGTGAGCTTTTTAATCTGAAAACCGGTGATAAAGTCTACACCCGTTCCCTTTATGGCAGTCCGCTTGAGATGCCGCAAAGTGAGAATGCGCTTTTCATCGCAGGCGGAAGCGGAGTAGCCGTACTCCCGTCTCTGTGCCGCATGGCAGAAGGCAGGCACACTTCAATTTCCGTACTTGTCGGCACTTCTGCATCCTCTTCCATCGGAGTTGACGGCAAGGCGCTGTTTGAAGACTATTTCAGGGAAAAAGCCGGAGAATACAAGGTCGTTCCCGATGATGGAAAGGTCGGCCGTGTCCTTGATTATCTTCCGGTCGCGGTTGAAGGAAAGAAAGATCTGAAGGTCTATCTTGTGGGACCGGAGAAATTCATGGCCATAGCAGCAGAGAAGCTCATCTCACTCGGATTGGAGAAGTGTGACATCTTCCTCTCTCTTGAGAGAAGCACTCTGTGCGGAATAGGACTTTGCGGTGAATGTGTATGCGGTGACCGCCTGACATGCCAGTGGGGTACTTTCCAGCCATATGACTATATTCTTGAAAATGCACCGGAGCTTCTGAAGTAATGATTGACTTTCATGTACACCTGAGAGACTGGAACCAGAAACAGAAAGAGACAGTGGAACACGGCCTGGCTGTTGCGAAGATGTGCGGCATAAATGCCGTTGCAGACATGCCTAACTGTGATCCGCCGCTTACAGACCGGGAAACAGTTCTCGACCGGCTTGCGCTTGCGGCTCCCTCCGTAAAGCGTCATAAGGTTTCATACCATGTGTATATGGGGCTGACAAAGGAGCCGGATCAGATCCGCGGAGCAGTGAACACCTACAACGAGCTCTATCCTCTTGTGATCGGCCTTAAAATGTTTGCAGGCCATTCAACCGGCAACATGGGCATAACAGAACTTGAAGACCAGAGAACGGTGTTCAGGACACTTTGTGAAATGAATTATTCCGGTGTTCTTGCCTTGCACTGTGAGAAGGAATCGCTCATGAGGAGCGATCTCTATGTTCAGGGAAAGTACGAGACACAGTCACTTGCACGCCCTGCAGAGGCCGAGATCGAGTCCATAAAGGACATGATACGTCTGGCTGATGAGACAGGATACAAAGGACGGCTCCATATCTGTCACATTTCCACCGGGGAAGGTATTGAAGAAGTTGTCAGAGCAAAGGAAAGAGGGATGAAGATCACCTGTGCCGCCACGGCACACCATGCGCTTCTGACAAGTGCAGATGCCTGTGATCATTCACGCTATCTCAGAATGAACCCTCCGCTGAGGGATGAAGAGAACCGCAGGGCTGTATATGAAGGACTCATCAACGGGAAGATTGACTACGTCGAGTCGGATCATGCTCCTCATACCATAGAAGACAAGAAAAAAGGAATGGGCGGCATACCGGGCTTTGCCGGAGACCTGATCCTTCTGCGTGCGCTTAAGAAGGACAATGTTCCGCAGCAGAGGCTTGAAGAGCTTTTCGCGCTCAACTGTGCCCGTGATTTCGGCATTGAGGCTGAAGGCAGGATAATTCCTGACAGAATCGACTGGAGGATAGAGCAGGCTTCAAGGGAGTATCCGTATGACGGTTTTGTGTGAAATTTCATTTTCACTGATTGTCAACGATAAAATTTAAGTGTATAACCAAATAGGTTGATTTTTTTATGGAGGTCACGGCTGTGAGAACGACAAACGACGATTCCAACCCTTTGTCTAGAAGAAACAAGTCAGAATATTTGAAATCAGCCGGGACCGGAGAATAATGAGCAAGTTCTCTGCCCGGCAGGAGGCAGAGAATGATTACAATCAGAAATACAAGCGGAAAATATACATGGATAGATGCGCGGGATATAAACCGTGATGATATAACCGTGTTGAGCGAGGAATATGCGATCTCCTCTGAGCTTCTTGCTGATATACTGGACCAGGATGAGCAGAGCCGCATGGAGAAAGAGGATGACTATCTTGCATTCATCGTCCGTATTCCCAAGGATGAGGAGGATGAGGATAATCCGCTTACCCGTAATGCCGTTCCGCTCGGCATAGTGCTTTACCCTGATAAAGTAATAACCGTATGTCAGGCTGACAGTGTCGTGCTGGAAGATTTCGCACGCTCGCGTTTCCGCCAGTATCCTGTGGATACGAAAGAAGGTTTCGTTCTCTCGATTCTGGGTCGTTCTGCGCTTGTTTTCATCAGAATACTGAAATACATCAACCGCCAGAAGGACCTCGTGGAAGAACAGCTTCACAAGAGTGTCATGAACTATGAGCTGATCCAGCTTCTTGAAATACAGAAGTCGCTTGTCTATCTGACGACAAGCCTGACAAGCAATGAGATGCTGCTTGAGAAGATGGTCAAAAGCCCGATCTTCAAGCTCAACAACGAGGATGAGACCGACTTCCTTGATGATGTCATCACTGATAACAAGCAGGCCATTGCAATGGCCAACATATATTCGGACATCCTCACCGGAACGATGGATGCCTTTGCCTCCGTTATCGGCAACAACATGAACGTCATCATGAAGAGGCTCACGATAATCTCCCTTGCCCTCATGTTTCCGACCTTCATCACAGGATTCTTCGGCATGAACATTCACATCCCGGGGACTGACAGCCCGTATGCCTGGCTGTTCCTTGCCTTCGGCTGTCTTCTTGTCGCCATCATAGGTTCCTATGTGATTTCCGACAGACATAACAAGAGACTGATCAAGGCGAACATAGGTGAGAGGAGTGCAAAGAAGAAAAAAGCCAGGAAATAGGGAGGCGGGCCGTGAAGAGAATCTTTCTGCTGCTTTTGTCTGTATCAGTCATGCTGTTTCCGCTTCACTCTGCTGTGAACAGCGGGGATCTTGTCTACCTATACGATTTTCTTGAGAAGAACCATCCTGACTTCTACAACAGCATTAATGAAGATGAGGCACGGGCAATACTGGATGAAGAAAAAGCGAAAACAGAAATGAACCCGGATGATGAGGTTGCATTCTTTTTCTCCCTCCAGCATATAGCATCAATACCGCATGATTCCCATACAGGCATGATGCTGACATCAGATCTGTTTTACAAGATGAGTGCTTTTCCTGTTGTTTTCGACTTTTTCTCAGATGATCTCGTCGTCACTACAATTGAATCATCAAATTCCTCTTTCCTTGCCGCTACAGTTGAAAGCATAAACGGCGTTGATGCGGATGAGATCATAAGAAGGGCTGCTGAAATAATCCCGCATGACAATGATGTGTATCTGAAACTGCAGCTGAAGAACAATTATCTTTCATTTGCCCAGTTCTATTCTGCCATCGGCATCGATTCCGATGAAATGAACCTGACCTTTTCCGACGGCACATCTCTCACTATTGAGAAGATGCTGTATGAACAGTTTGCATCAACTTCCTTTGCATACCTCAGGCAGGCTTACCCTGATACCCTCGGGCAGGGCAGTTATTACAGTGCGTACGCTCTTCCTGATCCCGACACCCTGCTGGTGAATTATCATGCATGTGCTGAAATGCCGAATTTTCCGTTCAGTGACTTTGCATCGGCTGTATCAGATCTCATTGATGAGAACGGATACAGCAGAATAGTGATCGACCTGCGTTACAACGGCGGCGGCAACAGCGAGGTGATCAATCCTCTGATTGCTGTATTGAAGGAAAAGGATGTTGAGGTTTTCGTCCTCATAGATGAGGGTACATTCTCTTCCGCAGTTCTCAATGCACTGACGCTTAAAGAAGAGCTCGGTGCTATCTTCGCAGGACGTCCTTCGGGCGGAAGCGCAAGTCATTACGGAGAGCTTAAGAGCGGTACTCTTCCATATTCCGGTCTGGCTTTCAGTTACTCGACAAAGTTCTTTGACAACGGTGTTTCCGGTCCTCTCATGCCTGATATACTGATAGAGAAAGATATTGACGACTGCAGAAGAGGCATTGATACTGATCTCAGAGTACTGGGATTTCTGGAGAAATGATGTTTTTCAAAAAAAAGAAGGAAACAGCAGACGCTTCAGCTTACACGAAGGCGGAATATGAAGCGGCAGTAAAGAAGAGCATATGCACAGGCGAGATGACCTTCGGTTTCATAAGAAAGGCTGACGGGCATTTTGTTGATATTGCTCTTGTGAGAAACGAAGAGGAAATGAAAGCCCTTGCTGCCGGATACGGCTTCGGGGGCTGTGAGATCAGGGAAATATACTGACTTCAGTTTATTGTCTTTATATCGGCTTCAGAGCGGATAATATACCCGTTTTTAAGCTTCTTGCTGCTCCTGATATACCCACTCTTGCCGTGGTCCAGCTTTTCAACAGGATTGAAGTCGGCATCAAGCAGGGTGAAGTCATTGTCTTCGATTTTGTACACATCGCTTCCTATATACTCAAGCTGTCTGCCTTTTCTCAGCTGGTTCTTTATGTCGATTGACCAAATGCCGGGCCGGACTTCATCTCTTACGGTACCGAGGAACATATACTCCCTCTGGTAGCCATAGCTGGTAGGCTTATCGATATCATTTACATCAATGGCATCGTGACCGTAGAAGAATCCGGTTGAGTATTCCCTGTGCGAGACATTGAAAAGATCATCGCGGTAGAGAGAGAAGTCAGGATCCCTGTCCAGAGCCTTTCGGTATGCTCTTGTGACAAGCGCGATGTAGTAAATGGATTTCATCCTTCCTTCAATCTTCAGGGAGGAAAGACCACTTGCGGCAAGATCGTCAAGATGGTCGATCATGCACAGATCTTTTGATGAAAGGATGGTCGTGTATCCGTCCTGTTCCTCGATGGGGAAATACATTCCCTTTCTCTCTTCCTCTTCAAGCGCATAGTGGAGCTTGTAGTTCCAGCGGCAGGTATGCGAGCAGTCTCCCTGGTTTGCACCGCGTCCGGTAAGGAAGCTTGAAAGCATGCAGCGTCCCGAATAGGACATGCACATGGCACCGTGGACGAAGGCCTCGAGTTCCAGCTCCGGGACCGCATCCTTTATCCTCTTTATGTCATCCATCGATGCCTCTCGGCCCAGAATGACCCTCTTGAAACCGAGTTTGTGATAAAGTTTCGCAGCCGAACTGTTGATGCAGCTTGCCTGCGTGGACAGGTGAAGCTCCTTATCGGGAAGGTACTTGTGGAAAAGATCCACAAGTCCCATGTCAGTGATTATGAAAGCATCGAAAGGACTGTCCTTCAGCGTCGGCAGGAATGATTCCACATCCCTGATCTGATCCTCGGAAAAGAGGATGTTCATGGTACAGTACAGTTTGCGGCCGAAGCGTTCCTTTATCTTCCTGACATCTTCCAGCTCCTCAGCGGTGAAATTACCGGCATTCTTTCTCAGTGAGTAATTTGTCATTCCCATATATGCGGCATCAGCACCGAAATTGAATGCAGTGAGAAGTTTTTCCCTGTTTCCTGCGGGAGCCAGAAGTTCTATCGCCATAAAAGTTCTCCTAATCGAGGACAGAGCGCAGTGCTCTTTCCAGTTCTCTGAATCTGTCAGCTTCCTGAGTCTTCACATCTTGGGCCTCTCTGTCAAGACGGGCTTTGTATTCTGCCTCGCTCATGAGAACTGTTTTGTCATCGGGGAATGCGATCCTGAGCACTTCATCCATCTCGCTGACAAGGTGGAAATCAACTCCCTGTCTGACGTCTTCCGTGAGTTCCTTCAGATCCCTTTCGTTTCTCTTGGGAATGATGATGGTCTTTATGCCGTTCCTCTTTGCGGCAAGCACCTTCTCCCTCAGTCCGCCGATCGGCATGACCTTTCCGGTCAGAGTCAGCTCACCGGTCATCGCGAGATGGTCTTTTATAACCTGATCCGTGAGTAGGGAGTAGAGCGCGCATGTCAGCGTGATACCGGCAGATGGACCGTCCTTCGGTGTTGCGCCTTCAGGGATATGGAGGTGGACGTTGTTCTGCTCAAACCATGATCTGTCAATGCCCCGTCTCTCTGCAGTTCTCTTGAGGTAGGTCCATGCAATTGAGACACTTTCCTTCATCACGTCGCCCAGCTGACCTGTGACTTTCATCTCGCCCTTGCCGGGGTAATTCTCGGCTTCGATGAGAAGCGTGTCGCCTCCCATGCTGGTCCATGCAAGACCGATAGCAGTGCCGACTTTGTCCGCTTTCACGATGTCATCGACAGGGAAGATAGGAAGTCCGAGATATTTCTCGATGAGAGTCTCATCGACATTCACCGGTCTCTCCTTGTCCGGGTTCTCAAGAAGATCAAGCAGAACCTTCCTGTTGATCTTGTCAAGACTCTTTTCAAGGTTTCTCACACCGGCTTCCCTTGCATACTGGTTTGCAATGGAAAGCAGTGCCTTGCTTGAATACTTCACGTCATTCTTCGACAGGCCTGTCTTCTCATAGATCTTCGGAAGCAGGTATTTCTTTGCAATATTGAGCTTCTCATTTGAAGTGTAGCCTGACAGCTCTATGATCTCCATTCTGTCAAGAAGCGGACCGGGAATGGTCTCAAGCGTGTTTGCCGTGACGATGAAGAGAACCTGCGACACATCGAAGGGAATATCGAGATAGCGGTCGCGGAATTCTTTGTTCTGCTCGCTGTCGAGTGCCTCAAGCAGGGCAGAAGCTGGATCCCCGTTGTAGCTCTGACCCATCTTGTCGATCTCGTCGATGAGAAAGACAGGACTCTTTGTCTTCACGATCTTGAGCCCCTGTATGATCTTGCCCGGAAGGGCACCGACATATGTTCTCCTGTGACCTTTGATCTCGGCCTCGTCCTTCATGCCGCCTACGGAGAACCGGTAATACTTCTTGCCCAGTGCCCTTGCAATTGAACGCCCGACACTTGTCTTTCCGACTCCCGGAGGACCGACGAGACAGATGATTGCGCCTTTCGTATCCTGCTTCTGTTTTCTCACGGCAAGGAACTCAAGGATCCTGTCTTTCACTTCCTTCATTCCGTAGTGATCCTTCTCAAGGATCTTTCTTGCCTTCTGGATGTCGAAATCCTGGAATCCCTCGTCCTTCCATGGCAGGGCAGCAACCGTCTGAAGATAGTTCAGACAGACAGAGTAATCAGGACTGTTCGGTTCAAGCGATACGAAACGGGCATATTCATTCTCAACCGTTTCCTTCGCCTCTCCCTGCAGGTCAAGGGCATTGAGCTGGCTGCGCAGCTTTTCGACAATGTTCGTGCTCTTGCCGTCCATGCCCAGCTGTTTCTGGATCTGCTTCATCTCCTCGCGCAGGAAATAATCCCTCTGGTTCTTCTCAAGCCTCTTGTTTATGGTCGTCTGGATGTCCGCCTGAATCTCGGCGATCTTCCTCTCCTGGGAAATATAGAAGAGAACCTCCTCAATTCTTTTTTTCACATCAAGAATCTCAAGCACGGACTGAGCCTTCTCACCGTCGATAGGCAGAATTGATGCCACATAGTCGGCAAAACGGCTCGGATCCTCGATGTTGACCATGTTGAGCCTGTTTTCCTCGCTGAATATGGGGGTCTTTGCGTTTATTTTAGTGAATTCGGCGTTGAGGCTCTTTATCCAGGCCTTGAGACTGTCCGTATCATATGGCTCGTCCTCAAGGTATGTCACCCTTGCCGCAGTATAGTTCGTTGTACTGAAAAAGCTTTCGACTCTGAATCTCTTTATCGTTGAGACGAAAATGTTCATTCCCCCGTCGGGCATCCTCAGGCTCTTAAGGATCCTGCATACCGTTCCGACACTGTGGAAGCGTTCGTGATCAGGACGGTTCTCTTCCTTGTTCTCGTTCGGTCTTTCAAGTATTGCGCCGAATATTCCGTCATTGGAAAGCGCCTGATTCACCGTGACCATGTCCTTCTCTCCTGAAATGAAGAGAGGTGCGAACATTCCCGGAAAAAGCGGTTTTGTCGTAAGCGGCAAAACCAGCAGGTTTGCGGGAAGATTGTTCTGATCTTCTCTGATCTGTGTATTGTTATCTGTTGCCATATTGTTAACTCTCCCGATTGTTCCTAAAAGATAGGGAAAAAAACATTAAAAGGGAAGGAGAAAATTCAAAAAGCCGCAAAAGAACAATACAGGCACCAGTCTGAATTTCCGGCAGAACTACTCATCTGCATATTCCTTCTGTTTTTTCTTTGTAATATATTTCAGACAGCGGAATTGAAGGAGACTGGGTGAAATGACCGGAGATTGTAAATTGTTTATATGCATTGCGCTTTTCCATATCATTGTCTCATATTCCGTCAACAGGATGCCGTACAGGACTCTTGCCTTCCTGCGCCTTCGCATTGTTCCCTATAAAAAGGAAAAAGAAATATATGAGAAGGTTTTCCGCATAAAGGCGTGGAAAGACTATGTTCCAAGTGCCGGTCCATTTGACAAGAAGGTGATGAAAGGAAACGGGGCGGAGTATCTTTCCCTCTTCATCCTTGAGACGGTGAGGGCTGAAGCCGTCCATATGATATGCCTTATTGTCACCTTCCTTGTGCTTCTTGTTTATGATCAGCCATATGGCTGGTTAATACCTGCCTTTTTCACAATGATCAATGTGCCGTGCATCATGATACAGCGCTACAACCGTCCGCGTCTTGAGAATGTCCTGCTGCTGCACGGATATGATCTTGTTGTTCCGGAGGATGAGGAGGGCTTCACGAGAAGACTGCTGATGCTGAGGAAACGGTGATGATGCTGTTCCCTTCATGAATTGTGTTGTACAGGAACTGAACTGTGTGGATTATTTTGTTGACCTATGATATATACTATGGTATATATTTATTGAGGTGAGAATGGAAACAGCAAAACTCTTTGAAAACGGAAGAAGCCAGGCGGTGCGCCTTCCTAAAAAATTCAGATTTACAGGAGAAGAAGTATTTGTCCGCAAAGTCGGGCATGTCGTGATGCTTATACCGAAAAATGCAGCATGGGAGACATTCATGGATGGTCTTAACAGTTTTTCGGATGATGTTTTCAAGGATGGACGCAGTCCGGAAGTCCCTTCAGAAAGGGATATGCTATGACATACATGCTTGATACGAACATCTGTATTTATGCAATCAAGAACAAGCCTGAACATGTATTGAGGAAAATAAAGGATAATATGCATGAAGGACTCTGTATATCAGCAATTACGCTTGCAGAACTTGTGCATGGTGTTGAAAAGAGCATGTATCCGGAAAAGAACAGGGATGCGCTTGTTCAGCTTCTTGCATTATTTGATGTTCTGGCATTTGATGAGCTTGCTGCTGCAGAATATGGAAATATATGTGCATTTTTGCAGAGAAACGGTATACCTATCGGCACAATGGATACTCTGATTGCGGGCCATGCAAGGGCTGAAGACCTGATTCTTGTTACGAATAATGTCCGGGAATTTTCCCGCGTACCTGATCTGAAGATCGAAAACTGGGCCGAATCATGAACTCTCCTTTTCATACGGAAGCATCAGAGGTGAGAAAATGTCTGAATATATAGAAAAAGAAGTACATCACCTGTACTACGATTATGACGAGAACTGTGCACGCACTTCTCTCAAGTGCCTTTCACATCTTTTTGCCTTTCCTGTAAGTGATGATGTCCTCTCTGCTGCAACCGGCATGCATGGTGCAGGCTATTACCGTGCCCAGTGCGGTCTGGTGGAAGGGGCTCTTATGTTCATAGGACTTTACGGAAACAGGAAGGGCCTTGACCGTGACGAAATAGTGGAGCTCTGTCATGACTTTGCTTCTGAATTTGAGAGGAATTTCTCATCATTGAGATGCAGAGAACTCCGTCCGGGAGGTTTCAATCCTGATGATCCTCCACATCTGTGTGAAGGCCTGAGTGTGAAAGCCATCCAATTCAGCTATGAATTCCTGAAAGACCGTATGGGATGAATCCGGTAAAATGCCTTTGTGAATTTCTTCTGCCTGAATCTTTTGTCCGGCTTTCCCGTATGTTTCGTTTTTCCTGGAAATTGTGATTCTGAAAAGGGTGTGTTCCTGCTTTCAGAATGAAGAGTTGTCATATTGACTAGTTTATAACGATGTTATATAACATTGTTATATATGAGTGAAACAGAGAGAAAAATACTAGAGACTGCCAAGAAAGAATTTCTTGAAAGAGGCTTCCATGGAACATCGATGAGACGAATTGCCGCCCTTGCCGGTGTCACTACAGGTGCCCTTTATGGCTATTTCGATTCAAAGGAGAGGATTTTCGATTCACTCGTAAAGGATTCATATGATGCAGTAATGGCTGCATATAAGGGTGCTCATGAGGAATTCGCCGCACTGCCGTATGATGTTCAGGTTTCAGGGATGGGCGATATAACAGCGCGTTGCGTCGAGTGGTGTCTGGAATATATCTATGACCATCTTGACGAGTTCCGCCTGATCCTGATGTGTTCTGAAGGAACACGCTATTCGAATATGGTCGATGAGATGATGAAAACAGAAGAGGAATCCACGGAAGAATTCATCGCCCTCATGCGCAAAAACGGAATGGAGATACCGGAGATCGATCCCCTTCTTGAGCATATGGTCACATCAGGCTACTTCACATCCTTCTTCGAGGTGGTGAGGCATTCTGTACCACGGGAGGATGCCAGGATCTACATTCAGAACCTGCAGGCCTTCTACAAGGCAGGATGGGAGCGTCTTTTCGGCATGAGACTTTGATGTCTCTTTTTTTGACTTAATAGTTAGCAAACGCTAACTTATGGAGGTTTTATGAAAAATAACAATGACCTTGAACGTCTGCTACGATATGCAGGCGGATATAAGGCACTGACGTACCTTTCGTGGGTGCTGTCAGCAATCTCGGCGATATTGGCTCTGCTTCCGTTCATCTGCATCTGGCTGATAATCAGGGATGTGCTTGCATCGGAATATGGGATGATAGCCCGCTATGGCGCTTATGCCGTGGCACTGGCGATCGTCTCGATGCTTGTCTACATCGCAGCACTGATGTGCTCACACATTGCTGCATTCCGTGTTGCGGCGAACATGAGGAAGGAGATGCTTTCTCATGTAATCAGCCTGCCCTTAGGTGTTGAAGACCGTTTCGGGAGCGGGAAGATGAGGAAGATCATCAACGACTCAAGCGCGGCAACCGAGACATATCTTGCGCATCAGCTGCCGGACAGGGCTGCGGCTATAGCTACTCCGATAGGACTCATCGCAATGCTTCTATGGTTTGACTGGAGACTCGGACTTCTTTCCCTTCTTCCGGTCGTGCTTGGTTTCTTGATCATGATGCAGATGACAGGAGAGCGGATGCAGGAGAGGATGAAACAGTATCAGGATGCGCTTGCGGACATGTCGAATCAGGCTGTCGAGTATGTCAGGGGAATCCCCGTCGTGAAGACTTTCGGGCAGACAATATACTCATTCCGTCTCTTCAAGGATTCAATCGACCGCTATGAGAAGTGGGTGATTGAATACACGAAGGAGCTTATGAGGCCGATGATAATATACACCGGAGCGATAAACAGCTCGTTCGCCTTCATAACAGCCGGAGCATTCATCCTCGCTTCCGGTGGAATCACGCCTGAGATCATCCTGAACGTGCTTTTCTATGTGATCATAACTCCTGTAATCTCGATAACGCTTACGAAGATAATGTTCAAGAGCGAGGAGGCGATGATTGTCCATGATGCTCTCATGAGGGTGGATACCATAATGAGCGAGAAGCCTCAAAGCAATGCTCATAACGGCCTTACCCCTTCTGACAGCTCTGTGAAGCTGAAGCATGTGACATTCAGCTATGATGGCAAGAAGGATGCGGTTCACGATATCTCGTTTGATATCCCATCAGGTTCTCTTATTGCATTCGTCGGACCTTCTGGAGGGGGAAAGACTACGCTTGCTTCCCTCATCGCACGATTCTTTGATCCGCAGGAAGGAACAATCAGGATCGGAGGACTGGATATCAGGGATATCCCGAAGGAAAGACTAATGCAGCATGTATCATTTGTCTTCCAGGACAGCCATCTGATAAAGGGAACGATAAAGGATAATGTGAAGCTGGCAAAACCGGATGCAGGTGATGATGAGGTGCTTGATGCCCTCAGGAAAGCAGAGTGCATGGATATCATCGAGAAGCTGCCGGACGGCATGAATACCGTACTTGGAAGCGGAGGAATATATCTGTCAGGCGGAGAGACACAGCGCATAGCGATAGCCCGCACGATCCTGAAGAATTCTCCTGTGATCATACTTGATGAGGCGACAGCATTTGCAGATCCCGATAACGAAGTGAAGGTTCAGAAGGCATTCTCCTCGATGCTTGATGGCCGTACCGTCATCATGATCGCCCATCGTCTTTCATCGATCACGGATGCCGACAGGATATATGTGCTGTCCGACGGCGAGATAAGGGAAGAGGGAACATTCGATGAGCTTCTGGCGAAGAACGGACTCTTCTGTCAGATGTGGAATGATTATCAGAGATCTGTTGAGTGGAAAGTCGGCAAGGAGGCAATGTGATGATAAGGAAACTTGAAAGGATATTTGCACTCTCCGAGAAGGGTGCAAGGGATCTGGTGAAGGGCTTCATTGCCTGCGCTGTGCATAATCTGACACTCTTCATACCTGTCGGCATTCTCTATCTTCTTGCATCCGACATGCTGATGAATACCCTGACAGGACGTGGATTGTTCTACGTTGTGTTATGTATCATTTCCGTTGCTTTAATCATGGCATCCTACCGCCGGGTCTATAAGGCAACCTATTTCTCGACCTATGTTGAAAGCGGAGTGAGAAGAGTGAGTCTTGCCGAGAAGCTGAGGAAGATACCCCTCTCATATTTCGGAAAGAAAGATCTTGCAGATATAACGAGCACGATCATGGCTGATGCCGCAACGCTTGAGACAGGGCTTTCACACTGGGTTCCAGAGCTTATAGGGGCAGTCATCTCGACAACGATTGCAGTACTTTCGATCATGTTCTACGACTGGAGAATGGGACTTGCAGCTCTCTGGCCGATTCCTGTCGCCATCCTGATAGTCATCCTTTCCCGAAACGTGCAGTACAGCCTCTCGAAACGCTCGATGGACGCGAAGATGGAAGTGGCCGACGGCATCCAGGAATGCATAGAGACGATGAGGGATCTCAAGAGCTGCAATGCCGAGAAGCAGTATCTCAGCGATCATCTCGGAAGTAGGTACTGCTGTATTCGTCGTCTCCGCTTCATTCATACTGAAGATAGGAATCGGAACCGTAGCATTGGCAGGTTCTATACTGCTTGTCTCCGGCGAGATCGATGTGCTCACGCTCTTCATGTATCTTCTCATTGCCTCCCGTCTTTACGATCCTCTTCAGAGTTCCCTGCAGAACCTTGCGGCAGTCATCTCCCTCAGGACGAATGTCGAAAGGATGGATGAAATTCTCTTCCATCCCCTTCAGGAAGGAAAACCTGAGCTTACGAACAGAGGCTATGATATCACCTTCAAGGATGTGCGCTTCGGCTATGGCAACGGCGAGGAGGTCTTATCGGATGTGACTTTCACGGCAAGACAGGGAGAGGTGACAGCGCTTGTCGGCCCGTCAGGAGGTGGAAAGACGACAGTCTCAAGGCTTGCGGCCCGTTTCTGGGATCCTGATTCAGGCAGGATCACGGTCGGAGGTATGGATGTAACCAAGACAGATCCGGAGGCTCTTCTCTCACTCTATTCAATCGTATTCCAGGATGTGACGCTCTTTGACAACACCATCATGGAGAATATCAGGATAGGGCGGCGTGATGCGACTGATGAGGAAGTGATTGAGGCCGGAAGAATGGCACAGTGCCTGCCGTTTGTCGAGAAACTTCCTGACGGATGGAATACGATGATCGGCGAGAACGGATGCGAGCTTTCCGGCGGAGAGAGACAACGTATATCAATCGCCCGTGCATTCCTGAAGAACTCTCCGATAATCCTTCTTGATGAGGCAACCGCGTCACTGGATGCCGAGAACGAGACCGAGATCCAGAAGGCACTCTCAAAGCTGATCAGGAACAAGACGGTTCTTGTCATCGCCCACCGGATGCGGACTGTCGAGAATGCTGATAAGATAGTTGTTCTCTCCGGCGGCCATGTTGCAGAGGAAGGCAGTCCCGAGGAACTGCTGAAGCACAACGGAATCTTCTCTCATATGGTTGCCTTGCAGAAAGAAAGCAGCGAGTGGAAGATCTAAGCATCTGAACATTTCGGGAGCAATCTGTGTTTTGGGATTGCTCCCATTCCTTATTTTCTTAATACGTTTCAGTAATCTTTTTTGAAAAGATTTTGTACCATGTTTAATGATTAATAAGCGTTTTGGAACTGTTCATGATGAAAAACTTTCCCTCTGCAGGCTGGAAAACAGAATGGTTGAGATGTGATGGGAAGGAAATACACTTATTCCAAAGATATCATCCTCAGCCTTTGTGTGATTCGTAAGCAATAACATGTAAAGACAGCTCACTCCTTTTCGCTGACACCGATCTATGCCAGGAAAGTTCGGGTCAGGTTAGCTCAACAAATTAGGATTTATCAGTGTAATTCTTTTTCTCGCTTATTGCCGATATAAGCTCCTTCCTTACAACAACCAACCATTTTGTACCCCATTGATTCGTAATATTCATTCAAAAATTTATTATCTACTGGACAATCAAGACGCAAGAATTGTATTCCTTTACCGATTGCCATTTTTTCCACTTCTGAAAGAATAATCTTACCTGCACCTTTTACTGATAACTCAGTAACAAGATTGTGCACATAGTACGCTGGCGAATCTGCCATTTGAGGCCAACATTCATCGCTTTGTAACAGAACCACGGTGCCAATAACAACATCCTCTTTACTTAGGACATAGAGTTCTCCCAACCTTTGGCGGTCTGCATAATAGCTGATTGGATATACTTCTAAATAATTTGTCAT
>CASFTW010000013.1 GCA_949297785.1 uncultured Spirochaetales bacterium
TATCGACAGCAATGCGGATTATGTGAGGGTGCGCTCGGACTATGATGACGGGATCTACATATATGAAGCGGATATGTATGCACAGGGGATAGATTATGAGGTTGAGCTGAATGCGGCTACGGGAGATGTGATCAAGTTCTCATGGGAGGACTGGTCAGGCCGCTGAGATGTGAGACATCATGTATAAATGAAAGAAGGTGCCGGGCAGGTGATGTCCGGCTTCTCTTTTGTTTACGCATTGTATTCAAAGCAGCTTTCACTGACAAAGTCTCTGATTGTGAGCCGGGGATTCCCGGCTTTTCCGTTTCTGTGGATTTCATCGACCACGGTGAAAAGCTGTCTTACGTTTCCGGGCCAGGAATATGATTTCAGCGATTCGATATCCAAAATGGGGGAATCATAGTTTTTCTGCTTTTCATAACTTCTCACAAGTTCTTCGATATCGTCACGGTGATTCTTGAGTGATGGCACGATAACGGTTGCTCCTGCAATTCTCATGTAGAAATCCATTCTTATAAGCCGTTTTCTGTAAAGAGTCTCAACAGGGACGTTTGTTATTGCGATTATCCTGCATTTCGCCTTTCTCGTGATGTTCTCTCCGACTCTGCGGTATTCCCCGTTTTCCACGAAACGCAGGAGTTTTGCCTGCTGCTGAGGACTGAGTTCCTCTATTTCATCAAGAATGAGTGTTTTCCCTTTTGCAAGTTCGACTATGCCTTCATGATCGCAGAGTGCTCCCGAGAAGGCACCTTTCACATGACCGAAGAGAAAACTTTCAACAAGACTGTTGTCAAGAAGCGCGCAGTTAACCACTGGAGCTTCGCTCGTGAAAAGAGTCCTGTGTATTTCCTGTGCCGCAACTTCCTTTCCGCTTCCGCTTTCACCGCAGATAAGCACATTGCATTCAGACTTTCCGATGAGTTCTATCTTTTTCCTCAAATCGTTCATTACGTCAGATGAGCCGATAAGGGAGGATCCCTTTCTGCCGCTGTCTTCTCTGCTGCCGGATGCGAATATTTCTCCGGCTCTGCTTTCAAGTCTGTCACGGGGAACAACAACTGCCTTTCCGATACTGAAAGAGTATGTGCTATCAGTCAGCAGGATGAGTTTAATGAAGTGGTCGTTTTCTTCCAGTCTCTTCAGCAGGGCGGTTAGCACACCGAGGCTGTAATCCTCATCGATAAGGACGTGGAAAGCACTGCCGCATTTTGATGCGCAGGCTTCAAGCCGGGATAGTGAGGCGAAAAACTGGCAGTCCTCCCTTTCGCATAGCCATGAAAGTTTCTGTCTTATATACCTGCTGGTACTGTTGACCAAGATCATTAGTTCCTCCGCTTCTCTCCTGTTGCTCCCTTTTGAGCTTTGCCAGAATAGAGGGAAACGTTTCTTTGGAACAGGGGCTTTTCAGAAAACAAGTGGAAAATTTACGTTTTTCAGGCATGTTTCTCGTTCACAGCGAGCTGTGGATACTGGAAACGGAGCAATGTTTTTCAGCTGTACAGACTGTTTTCTATGGCTCCCAGTGCGAAGATTCCTGCAGTCTCTGCCCTGAGTATATTGGTCGGCATGATGGCAGCAGATGCGCCGTTGTGTACTGCGAATGAACACTCGCTTTCCGAAAATCCGCCTTCACTTCCTATGAAAAGGCTTATGAGGGATCCTTTTTCAATGTCCTTCAGAATATCTGAAAGATAGCGGCTTTCCTCAAGACTGCTCTGGTGAAGTATTATTTTCCTTCCTTCCGCTTCCATTACGGCTTGTGTGAAAGGTATCACCCTGACATCTCTGACTGCCGTCTCCGAGCCACTTTGCTGCACGGCTTCTTTCATTATTGTCATGATGCGCTGCGCAGCATGGCTGTTCAGTTCCTTCTCCTGCGTGTATTCGCTTGTGAAGAATGTTATTGAAAGGACTCCGGCTTCGGTGAGCATCCGGGCTATGTCCTCGTTCTTCTTTCCCTTGCACAGCCCCTGATAGACACACACCGGTGCTATTTTGCCCCTGAAGCCGGAAAGCGTGTCTGTAAGGCTCCTGTCGGGACGTGAAACAGGTGTAAGGGTTATTGTGTCCTCATCGATTATCCTTGCCTCGTAATAGCAGCCGTCATTGTCCCTTGCAGTGAAAAGATCACCGGCGGAAAGACGCAGGGATCTGAAAAGGTAGACCCTGTCTCTTTTTTTCAATCTGTATGTCGCAGTGCCTGCGTATGTACCGTCAAGGAGGAATACTCTCATAGGCTGTCAAGGTAATCCACGGCCTCTGCCAGGACAATGTCATAGACAGGATCTGCTATGGGCCTGTCTTCCCAGTTCATGCTGACGATATACTGGTTTCTGATCATGAGGCGCAGATAATATGGATCAAAGGAGATTTCATCCTGCCACATGGATGTGAAGGCCTCAATGTTATCGGTGCTGTAAGATGGATTCTCATCGATCCATGCGGCCATGTCCTCATAATGATCATTGATGAAATCATAATAATCTGTCAGTTCCTCATCACTCATCTGCGGCATAGTCACCGTTATGTCGGGAGTGATGCCGGTTTCATTGATGTCACTTCCTCCGGGAGTCTTATAGCGGGCAGAGGTGAAGTGGATGGCTCCTCCGTCCCAGGGAAGGACGTCCTGCATCACGCCTTTGCCGAATGTCGTCTCTCCTATTACAACGGCACGGTCATTGTCCTTCAGTGCTCCGGTGAGAATCTCGCTGGCAGATGCTGTTCCCTCATTCACCAGAACCACGACGGGAAGATCGTATTTCCTTGTCTGGTCGCTTGCATTCATCCTGACGGCCGAGCCGTCCTTCTTCTCTATGGTTACGATTGTATCACCGGTTTCAAGAAAGAAATTCGCGACGAGGTAGGCGGAGTTCGTAGTGCCTCCTCCGTTGTTTCTCAGATCTATTATGAGGGCCTTCATGTTCTGTGCTGAAAGGTCTGTGAGCGCGCTGCTTGTAAGGGGATATGTGGAGCCCGTGAATGTTGCGATGGAAATATAGCCGTAGTCTGTGCCGGGTATGATAGTGCTGCTGACACTCGGCACAGCGACCTCTTCCGGCGTGAGTGTGACTTCAAACACGCTGTCTGCCCGGTGTACCACGAGCGTCATCGGCACACCTTCCTCTCCTCTCAGGAGCTGGGACACTTCATCTGCATCCATCTGGGCCACGGGTTTTCCGTCAACATGGCTTATCATGTCACGGGCCCTGATGCCGGCAATGTCGGCAGGTCCTCCGGGAAACGGACTCTGAACCTGTACCATGTATGTGCTCTCGTCATCCCAGTCGATGAATGCAGGATCCATTTTCGTAAGATAAATCCCGATTCCCGTATAAAGACCGGTGAGAGACTCCGTCTCTTCCTCCATATCGTCTTCGCTTATGTACATTGAATAAGGATCATCCAGGGAAGTCACAAGCGCTTTTGTCAGATTTTCCTTCACATTTTCGATATCGATATCGTAAAGATAGTTCATGTTCAGATACTGGTACAAAGTGTTCAGGTCAACCAGTATTGACGAGATACCGGTATTCTGGACATTTCTCTCAATCGCGGAAGAAGGGATGGATTCCCGGTTTCCCTGTGCAGAAAGCGGGCAGAGAAAAACAAGAAAAACAAGACAGATGCATGCTGATTTCTTCAGACCTTTCATGTCATCCAGTGTAGAGCAAAACCGCACCCCTTTCAATTGACCATCATATGATGAGAAGGCTAAACTTGAGCCATGTCCCTTTATATAAATTATCCGTCATGGATGGATCCTTATGTGGTTTCTTTCCTTCCCGTCAGATGGTATGCCGTCATGTATATCGTCGCATTCGCGCTTGCATATGTCCTTTATGAATACCAGGTGAGGAAGGACGGATGTCCGGATCTTGATAAAGAAGGAAGACAGAATCTGTTTCTCTGGGCTGTCGTCGGTCTTCTTATCGGGGCACATCTCTTTTCCGTGTTTTTCTATTCGGATGCAGCTTTCTACCTGACGCACCCCTGGCTTATCTTCTGGCCTTTCAGGAACGGTGAGTTTGTCGGTCTTCCCGGCATGAGTTATCACGGAGGAGTCGTGGGAGCTCTGGCCGGAGGATTCATATATTCCCGCATTAAGAAATTCCGTTTTCTCACTCAGGTTGACTACATAGTCGCCGGAATACCGCTTGGCTACACGTTCGGCCGTATAGGGAATTTCATAAACGCAGAGCTTTACGGAAGGGTATCGGCGCTTCCCTGGGCAATGGTCTTTCCGAATGCACCGTCTTTTTCAAGCAGCCAGGAATGGGTCCGGAACATGGCAGACCGATGCGCCATAACCTATGAGCCAGGAGCGTTCGTGAATCTTCCGCGCCACCCGTCCCAGCTTTATGAGGCGCTGTTTGAGGGCATAATCCTTTTTCTTATTCTGTGGTTCATATGCAGGCCTCTGATCAGAAAACATGCACTGCAGCCGGGATCCATGCTGTCGTTTTATATTTTCGGTTACGGGTTTTTCCGGTTCTTCATAGAGTACTGCCGTCAGCCCGATGCCAATATAGGATATGTGATAGCGCTTGGAAAGGAGAGCGACAATATCGCTGTTTTCCAGTCGCTTCTCAATATTTCAAAAGGGCAGGTGTTCTGTCTTATAATGATGGTTTCCGCCCTTGTGCTGTTTTTCGTCGTGAACAGGAGGAAAAATTATGGACATGAGTCAGCCGGTAAACGAAAGAATAAGTAAGCTGCGCTCAATAATGGAGAGAAATGGCCTTGACTACTATCTGGTCACAGGCACTGATGCACATCTGAGCGAGTATGTGTGTCCCCACTGGAGGACAAGGGAATTCATCACAGGATTCACCGGTTCAGCCGGAACTGTGCTTGTCGGCAGAAGCGAGGCTCTGCTTTGGACGGATTCCCGTTACTTCATTCAGGCTTCCCAGCAGCTGAGCGGCACCTGCGTCACTTTGATGAAGGACGGAGAAGAAGGAGTGCCGTCCATTGAGGAGTATCTGAGGAAAAACGCATCTCCTTCTTCCAGAATAGGAACCTGTGCTGCGGAAATTTCAGTCAGGGATTACAGGGACAGGAAAAAGCTTTATGAGAGCATGGGTCTTGAGTTCGTTCTCTGTGATGATTTCCTTGACGGGATATGGACAGACAGGCCGACTTTACCTGAAACGAAGATAAGGAGGATGCCTGCTGCCACGGCGGGTAAGAGCCGGGAGGAAAAGCTTGCCATGATCCGTGAAAAGCTGAAGGAAAAGGGAGCAGACTATACCTTCATCGCCGCCATTGACGATATTGCCTGGATTACAAACCTGAGGGCCGGTGATGTGCCGTGCAATCCGGTCTTCCTTTCCTATATGTTCATCTCACGGGAAAAAGCCGTGCTCTTCACATCTCTCTCCCGTTTTCCGGCATCGATTCTCGATGAAGTTGAAAAATGCATTGAAGTGCGGCCTTACGATGAAGTGCAGACTTTGCTTCCTTCTCTTTCTCTCGGACGCGCATATTACAATGACGAGAAGGTGAATGCATCGTTCATTTCCCTTCTTGACACTTCTTCTTCCCTGACCGGCCGTGATTTCTCGACAGATCTGAAAGCCTGCAAGAATCCTGTCGAACTGGAAGGCATGAGGAAAAGCCATGTGATGGACGGAGCTGCTTTCATAAATGCTTTCAGCCGTGTCGATTTCTCAAAGACCGACGGAACATACAATGAAATCGCAATCTCATCCCTTTTCGCATCTGAAAGGGAAAAGATGGAAGGTTATGAAGGCCCTTCTTTCAGTCCTATCTCGGGATTCGCCGCTCACGGAGCAATGTGTCATTACAGTGCGGATGAGGAAAGCAATGCCGCAATTGACCATGACGGTCTTCTTGTCCTGGATACCGGCAGCCAGTTCTCATACGGTATGACCGATCTGACTAGAACACTGCTGTTCGGCAGTGCGACTGATGAACAGCAGAGGGACTATACTCTCGTTCTGAAGGGACATCTTGCACTCATGCACCAGAAGTTCATCTACGGCACCAGAGGCTATCAGCTGGATGTGCTTGCAAAACAGTTCATGTGGAAGGAGGGAATGTCTTTCTATCATGGAACGGGTCATGGTGTCGGCTTCAACCTCAATGTGCACGAAGGACCTATGAGGATATCCGCCAATCCGATAGATGTCGTTCTTGAGGAAGGCATGGTTATAAGCGATGAACCGGGCATCTACAAGGAAGGCCGCCACGGGATCAGGATCGAGAATCTCATTGCCGTGAGGAAGGCCGGGAAGACGGAATTCGGGCTTTTCATGGAATTCGAGAATCTCACGCTTGTTCCGTATGAGAGAAAACTCATAGACAAAAGTCTTCTCACACAGGATGAGATCGATGAGATAGACCGCTATCATGAGAGGGTGTATGAGACGCTTTGTCCTCTTGTCAGAGAGGATGCGAGGTCTTATCTGAGGAGTGCGACACTGCCGCTCTAGCCGCGTTTTGCCCCTTAGTGTTAATATTGGATAAAAGCAAGAAACAAGGAAGGTTAATATATGGTAGAAGCCTTGAAGAAAAATGGAAAAATAAGCAGAAAAGGTCCTGTGGTTCTTGTAATCATGGACGGTGTCGGTTTCGGCAAGTATAAGGAAGGAGATGCTGTTGCAGCTGCAATGACAAAGCATCTGGACAAACTTTATGAGAAGTATCCCTGGACAAAGCTCAAAGCGCATGGTCTTGCCGTAGGTCTTCCCTCGGATGCAGATATGGGAAACAGCGAGGTCGGTCACAACGCAATGGGATGCGGCAGGGTTTTCGCACAGGGTGCGGCCCTTGTAAGCCAGTCAATAAACAGCGGAAAGATGTTTGAAGGTGAGACATGGAAGAATCTTGTTGCCAATGTAAAGAAGACGGGAGGGACACTTCATTTCATCGGTCTTCTCTCTGACGGCAATGTGCACTCCCATATCGATCACCTCAAAGCCATGATCACGGAGGCAAAGAAGGAAGGCGTGAAAAAGGTGAGGGTGCATGCTCTCCTTGACGGCAGGGATGTGGGAGAAATGAGTGCCCTTGAGTATTTCGACCCGTTCGAAGATTTCCTCAGGAGCCTCAATGATGACGGTTTTGATGCCAGAATCGCATCAGGCGGCGGCAGAATGGTCATTACGATGGACCGCTACAATGCCAACTGGGATATGGTGAGAAAAGGCTGGCAGACACATGTGCTCGGAGAAGGCCGTCAGTTCGCATCAGCCCACGAGGCGATCGAGACACTCAGAAGTGAGACCGGTGCAATCGACCAGGATCTTCCTCCGTTCGTCATCGCCGAGAACGGAAAACCGGTGGGAACGATTGAGGACGGCGACAGCGTCATACTTTTCAATTTCCGCGGCGACAGGGCTCTTGAGATCACAAAGGCATTTGAAGCAGAAACCCTTACCGAGTTTGACAGGAAGCGACATCCGAAGGTTGAATACGCAGGCATGATGGAGTATGATGGCGATCTTCATGTTCCTCATCAGTATCTTGTATCTCCTCCGTCAATTGACAGGGTCATGGCTGAATACCTGTGTGCCACCGGCGTGAAACAGTTCTCCATTTCAGAGACACAGAAATTCGGGCATGTCACATACTTCTTCAACGGAAACAGGACAGGAAAATTTGACGAGAAGCTTGAGGAATATGTTGAGATCCCGAGTGACATCGTGCCGTTTGAACAGAGACCGTGGATGAAGTGTGCCGAAATTGCCGACAGGGTCATAAAGGAAGTTGAATCCGGAAAGTGGGATTTCATCAAGCTCAATTTCCCCAATGGGGATATGGTTGGCCATACAGGTGTCTTTGAGGCGGTTGTATGCTCGATGGAGGCAATGGATCTCCAGATCGGAAGGATCTGGGATGCTGTAAGTGCCGCCGGCGGTATCATGATCGTCACAGCCGACCACGGTAATGCCGACGATATGTATGAGCACGGCAAGGACGGCACTGTCAAGACAAAAGCTGACGGGGAGCCGAAGAGCAAGACATCTCACTCTCTCAATCCGGTACCGTGCATCATCTGTGATGACAATTACAATGGTGAGTATTCAAAGACGTTGAAGGAAGGCCTCGGCATTTCGTCCATTGCGACCACATGCATAACTCTGCTCGGTTATGTTCCGCCGGAGGATTATGATCCTTCAGTCGTCACTCTCAACTGAGAAATGAGAATTCCGATATGATGCGGCAGGTTTCTGCCGCATTGTCTTTTTCAGGAGAAAAGCGCAATGTCATACGAAAGAGCCCATGATTATCTTGCCGGCCATTCAATGGAAGACAGGATCATACTGTTTGATGTCTCAAGCGCCACGGTCGCACTGGCCGCGCGTGCACTTGGCTGTGAGGAATGCCATATCGCAAAGACCCTGTCCTTTGATGTGGAAGGGAAAACGGTCCTTATTGTCGCTGCCGGTGACATGAAGATCGATAACCGTAAATTCAAGGAACATTTCCACACAAAGGCGAAAATGCTCTCTCCCGATGAAGCCGAGGAGAGAACAGGCCATGCCGTGGGCGGAGTCTGTCCTTTCGGCGTCAAAGACGGTGTTGAGATATATCTTGACGAGTCCCTCAGACGTTTTGAAACCGTTTATCCCGCGGCTGGAACTGCTGCTTCGGCTGTAAGGCTTTCTCCCGATGAGCTGGCTTCCATTCTTCCTTCTGCGTCCTGGATTGACGTGACGAAAGCTTCGCTTCAGTAACCTTTGGGGCTTACTGCCGACAGCATCACCGCTCCTGTCAGGAAGAACACCGTGCCTGTGATGCTTACTGCCATATCGCCGTCGAATGTCATGATCAGGTAGTCTCCCACGGAAAGGAAAAGGAATGTGAGGAATCTTTTCAGGTGGTATGTCTCTTTGTCTGCTATGAAGCTTACAAGGTATGTCAGAACAGCGGCTGCGAGTATAAGAAACACAAGCATGTTGAAAACGGAATCATGGACGTTTTTTATGTCCGGATTCGAGTTTGACGGTATTATGCAGGCGATGATCAGCACGCTTATAAGCGAGATCACGACATAACCTCCTGTTTTCGAGGTGTTTATGTTCTTCATGTTCTGTGTCGCCGCAAAGAGAAGGATCACATAGCTTGCCATGAAGAAGAAATGCTCGGCAGCCTCAAGGCGGGGCTGTGAGATCAGGGAGATGTTTGTGTACTGGAATATTTCCGGCATCATCCTGGTGGTCTGCAGTGACAGCAGAAGCAGGAAAAGCGGAAGAAGATAGCCTTCGGGAACCTGCGATCTGTGCTTGATCCTGAGAATGAGAGCAGGGGCCAGCGTTCCGATGATTATCGCGATTTCCGGAAATATATTCTGTATATATGAGAGAATGTTTCCGTTTCCGGCCATGTATGCAAGATAGAACCCTCCTGCAATGAAGAGGGCCAGTACCGATGATCCCAGAACCTGTATTGATGAGAGAAGTTTCGAGGTTTTTGCAGCGTTCAAATTATATCACCATAGGGAGGGATTACTTCCGTTCCTGTCTTGTTCGAGCATACAGATGCGCCAAGCAGTGCGATCTGGCTGTCGATCAGGGAGGCAAGTCCCGATACGAGAGGCAGGATGCCGAGTACCGTCAGCTCTGCCGAATACACATTTATGTTGAGAAGTTTCAGCGAAGCGATCGTTATGAACATGACTTCCATGCCGCTTCCTGCAAAGCATCCTGCAAATGAGCAGAGTGCACATACAAGGGCTATGATCAGGGAATTTTCAAGTGAAACCGGAGTTGCGGTGACATTGCTCAGTATGCCGATGACGGCAAAGGCCGAGACTGCTGCGCTTCCGCCGCGTCCTATGATGTAGAAAAGGCTTGTAGTACTGCCGGCTATTCTCTTCTGAACACCGTCATTGCATCTCTCTCCTGCCATTATGTACGGCATTGAGACTATATAGCTGCCGCTTGAGAATGCAGTTATCTGGGCTGCGATATTCCTGTAGAGGATCTTGTACGGATTTCTCTTTCCCTTTGTGAATATCTCGAAAAGCACCGGAAGGATTATGAGGGAGAACGCTGCCGGGATGATTATCAGGCAGAGAGAGAAGTTCGCATCTACGAAGAAAGTCTTCTCCCGATATATTGTGATGAACAGAAGTGTTGATGTTATGTATGCGAACACATAGCCGAAGGTGGAGATCGCCCTTGCCAGACGGTACAGGACTTCCGAGAAGGAATTGACCGTTATATAAGCCGGTTTGATCACGTCCGAATCCGGTTTCAGGGCGCAACCTGCTATGAAGGCAAAGAGAATGAGCGGAAGCATCAGGTCCGTTGCACTGCTGAATACTGCCGCAATGTTCCCGCTGAAAAGCAGGTTCCAGTTATTTGCGAATACATATGGAACATAGCTGTCCTGTACGGTTCCGATTCCGGCTGTGGAGCTCACCGGGAAAGTGAACGGGAATACTGCTGAAAGAAGAGCGGTCAGGAGTGGCAGCATGATGGTGCAGACAATGCCCCACAGAAGAGACCATGTCACCACCTTGCCGCCTGCTCTGTCTTTTCTCAGCGATGCGACCGCACCGGTAAGAGAGATCAGGACCATGAGCACGGCAAGCAGGGATGCGAATGAAACCGCTATTGTCCCCGCAGTGCTGAAAACCGTATAGCTCCAGCTGAAATCACCTGTAAGAAGCGCTGTGGCAAGTGCCAGGAAAAAGGCTGCCAGATATGTTATCCATGTCTTCATAATCTTTTCTTCCCTCCGCAGTGAGGTTATCTGCCAGACCCGAAAGTCTTTACATAAGAATATAATATTCCGTTCAGACTCTCAATAGCAGACAGGCCTCACTTCTTTTCTGATAGCAGATTGTCCAGCTTGTATTCTGCCTTGTTTTCCTTCTCAAGCAGCTGTGCAATGTATCTCTCGCTTCTGAAGCGGCCTTTCTTCTCGATGAAGATATCTGCCGAAAGGGCGCTGAGGACAATGAGCATCTGCATCATTTCCTTGTTGTACCATGTGGTTCCCTGATAGACATTGCATTTAACTGCAGTTCTGACGTCCTCATCGCTGAGAATGCCTTCAAGAATCCTGACGCTCTTCTTTGACAGGTCCTTTTCCATACGGTAGCCGATGACCGAGAAAATCGCAGCCATATGCATCAGCTGATGAATTTCCGTATCGCTGATCCTGAGCTCGTCTTTCCGGGCTTCAAAGAAATGCTGGAGCAGCAGCATGTCGGCAGCCTTCATGGCATCCTTCACGCTTGCCGTCTTTTCATTGATGAAAGGTTTCAGCGTGATCGCCGCTGCCAGGATGAGAGCCAGTTCAGGTGTGAGGCGCACGAATGAGGCGAATACGCTGTCATCACTCTTGTGCACAAGCTTGTTGAGTTTCCTTATCTGGCGGACCATCTCTGCCGGATCAACGTCACAGGGGAACTGAGGCAGGGATGCCTGCACGCTTTCATCGAAATTTTCCGCCGCCACGCTGAGATGTGCATAGGTCTGTGCGATCAGAAGGAGGAATTTCCTTTCACTGTGCAGATTGTTATCCTTGTAGAGGATATCGCCAAGCAGCGAGAAGAACGAATCGCTTCTGAAGGTTTCAAGTTCTTCATATACAGGACGCAGACGCAGCAGTGTCACGGCGATGTTGATGTTCTTCACGCCGTTGGAACCAAGGAAGCGGTAAAGCTGTTCATAGGAACCGTCGAAATCCTCAACTTCTCTTATGTTCCACAGCACTCTGCTGTCATAGCCGTCTATCGTGAAACTGTATCCCTCCTCATATATCTTTATTGACGGTACGAGGTAGGTGAGTCCGGTTGAGAAATTCTCATAGATGCAGTAATGACGGCCGCCGAAATGAAGGCCGAGGTTCTCCGCAAGGGAAATTACGGCGCTTTCCTTTGCCTCTCCGCTTTCCTTCCTGAGTTTCGGGCAGCTCATTTTTATGTTGGCACTCACTCTTTCATACTGGTTGTTCACGATTACGAGATTTCTTTCGCTTCCGTGTCCGTTGACATAGGCGAAAACAGACTCTTCGCATCTGCCGTTGTTCCATGCGTCGTAGATGTTGAAGTGTTCCACGCCGCTGAAGAGATACCGTTTTCTCAGGAGCGGGAATATCCTTCTCTCATGTTCTCCAATCATCCACTGGTTCGGTTTCTCATCCCAGTAGGCCCGCCTGTATTCCATGCCGTACTTTTCTTTCAGCCCTTCGATCTGGCCGTGGCCGAACATCGGAAGGCCGGGAAGAGTTGCCAGAATTGTACAGATCGAGAAATAGCGGTTGCCGTCGCCGAACTGGGCGATTGCAGTCTCTTCATCCGGGTTGTTCATGAAGTTCACGTATCTTTTCAGGATTTCGGGTTCGAAGACAAGTGTGTTCTTGATGGCCTGACGGTATTTCTGGTTCTCCTGATTCTTCAGCATGTTCATGAATGCGGAATTGTATACCCTGTGCATGCCCAGGGTTCTTACGAAATACCCTTCCATCATCCAGAACGCCTCTGCGAGAAGCAGGGTGTCCGGCACTTCCTGTGCGATGCGGTCAACAACTTCCCTCCAGAATTCCTGGGGAATCTTCTGGTTGAATTCATCATCGGAGAGCGCGTACATGAATCTTCCGGCTATATCGCCGCCGCTTCCCGGTTTCGGATACCACAGCCTCTGGATATGACGCTTGGCAAGAGTCATTGCCGCATCGAATCTTATGATGTGGAAATTCTTTGCAACATGTATGATCTGCTGGATGACGGCTTCTCTTGTAACAGGATTGAGGTAATCGAGCTGTGCGGTGTCGTTCCAGGGCATTGATGTTCCGTCATTGCCGTGGAATACATAACGGGTGTCCCCGTTTCTCCTGTCGACACGGCGGAATGTGACTGCGGCATCGGAGCGGTTGTAATAGTGATCCTCAAGCTTGATCTCGATGTCCGGGTTCTGGGAAAGATCCGGGCCGTTGAATGTGTACGAGGGGAAGGGTGAATAGTTCTGGCTCATGAAGTATTCCGGGTGATCGTACATCCAGTCGCTGTCAAGGCCCGTGTGGTTGGGAACCATGTCGGATGCAAGTCTTATTCCCCTGTCCATGCATCTCTTTCTCAGGTTCTCAAGCGCCGGCCAGCCTCCGATATTGTTTGCGATCTCGTAGTTCTTGAGGGAATAGGCGGATGCCTCGGCATCCGGGTTGCCGCACATAACCTTGATCCTTTTTGAAGCTTCCGATCTTTCCCACAGTCCGATCAGCCAGAGTGCGGTGAAGCCGGCATTCCTGAGCTTGTCCAGTTCCTCATCCGGGATCTGGTCGAGAGTTTTTATCTCACGGTGATACCATTTTGAAAGCTGGTCCAGCCATACAAGAGTGCACTTTGCAATCATGACGACACGGGGCATCCAGTCAAGATCTGCGGAGAAAGCTTCGTATTCATTGTTCAGTCCGGAATAGTCCGGCACCTCCATCGGTGCGCCTCCGCCGTTTCCGAAACCGCCGTGATCCTTTTCCTCCTGATGAATGAAGTCAAGACCTGACTGGAGAAGAAGCTTCAGCTCGTCTGACAGGAGATCCGCCCACTCCCTGAGGATATAGACTATCTGATCGGCAAGACTGTTCGGATAAAGCCTTGCCGGTTTTGTCAGGAAATCGAAGATGTCGTCTTCATCACTGTGCCCGATAGGACCTCCGATGCTTTTCGTATAGGAGCCTATGATACTCTGAAGAGCTTTCGTTTCTGGCGGAAAGACAATGCCTTCGGGTGATACCAGCGGACCTGCCGCATTTACCAGCGCCGGGTTGTTGAGCATCACCTGATGGATGAAAAACGCCCTCAGCGTCTCATTATCGTAATACAGCTTTGTTGTCTCCATGCTTCTGAGAAGCGGAGAGGGAAAATTGTCGTCAAAGAAGGCAAGGGCACCGATCAGTGATTCCTGTGTCTCTATGAGGTTGAGAGCCCTTGAGAAAAGATCGGGATTGTTTTCTTTCAGGTATGTGTCAAGCACACTCTGGTAGAGAAGATGGAGCACTGCTGTCGCATGCAGCTTTCCCGCGGAAAGGTAGGAGGAATCCTCATCTCCTTTTTCCTTTATCATTTTGTTGTAGGCGTAGCTTACGCCGTTTGCATCATCATATAATGTCTGAAGTGTGCCGCTTGTTATGAAAAGCGGTCTTGAAAGAGAAAGATTTTCTCTGGCTGTGCGAGCTATTCTCAGGTCTCGTTGAGTCATTACCAAGAACCCCCCTTTTGCGTTGGTACACTAAGTATAGCAAAAAAACGCGCCGGGATGGATAATTTTTTTCTCATTTTGCGAACAGTTTTTCAGAAAATGTCAAAAAACAGCAGTGAGGGTCAGACTTTCAGCGTGAATTGTGCGCCGCATGAGAAAATGTCTTTCTCCTTTATCATTTCAAAGAGGGCATTCAGAACGGCTGTCTCCCCTTCGCCGAAAGGCCGCAGCACATAGGCAGCCGGAGAATCATGGACGGGCCGTCCGATTCCTATTCTCAGGCGGAAGAAATCCTCTCCTCCGATTCTCTCCTTTATGTTCTTCAGCCCGTTGTGTCCTTTTGTGCCGCCTCCCTGCTGGAACTTTGCGCATCCGGAGGGAAGCTCCATGTCATCGTGCACTACCAGAATCTCATCGTTTTTCAGTTTGAAAAAGCTTTTCACCTCATATGCCGCCGTGCCGGAAAGATTCATCAGCGTAAGCGGTTTGAGTACGGACAGCGGACCTTCTTTTGTGTATGCCGAGTGGAATTTGACTGACCAGAGGGATGCCGGGAACAGATAATCGGCAAGAAGGTATCCCGCATTGTGGCGGGTTCTTGCATATTCTTTGCCCGGATTGCCGAGAAACAGAGCTGCTTTTATCATGGCTGCAAGTGTATGACAATCTTTCCTCTTGTGCTAGAATGGAGGTATCTTGAATATGGAGGTGTGTGTATGGCAACGAAATCTTCAATTGCCAAAGAGTCCGTGAAATTCACAGGAGATCTCATCCTCAGAATTCTCGTCGGTCTGCTTTTCATCTGCATCGGAGTTCAGGGTTTCATGGGGGAGACCTCGAATGAGCTTTTCAGGTCTCTGGACAATGAAGTCCTTGAAATCATTCTGGGAATCATTCTGGTTCTGTGCGGTCTCCTGCTCATTGTTCCTCTCTTTCTGAAGGGCATCAACAAGGTGTATGTGAAATGGAGCATGATCGCAGTTCTTGCAGTCTGGGTGATAATGATCATCATCAATGACTTCGTTTACGGGCTCAGGGGAGTCAACGGAGTGGAGTGGTTCGAATGGCTGGAGAACTTCATCTACCATCTGATGATTCTGGCATGTGTCTATAAAGTCTCAGGCTCGGCTCTGAAATAAGGCAGTCTGTTTCTTCAGCACGAAGCCTCCGGGATCCTCGGGGGCTTTCATTTTTTCCCATGCGGGATTAAGCTCAGACTGTCACTCACTCCTACCCTAGGGTAGGAGCTTGTAAGAGCTCAGGGTGACCAGCCATCAAGATGCCGGTGACGCAAAAGAGACACTCCGGGGTGCATCACCAGCTCCGGACGCTTTCGTAAGGGAAGCCATAGCTGTCAGGCATGGCAGCAGACAACCGTGAGGGCAAGGACGAAACGGGCCATGCCATGTGCGTCCCGGCATCGGGCGAGGTGAGATGGGAGAAATCCCACGTTACACGGGCCGTAAGGCCATCTTTTCAAGGAGAAATGCCGTGAAGGTGTTCGTATTGGACAGACACAAGAAGCCGCTGATGCCCTGCTCACCTAAAAGAGCGAGGAAGCTGATGGAATCGGGACGGGCCAGAGTACACAGACGTTATCCCTTCACCATCCGTCTTGTTGACAGGACCTTGGAGGGAAGCACGGTACAGAAAACGGAACTCAGAATCGATCCAGGCTCCAAAACCACAGGCTTCGCCATCGTCAGGAAGGATGAGGAAGGAGAAGACCATGTGCTCCACCTCAGCCAGTTTGAACACAGGGGACAGCAGATTCGCCTCAGTCTAGAGAAGCGCTCATCCATCAGGAGATGCAGGCGGAGCAGGAAGACATGGTACAGGGCTCCCCGTTTCGACAACAGGATACGCCCTGATGGCTGGCTTCCTCCTTCTCTCCAGCATCGTGTGCTGACGACACGGACATGGGTCAAGTGCTACATGTCACTGTTGCCAGTGTCCTCGATTGCCTTCGAGTACACGAACTTCGACATGCAACTGATGCAGAATCCTGGGATTGAGGGAGTGGAATACCAGCATGGCTCTCTCCATGGCTACGAGGTGAGGCAGTACCTCTACGAGAAGTTCGGGCACAGATGCGTCTACTGCGGCAATGAGCCGGATGCAATCGAACTGGATCATGTAGTGCCGCGCTCAAAAGGTGGAAGCGACAGGGTTTCCAACCTCGTTCCATCCTGCCATAAGTGCAACCAGAGGAAGGGAAACAGGAGCATTGAGGACTTCCTTGCCGGTGACAGAGAGAAGTTGCATGAAATCCAGAAACAGCTCAAGGCACCGCTGAGGGATGCGACTGCGATGAACATCGTCCGTCCAGCGATTCTCCGCTTCCTTAATGATACAGGTATTCCCGTCACCTGCTGGTCTGGTGCAAGGACAAAGTGGAACCGGGACAGGCTCTCCATCCCCAAGGACCACCATCTGGATGCTGCCTGTGTAGGGGCTGTAAAGGCACTCCATGATTGGGAAGACTAGGCAATCCTGATGATTAAGGCTGCAGGGCATGGCTCAAGAAAGAGGAGGCATGTGGACAGGTACGGCTTCCCGTTCGGCAAACCCTTCATGAGGGAGAAGCTGGTCCATGGGTTCCAGACCGGCGACATCGTCAAGGCTGTTGTGCCAGATGGGAAGAAGGCTGGAATCCACATCGGTAAGGTGTCTGTGAGAAACACTGGACGCTTTAACATCAAGACTTCGGCTGGAACAGTCGAAGGCATAGGCTGGAGGAACTGCACCATTCTGCAGAGGAAGGATGGGTATTCATATCAGATTGCAAAGCAGGTGTTCATTCATCCCACAGGCAAGTCTGGTGGGTTTCCTGCGGAGGTATTATGACAGATGAAGAAATAAGAAGACAGAATCATTACAGGAAGATGACAGAGTCTCCCGTTCATGGACTGATCATAAAACTTGCCGTTCCCACCATCATCTCAATGCTGGTCTCGTCTATATATAATATGGCGGACACCTATTTCGTCTCAAAGCTCGGCACCAGTGCGGCCGGAGCCGTAGGTGTCGTTTTCTCGGTCATGGCGATCATTCAGGCCGTGGGATTCACGATCGGCATGGGCGGCGGTGTCATAATGTCGCGCCAGCTGGGAGCGAAGGAGACGGAAAAGGCAATGAGCAGTGCCAGTACGGCGTTTTTCTTTGCTCTGGCACTTGGTATTCTGCTTGCTGTTTCCGGTGTTCTTTTCAACAAGCCTCTCATGAAACTGCTCGGTGCGACCGAGACCATTCTTCCTTATGCCCAGTCCTATGCCGCATACATATTTCTCGGGGCACCTTTCATGTGCACTTCCTTTGTGATGAACAATCTTCTGAGAAGCGAGGGAAAGGCCGCCTTCGCCATGGTGGGCATAACTGCAGGAGGGTTGCTGAACATAGCTCTGGATCCGCTTTTCATCTTCACTTTCGGCCTCGGCACTGCAGGTGCGGCCATCGCCACATCGCTCAGCCAGGCGATAAGCTTTATTATCCTTCTTGCCTTTTTCATGATGGGAAAGAGCAATGTAAGAATAAACATAAGAAGGGTATCGCTGAAAGGAAGGCTTTATCTCGATATTGTGAAGATGGGACTTCCCAGTCTTTCAAGACAGGGTCTTGCATCCCTTGCCACTGTTGCTCTTAATGTAAGTGCAGCTGCCTTTGGTGATGCAGCGGTTGCGGCAATGTCGATCACCTCACGTATAACATTCTTCATCTTTTCCGCACTTCTCGGTTTCGGACAGGGCTTCCAGCCGGTGTGCAGCTTCAACTGGGGTGCGCGCAAGTACGTCAGGGTATACGATGCCGTACGTTTCACTGCAGCTGTCGGAACAATCCTGATGATCATAATCCCGGGAATATGTTTCATTTTCTCATCCTTCCTCCTGCAGTGTTTCATTTCCGATGATGCGCAGGTCATTGAAATGGGCTCTCTGGCACTCAGGGCACAGTGCTTCGCACTTGCATTCCAGGGTATATGCGTGACGACCAATATGGCACTGCAGAGCACAAGCCATTACGGCAAGGCCACGTTTCTTGCGCTGTGCCGTCAGGGCATATTCTTCATACCTGTCGTTCTCATACTTCCCCGTATCATCGGTCTTAACGGCGTCCTGTTCGCACAGAGCATCAGCGATATACTGACATTTTTTGTCAGCATATTCTTCTTCATCTCATTCCTGAAGGAAGTGAAGGACAGAGCCTCTGGCGTTCATTATGATAATCCACTACACTGAGGAAAAAGGAGGAGATTAAAAGACATGCAGGTTGTAATAGCGTTGACGGTGCTGATTGCGACAGTCCTCGGCTCGATAAGCGGAATAGGCGGAGGCGTGATCATAAAACCGGTGATGGATGCCATCAGCGGGCTTGATTCTTCTCAGATAAGCTTTCTTTCCGGAACGACAGTTCTTACCATGACGATCGTATCGCTTCTCAGGAGCAGGGGCGGGGATGTCAGAATTGACAGAAGGGGAACCTTCCTTGCAGTGGGAGCCGCGTTCGGCGGACTTGCCGGCAAATCGGTCTTTTCATATCTTGTTGCGGCTTTCCCGGATCAGGGAAAGGTTTCGCTCGTGCAGAACATAATCATGGTAATCCTCACTCTTGCAGTGCTGTTCTACATGATTTACAAGACCCGCATCAGGCAGATGAATATACAGAACAGGGTATTCGCGCTTGCGGCAGGCCTCTTTCTCGGCCTGATGAGTTCTTTCCTCGGTATCGGAGGAGGCCCGATCAACATAATGATCCTCAGCTTCTTCTTCAGCATGGACACAAAGACCTGCGCGCTGAATTCTCTTTACATCATCTTCTTCTCCCAGACAGTGAGCCTGCTGTCCAATATCGTGATGAAGGACATACCGTCATTCGAGCCGCTTCTGCTCGTAATGATGATGGTCTGTGCCATGGCAGGCGCGACGGCAGGGCGTGCCCTTTCAAAGAAAATGGATGAGCATAAGGTTGATGTTATGTTCATGGGAATGCTCATACTCATCACGGCAATAAGTATCTACAACTGTTTCAAATATGCAGCCTGATCAGCTGATCAGTGCGTAAAGGTGCTCAAGCGCTGTGTTCACGGCGCCTGGCAAATCCCCTTCATATGCTTTTGAATATATATTCTTCATGTCGGCATCAAAATCTTCCGGGAGGACTGGACACAGAGCATGTGCATAGCCGATAAGCTTCTTCTCACCGGGATGGAGGACTCTGCTGTATGCGAATAGCATGTCGAAATATGATGCCATCAGGGCTGCAAGCCTGTGGCAGCGGCTGACGAAGTCGTTCCTCCCGACTGCAAGTTCCAGCTGTTTGATCCATGTGGCTTCCCCGTCTCCGGACATCATTCTGCGGTTGTATGAGATTATGCTGTCCTTCAGTTCCCCGGGATATGGCTGGTTCAGCACCGCTGTCTGTTCTTTGAGACCTGCTTTGTCGAAAAGGAATGAAGATGTCCTGAGGTTATAGAGAAAACAGGTGCTGTAGCCAAGGGAGGGAATATGCTTCACCCATACCCTGTCAATCTGTTCATTTACAAATGACACCGGTCTGTACATCAGATCATATGTGATGCCATCTTTTGTGAACTCATCACCTTCCTCAAAGAAAGAGGCATCAATGCGGGCCTCATCTGCAATGGGCAGTATTATTCTCTCCCTGTCTTCTCTGCTTATGTGTCTGTCATAATATATATAGAGATCCCAGTCAGAACCCTCATCATTGATGAGACTTGTCCTTGAACCGGAAACGGCAAGTGCGCTGCATCCCTCAAGACCTGCAAAGACTTCCTTCAGCAGCTGTATTGTTTTGTGTTCATCATTCATGGAATGAATTCTACATCAGACATGAAGTCTCATGATTTTCTCATTCTGCCTGAAAAGGAAATAAAAAGGACAAAAAACGGAGAGAGAGGGATTCGAAGTCCCGGTAATAGAATATGTTTTAGCGGTTGCTTAACGAAACGGGACTTCATGACAGTTCTGCCGGAGCAAGTTGAACTTCAATCTTCAGAGAGAGCCATTTTCATGACAGAAATGTCTCAGTCATTTGCTTCAAGCCATTGCAGAAATTCAGATGTGCTTATTGTCCATTCAATTTCGACTGAAGACCCCGGGATGATTATGAATTCACTCAATCCGTACTCGTCTGAATCTCCTTTCCAATCATATGTGTAGCCAAGCCTTGTCCATGGATAGGCTGAATAGATGTAAGAGTAGAGAATATTCTCATTGAACCAATCCTCAAGCTCTCCGAGACTGGATCCGTCCAGATCGGAAGGTTCTATCTGTTCTGTTATATCTGTTTCATAGGCAGGACGGAGAATCTCATCTTCTTCGCACCAGAAAGCGGTTACGTGTGTGTATCCGCTGTTCTCTGGTAGTCCTATGAGTTCTTCCAGCCTGAGAATCCAGTCTTTTACTTCATCTTTATTATCTCTGTACCATGATATGATCTCCTGATCGGTGAAAGTCCAGATCGGATCATCCACTGTATAGACAGAATCCCTGATATATCTTTCCGGATGTCTGTTCCATGACAGCATGAGCACTTTATCACCATCTTCATTCCATGTTACCAGTTCAGAGTCTTTGGTTATTTCCACCAATGGTCTGATCTCATCCGGCTCAGCTACGACAGCATCGCACATTGCTCTGCTGTACAGATCTGTTTCCGTTACTGACGCACAGGAGGAAAACAACAAGAGGAAAGAAACCGCAATAAGAACAGCTGCTGCATTTTTCATTTTCATAATCTACCTTCCGGGTGTTTCACGATTGTCATATTGTCATAATTCTTGTTCTGATATGTGCCGGATCATAACACGGGGGCTGAAATCCTGTTTTTCAAAACTATAGTAAGGTTTTCGTCTATGAACAACAAACTTATGATGAATAGCGATTCTCCTGCCATAAAAAAAGGGTGTCCTGACGTTTTCGCCGCAGATGCTTCGCCTTTTGCCGCATCTCGATTGTGGATAGAGCTTCCTGAGGATAGTATCACCTAAGCAGGAGGTATAAGCATGAAAATCGACAAGATACAGGACGGTGCCTGTCTTACTCTCGTTATCTCAGGACGTATGGATACAATGACAGCTCCGGATGTTGATAAAGTTATAAAAGACGGTCTCGACGATGTAAAGGAGCTGGTTTTTGATTTCAAGAATCTCGATTACATCTCATCTGCCGGATTGAGGGTGCTCCTTGCCGCCCAGAAAATCATGAACAAGAGTGGCCGGATGGTTATCCGTAATGCCGGAGAGAGTGTGATGGATGTATTTGAGGTCACAGGTTTTTCGTCAATCCTTACTATCGAGTGACAGGTATCCGTATGTGTGAGAATAATCATAGATGTCCATGTACGTATCCATGTCCGAGACATGGAAAATGCTGTGAATGCGTCGCACATCATAGAGACAGTGACGAAGGTGTGCCGGCCTGTTTTTTCTCTTCCGAAGCGGAACGGACATATGACAGGTCCGTTCTGGCTCTTGCCAAGGACAGGGGGATAATCAATTGAGGACTATTCAGAAAAAAAAGAAAGAAGGCTTTTGTGTCTTTGTTATGCTTCTTATTGTCATCTTCAGCCTTGTCTCTTGTTCCGGTGATGATGAAAGAGCGGTCATCTCTGATCTCGATGAGCTTAACAGGGATGGAATCAGAATCGGAATCATGACCGGCTCTGCATATGACTCCCTTGTCGGAGAACGTTTTCCCAATGCAACAAGGGAATATTACAACAGCTTCGCGAACATGGCATATCTTGTGTCCCAGGGACAGTTAGATGCTTTCATAACCGATGAACCCATCGCAAGGTACATCAATAACGAGTATCCGTCCGTAAGTCATATAGATGAGATGCTTGGTACTGCCGGATACGCATTTGCCTTCCCGAAGACGGATGACGGAATTCGTCTCATGGAGCAAATGAATGCGTTTCTGCGTAAAATAGAAGAGGATGGTACGCTTACCCGGATAGATTCAATCTGGTTCGGTTCCGACACATCGGAACAGGTTATAGATTTTCCCGGATCTGAGGGGGAGAATGGAACACTGAGATTCGCGACTAACGTTGAAAGTGCACCTTTCACTTACCTGGCTAATGGAGAGGTTGTCGGCTATGAGGTCGATATCCTTGCCAGATTCTGCCATGAATATGGTTATGGTCTTGAGATCTATACGATGGATTTCGATGCACTGATCGCAGGACTGGGCACACGCTACGACCTTGCCGCTTCATGCATGACAATCACTGAGGAGAGATTAAGAAGCGTTAATTTCTCAATACCGGATTACAACGGCGGTGTTGTCATGGTTACATATAACGGAACGGAAGAGGAAGAGGGGTTCTTCGCATCTGTTGCACAGAGCTTCAGAAACACTTTCATTGAGGAAGGACGTTGGAAGCTGATTGCCCAGGGCATCGGGGTCACGCTTCTCATTTCGGTCTTCGCGACGATTATCGGAACGGTCATCGGCTTCCTGCTGTGTCTTGGCCGTCTGTCCGGGAAGAGAGCGGCAAATGCAGCTGTCTCAATCTATGTCAGGATACTGCAGGGAACGCCGATTGTTGTGCTGTTGATGATTCTTTTCTACATAGTCTTCGCAAGAACAGGTCTGAATGGCATATACGTTGCGATCATCGCCTTTGCCCTGAATTTCGGAGCTTATGTATCCGAGATGATGTATACGGGGATAAAAGGTGTTGATAAAGGACAGTCAGAGGCTGCGCTTGCGATGGGTTTCACGAAAAGCGAGACGTTCTTCCGTGTGGTGATGCCGCAGGCTGCCAGAAGTTTTCTGCCGATGTATAAGGGTGAATTCATATCCCTGGTGAAGATGACTTCTGTTGTCGGCTATATCGCAATCCAGGATCTTACGAAGATGAGCGATATCATAAGAAGCCGCACCTACGATGCGTTCTTCCCGCTTATCAGCACGGCCGTCCTGTATTTCATCATATCTTACCTCTTGTCTCTTGTAATCGGATATCTTCAGCGTCATCTGGAGTTAGATAGAAAAGACAGAAAGGTCAGGGGAGTTAAAATGCAATGATCAGTATACATCATCTTAGGAAGGAATATGGAAATGTGACACCGCTTAAGGATGTGAATGCCGAAATAGAGAAAGGCGAAGTCATTTCGGTCATCGGCCCGTCCGGAACCGGAAAATCAACGCTGCTGAGATGCATCAATCTCCTTGAAAAGCCTACAGCCGGAGAGATTCTCATTGACGGAGAGGCCATCACGGATCCAAAGTGCAAGGTCCATCTTCTCAGAAGGAGGATGGGAATGGTCTTCCAGTCCTTCAATCTTTTCAATCATATGAATATTGCGGAGAACATAATGTTCGCTCCCGTGAGGTTATTGGGAAAGAGCAGGCAGGATGCATATGACCGGGCAATGGAACTGCTGCGGACCGTAGGACTGGCAGATAAGGCGTTGAGCTATCCTGATGAACTTTCCGGCGGACAGAAACAGCGCGTCGCAATAGCCAGAACTCTGGCAATGGATCCCGAGATTGTTCTTTTCGATGAACCTACGAGTGCACTTGATCCCACGATGGTGTCGGAAGTCCTTACTGTTATCAGGAAGCTGGCTCAGGAAGGACTTACGATGATGATAGTGACCCATGAGATGAAATTCGCAAGGGATGTTTCCACCAGAGTTTTCTACATGGATCAGGGTGAGATATATGAGGAGGGAAGTGCGGAGGATATCTTTGATCATCCGAAGAAAGAGCGTACACGGCAGTTTATAAAGCATTTGAAGGTTCTCAGAGAGAATATAACATCGCGGGATTTCGATTTCATCGGCATAAATGGAAGGATAGAGGAGTTCGGACGTCATCAGATGATGTCGCAGCGTACGATAAGATCCCTTCAGCTGCTTTTTGAGGAAGTCTGTGTGGGTACGATACTTACCGGAGCTGCACAGCCTTTCCCGATTGATCTCACGATTGAATACGGCTCCGATGATGGCTCAGCATCCATGATCATCAAATATTCCGGGCCACACTTCGATCCGTTCGAGGCAATGGACAGTATCTCCTTGTCCCTTATCAAGGGGCTTGCCGCATCCTGCAGCGCCGAGGCAATTGCGGATGGTCCTTTCAGCAACAGGATTCATATGAGGATTCAGGAGTGACGCATATGATCCTGCAGATGGCGGCAGTGAAAAACCGGGAAGTTATCCCGGGATATCAACACTTGCTCCGGAATGAATTAGACGAGGCTGATAGATGATATATGCACTTGACAATGCAAGTATAAGCCGTATAACAGATGAGATCGGCTCCTTTCTTGAAAGCAGGAATCTTGCTGACGGAAAGGATATACTCAGGACAAAGCTTGCTGCGGAGGAGCTCCTGCTGAAGTATCAGGAAGCTCTTCCGCTGAATTCAAGAGTGAGGCTCAGATGTTCAAGCACTCTCAAAAAGCTGAAGATCGATATCTTTGTATATGGGGTAAGCCTGAATCCGTTTATCTCTGAAGATGAGCCATATTCCGATGTTCTCCATACCATACTTGTCTCAATGGGAGTCGCTCCGTCCTGGAGATACCGCAACGGGGAGAATGCCATAACATTTACTCCCATGGCTAAACAGCACAGCCAGCTTGCGATGCTTGCAGGTGCTGTGCTTCTTGCGGTTCTGCTTGGATCTTTCTCCCTTCTTTTCGAGCCGGAGACCAGAGCATCAATCTCGTCTTTATTCGTATCTCCCGTGCTTAATACGTTTTTAGGGCTTCTGAGTGCAGTTTCCGGTCCAATGATCTTCCTGTCTGTCATAATCGGCATATGCAGTATCGGAGACACGGCCACGCTTGAGAAGATAGGCAGGAGGATGATATCCAGATTCCTGATCATCTCTATCCTCATAGCCCTGATAGCCGGTGTGATATTCCTTCCGTTCTTTAAGATAAGCAGCGGGCTTTCCGGATCCTTTGATTTTTCAGGGATGCTGACAATGATTCTTGATGCCATTCCCGGAAATCTTTTCACACCTTTCACAGAGGGAAATCCTCTTCAGATAATTGTCGTGGCCATAATGCTCGGACTCTCAATCCTTGCTCTTGGCGGTAAGGTGACATCGTTTCAGACAGTACTGGAAGAAGGCAACTACATCATTCAGCTGATTATGGGAGCTCTGAGCAGAATTGTCCCGGTCTTTGTATTTCTGAGCATATTCAACATGATGCTATCAAGCAATTTCTCCATACTCCTTTCCTCTTATAAGCTTGTTCCGGTACTTCTTTTAGGGGATATTCTGGTTCTTGGCTATTACCTTATAAAGATTTCGGCAGGCAAGAAGGTGAATATAGCAAGGCTTATAAGGAAGATTGCACCTACATTCCTGATTGCGCTGACCACAAGTTCCTCAGCGGCCGCCTACTCAACAAACGTGGAGTGCTGCGAGAAGGAACTCGGTATCGAGCCGAAGATGATAAATTTCGCAATTCCGCTCGGACAGGTCATCTTCATGCCGGGGGCCGTGGTGCTTTTCCTTACCGCAAGTCTTTGCCTTGCGGAGGTCTATGGTGTGGCAATTTCTCTGCCATGGGTTATGAATGCAATGGTCATCTCATTTCTTCTGGCTGTCGCTGCTCCTCCTGTTCCCGGCGGAGCTCTTACCTGTTACATGATGCTCACGGCGCAGCTCGGGCTTCCCTCTGAAGCAGTGGCAATCGCCATTGCGTTCAACGTGATACTTGAATTCGTCACCACTGCGGTGAATGTAGCAGGGCTGCAGCTTGAACTTGTGGAGCTTTCCTCTTCGTTCGGAATGCTGAATCTGGATGCATTAAGAGCGGAGGCGTCACGTGGCAAAAGGAAATAGAAGGTTCTTATGAGACGCTTGTTCATTATCTTATCTATTCTGTTTATCTCAATTAGCTTTGCTGTTGCAGATACGGAAGGTTCTCCTTTTAATGGAAAAAAGATTGCGTATATCATCAATATGGCGCCCAGTGAGATATTCGAAGACGCAGCAGAAGGTGCTTGTGAGACTGCCCTGAAGCTTGGAATTACATGTTCTGTGTACTTCACATGGGGATCTGACAGTAAGTTCATCAGTTATGTAAACAGTCTTGCATCTGATGGATATGACGGCCTTTTCCTTTCTCATGGAGGTTCATCATACTCGTATGCTCTTGTGAATGACGTGCTTGAAAGACATCCTGAACTGAGGATCGTGACTTTTGATACGGAATTCATCGATGAGAACGGAAAGAGACAAGAGATAGATGGGGTTACGCAGTTCTTCCAGGATGACCGCCATCTTGCTTCCATTCTGCTTGATTATCTGATAAATGAACTTTTTCCAACGCAGCGGCCTGTCAGGGTGATAAAGGTCTGGGTTCCTGATTATATCGTTGCATTTGACAGACGGGAGGATGGCTACAGACCATATGAGAAGAGCGGTCTTATACAGACAGTGGCAACAGTCTCTCCGGATACAGATGCATCAGACGCTGAACAGGCTGCATATGAGGCAATGAAGGAATTGCTGCAGACAATATCTTATGATGATTTCGATGCTGTGTGGTGTGCCTATGATGCGTATGGGCGAGGTGTGTACAGGGCGCTGACTGAAGAGAAGATTGACAAGCCGATGGTCAGTGTCGATCTTTGTAAGTCGGATATCCTCATGATGATGGAGAAGGACTCTGTCTGGAAAGCTTCTTCGTGCACTGATTTCACAGCTAATGGAGAGCAGGGCGTGAGGCTGCTCGCGCTGGAAATCGCCGGAGATTATGAAAGTATCCCTTCTCGCTATATTGAAATTCCCGGTGTGCTTGTCACTGCTGAGGACATATATCTGAATGGAAGCGAACCGGTTATTGAATCCGCCGATTATGGAAACAGGGACAATCTCGTCTCTTCAGAGTTTCTGACAGATCTTATAGGGTATTGAGGAGGTTCGCAGGATGATAAGTTTCTTTTTATGTTTATTTGTTCTGATTCTTGGCTATTTCATTTATGGACGTATTGTTGAGAACATCTTCCATCCGGATGACAGGGAGACTCCTGCAATAAGGCTTGAAGATGGTGTTGATTATGTTGTAATGCCATCCTGGAAGCTGTTTCTTGTCCAATTGCTTAACATCGCAGGACTTGGACCTATATTCGGTGCAATGCAAGGTGCTTTGTGGGGCCCTGTTGTATTTCTGTGGATTACGTTCGGTACTATATTTGCCGGTGGCGTTCATGATTATTTTTCAGGAATGCTGAGTGAGCGCAATGACGGCTATTCGATATCCGAAGTGACGGGAATATATCTCGGTTCCGGGATGAAGAATGTGATGCGCCTGTTCTCCGTGGTTCTTCTTGTCATGGTCGGGACGGTCTTCGCAGTCGGACCGGCGGGACTCATTGTCGAACTCCTCGGAAATGGCGGTACAGGAGGAATTCTTCTCAGTACCAGATTTTGGACAATACTGATTCTTGCTTATTATTTCCTGGCCACTTTTGTCTCAATCGATAAAATCATCGGGAAGATTTATCCGGTATTCGGTATCTGCCTGATAATAATGGCTGCCGGTGTTGCGTTTGGAATAATGACAGACAGCTCGTATTCTGTCCCCGAAATATGGTCCGGCTGGACGAATATGCATCCGGACGGTACTCCGATATGGGCTTTCATGTTCGTGACTGTGGCATGCGGCGCAATTTCGGGTTTTCATGCAACACAGTCTCCGCTTATGGCAAGATGCATGAAAAGCGAAAGACAGGGAAGATTCGTATTCTATGGTGCAATGACTGCGGAAGGAGTTATCGCACTGATCTGGGCTGGGGCCGGATGCGCAATCTATGAAGTCAGGGACGGGCTCTCTGCCGGGTTGGCTGAAATTCTTTCTTCCGGCCAGAGTGCCGCTATTTATGATGTCTGCTCAAAAACAATGGGCGGAATAGGTGTAGCGCTTGCGATGATCGGTGTCATAGTCTGCCCTATCACCTCAGGCGATACAGCATTCCGTTCTGCGCGTCTCACGATAGCAGACTGGGCTGGTCTTGACCAGAATAACTGGAAGAAACGTCTCATGCTCTGTGTCCCGCTTCTTTTTTCCGGACTTCTCATAAGCTTTCTTGATTACTCGGTTGTATGGAGGTATTTCAGCTGGACAAACCAGACTCTTGCCATGATAGTTCTCTGGACGGCGAGCATGTATCTATACAGAGAAGGGAAAAGCTGGATCCTGACTGCTGTGCCGGCCGTATTCATGTCTGCTGTAAGTGCCACGTATTTCCTCAGTGCTCCTGAGTGTCTTGGGCTTGCTGCATCTTTGTCTTACCCGTTTGGCATCATCATAGCCATTGCAATTCTTGGTTTGTTTCTTCGTTCGGCATTGAAAGGCCGGAAGGGAATATGACCTGTTTCCGTTTTTCTTCTTCCTCGGGAAAACTGAGCCGTAGTGAGCTTATCGAGGACAAAAACACAATGGTGCGTATAGGGCCCATGGGAATTGGCAGGCATGCGCTCTATGCAGGATTGCGGTATATACCATATGAAGATGTGGCGCGTGTCTATAAGAGAATTGCAATGACGGAAGGAGGCTTCTCTCATCGCGGGGCTTTCATGAGCATCTGTTATATTGTCATTGAACTCAAGAACGGCAAGTCTTGCAAATTGCGTTTCCCGGAAGAAGAGGAAGCTGACATGTTTCTCTCTCATATCGCAGAAAAGGCTCCTTATATAAAGCGGATGAGTCAGGCTGCGGAAATGAGGGTTGCGGCAAGAGAAGAAGATGAAAGACGTAAGAAAGCTGTTATTCTTGATGAGCAGGCTGTTTCCCTTATCCGGGAAATGGAGAGGCAGAAGTCATTTCTTGAAGAACGTCCCGATCTCTCTTCGGCTCTCTCATCCGCTACCAGACGGAGATGGGTGTACAATCTTTCCCGCAGGACATTGAAGTGGCTTGCGATTTCTATGAGCATGATTGCAGTTGCTGTTATCATAGTCGGTTATCAGATGGTTACAGCGGGTTTCAGCAGCCTGCCTGTCTTTCTCTTCATTCTGTTTCTCTTTCTGTTTGCAGCTGCCGCGGTGTATCCTGCAGCCAGAGAAAGCCTGAGCCGGATTGAAGCTGATATGGACAAAGCCGAGGAGAATATGAGGCGGTACGTATCAACGTACGATGGTTTCATGCTTGATGCAGCACATGCGCATCCAGCGGTGTTTTCAAGGCTGATCAGAATACTGAAAGAGAAAAGGGCATCCGGTTTCAATGAAGCATACAGTATTATGCAAAAAGAAATTATTGAAATAGATCGTAATACTCAGGTTTCAAAAGAGGAGTATGACGAAATCGTTGCCGTAAAGCCGCTTTTCCGTGTTGAGAGGCGATAAATGGGTGCTGTTGATGAAAGAATATTCTATATAATGAGAATCCTTCTCGTTTCAATTACCCACGGGTTGTCTTTTTCGGTGCTTGTCAGGAGAAACGATGGAAAGCGATACGCGCTTCCTCTGATTGTGATGACTGTGGTGATAGCCGTCATCGGCTCATTTTTCGTGCTTATCTCTCAAAATCCGGTATTGCATAGTTCTTTGAGTGCAGTCATGATGCTTTTTGTTCTGGGGTCAATATTCTGCCGGGTAAGCAATGCCTTTTCAATTACAGAACGTGTTTTCATCTACATAATGTATGTCGCTGTGTTCATGCTTCTTGTCGGGTTTTCAAATTTCATCGCTGAAATCATGGTCCCTGCAGATAATGTAGAGTGCGTTCAGCTTATGATCAGAACCATTCTCACAACGGTTCTTATAATTCTCCTGAAGCTTTTTCTGAAAGAGAAACTCTATAACATGCTCTCGGGTTTTGCCGAACATGGAGTCGAGCTTACGATGTTCTCTATTCTTATGGGGCTTATCATTCTCTCTTATGTAATTTTCTCCGCTTACTTTATAGATAGTCCCGGAATCAAGCTCCTGATGCTTATGATTCTCTCCCTGATACTGGTCTTCATATTCTTCATAGCAGTCAGAATAGTGCAATTAACGACAAATGAGATCGAGCTGGAGAAAATGATAAGCAGACAGCGTTTGCTTGAGAGTGAGCTTGATGCAGAGAAATCTTTTATTGAAAATGCGAAGATAGTGAATCATGATCTGCGTCATCATGACCGGATTGTGCTTGAATATCTGGAGGAGGGTAATATAGAAGCCGCGAAACGATATCTTGAAGCTCACATGGAGTCCGTCTATGCGGAGGTAATTCCTTCCTTGTGCTCAGATCCCCTTGTGGATGCACAGCTCAGAATAATCGGGCGATATTGTGCTTCACATGGAGTGGCATTCAGCGCGGATGTAAACCTTCCGGAAAAAATGGGAATTGACGATATCGATTTTGTCTCCGTTGTCGGTAATCTAATGGAGAATGCTGCAAATGCAGCCGTAAAATGCCGGGATGCATTCGTTTCTGTTTCAATGAGGCCTTGTAACGGACATCTTCTCCTGGAGATCAGAAACTCATATTCCGGTGAGATCAAATGGAAAAACGACACTCCGGTATCGGCAGAAAAGAATGGAGGAACAGGGCTCAAAAGCGTGAAAATGATACTTTCACGCAACAAAGGGATGCTGCATCAGGGGTGTGAAGGCAAGACTTTTGTTTCCCGGGTGATAATCCCTCTGCGTATTTGATTGTGCTTCATCGCATATAATGTCGGTTTTGTCGGAAACAACTTCTCTCAGTCTCAGATTATGATGTTTAATTACTTTTCAAAGGGCTCTGTGATGTACCGTATTGCTATATGTGATGATATCTTTCAGCATCTTGAATCCATCAGGAAAATGGTGAGGAAGTATTTCTCATCACATGGACAAGTATCATATGAAATCAGTATTTTCTCATCTCCCAGAGACCTCATAGCTGCTCTTGATAACGGCTCTTGTTTTGAACTCTTCATCCTTGACATCATAATGCCGGAAAGTCTTGGAACCGATGTTGCAAAGACAGTACATGCGCGATTTCCCGAAGCCGGCATAATCTTCACTTCGATCAGCAGGGATTATGCTGTAGAGGCTTATGATTTAGGAGCTTTGCACTATGTGGTGAAGCCCGTCGCTGAGAAATCTTTTTTCAGGGCGATGGACAGAGCTCTGGCTTTCTCCCGTGAAAGAATGCCGAAGAAAATTGTGCTTCATCTGAAGGGAGCTGTAGTTCAGAATATCGATTGTGATGACATTATATACATAGAGAGCATCGAATACCGTCGTGTCGTTCATACAAAGAACGGTGTGTATGAGGAGATAAGGATGTCGCTCGGAGCGCTTCTTGAGGAACTTGAAAGGCTGTGTCCGGGCCGTTTTTTCATCCCGTATCGCGGTTATATAGTGAGTCTTGATGAGATCAGCACGATAACGCCCGGCCATATAATAATGAGCGACGGATCCTCGATTATCATAAAGAAAGGGGATTATCGCCGCATACGGAACAGCTTCTTCCAATGGATGTTCTCATCAGATAGGGAATCTTCTCCTGCAGCAACCTGCTGACGGCTGTGTCATCAGATTTTCTTCTCGAGAGTAACAATATTCTTTCCGTTTATGTATTCATAGCTTACGCTGTCCATGAGTTTACGTACAATGTGGATGCCAAGCCCTCCTATGCGCCTGTCATCCGCGGATTGTGTGGTATCAGCTTCATCTGCAGCTGTGGGATCGAATTGAATGCCGTCATCCTTTATTATCAGGAAAACCGAATCATCATCGCCTTTTATCGTGAGCTCAACATCATTTGCACCGCTGTATAGCGAGATGTTTGAAAAGAGCTCGTCTATACAGACACATGAATGGTTTACTGCCCGTTCATCCATTCCGTATTCCTTCAGATTCTCCTCTGTAAAAGAAAGGAGGTATGACAGGTTGTCAATTCCATTTTTCACCATAATACTCTTTGCCATATATTTTTCCGTCTCCATTTCATAGCTTATGACCTCAAAGGCGAGCATTGTCAGATCATCAAAGGCTTCTGCCTCCCGAACGAAGTTGTCCACGCTCTCTCTGACATGTGCAAGCAGCTCTTCTATACGGGCAGTACCATGCTCATTCAGGCACGCCAGCATGCGATTCTCTCCATAAAGCTCATTTTTGCTGTTCGTAGCTTCCGGCACGCCGTCGGTATATAGAAACAGCTTGTCACCGGGTTCAAGGATCATTGTGTGCTGTCTGTATTTCATGTTTTCCATTCCTGCAACCACGAAATCAGGTTTATCTTTTATCAGCGTGAATGCCTTGGTCTCTGCCCTGTATACGGCAGGGTATTCATGACCGGCATTGACGTAATCCAGCTGCCCTGTGCGTATGTTGTAGATTCCCAGCCAGACTGTGACAAACATGCCTGCTTCATTGTTTTCGCAAAGCTGATTATTCACATTCTCCAGCACAGTAGCAGGGCTTTCCCCCTGCTGGCATCTGTTCTTTATCAGAGTTTTCGCAATCACCATGAAAAGCGCTGCAGGAACTCCTTTCCCGGAAACATCGGCCATCACCAGCGCAAGATGATTCCTTCCGATGAGGAAGAAATCATAGAAGTCTCCGCCGACCTGCTTTGCCGGTGTCATCGATGCGAAGATGTTGAACTGTCTGTAATCCGGGAAAGCGGGGAAAATGCAAGGGAGCATGCTTTCCTGTATGGTTTTCGCTACATCAAGCTCAGCGCTGATACGTTCCTTCTCCTTCGTGATTTTTGTGAGATTATCGATATATTCATTGATATCGACCTCCATCTTCAGGATGCTTTCCGCAAGCATCTGAACCTCATCGTTTGTCTTTATCATGCTGAGTTTCTCGGAAATGCACCGCTCATTCCTGCCTACGAAGTATTCAGCTTCCTTTGTTACTGTGTTGATTGGATTTATGATCCTTCTTGAAAGATAGGTCATGTATATTATGATGAAAATGACAAGCAGGCACAGAGCAATGGAGGCCGCATACAGAATGTATTTATTAAGCGATTCCTCGATTGTCGACATCGGGATCTCCACACCGACCATCGCATAGCTTCTTCCCTGGCTGTCGAGCAAAGGGAGAAGGGCAGTCGTTATGTATCCGTATTCGCTGTGCGAGATGTAATAGCAGTCAACTCTTTCTCCTGTAGTCCAGGTATCGACGGCTTCCTGTATATACTCGGGATTCATTCCGCTGACATCCCCGAGAACATAGCTGAGTTCTTCTTTGTTATAGCTGTCGAAGATATACCACAGCGGTGTCCAGCCTTCCCGTGTGCCGCTGTAGTTCAGAGCTTCTTCCGTGTCCATCCAGATTATATAGATGTCATTGGCATTCATGCCGCGGCGCAGCCGGATCAGACTGTCATGTACTGCTTGATACTCCGGGCTGTTCACGATAGCCTCTCTTTCCTCTTCACTCATTCTTCCGTTGATGAAATCACGGGCGGCGGATGAGTAGTATTCAAGCTTCTCCGGCTCGATGTAGCTTGCAGCTACACTGGCTATTTCAACTGCAGTCTGGTTATACTGCCGCTGTATTCCGTTTCTGAACTGTATGTAGCCTGCAAAAGCGCAGCAGAAGCAGATGATGGTACCGAAGAGAACCGCTGAAAAGTTCAGCTTAACCGAAAGAGAATTCCTTTTCATTTATTGTCTCCTCATCTTGACTATGAATGTGTTAAGGCCAAGCGTATCCTGATAGCTGACTTCACTTGCCATCTGTTCAATCATCCGTATGCCCATGTATTCATCGTCATCATCAAGCACCGCGAGCGGATTGAAATATCTGCCGCCTGTTCTGAGCGTGAGTATGTATATGTCGCTGTATATGGCAAGACGGATTGAAATCGAGTCTTCTGCACCGAGGGAATGATCTTTCATGACCATCATCAGTTCCTCTATGCCAAGCCCGATTATCATTGCAGTCCTGGCTGGCGCGCCTTTTTCCTCGGCCCAGGCTGAAACAGCATCACTTGCACTGCATATCTCATTTGTATCAGCATGGATTTCCTTTCTGAGAACCGCACTTTCACTGTGATCCTGTTTTCTGAACCTGAATGCAGCAAGAGCCAGTGCTGCTGTAATGAATTCACTTATTGGAAGATAAAGCCAGACATTCCATCCAGTGCTCCTCAGTACGATGATGGAAATAGCCGGTAATATTATGAGGCGCAGTATAATGATGGCATTTGATCTGAGAATACTGCCGCATGCATTGAAATAGGACGCGACCAGCGACGATGCAGAGGCGAAGACAAGCGATGATGCCAGACACCTTATCGCAAAAATAGAATTCCCGCTCACTTTGAAAAGCTCTGAGATGAAAGGCGCTGCTATTATAAGCAATACGGTTATTGCAATGCATAGAAAAAAGGAAGTCATAGCAGTCAGATGAAGTATATCGTCAGTCTCTTCTCTGTCCCGTTCTCCTTCCAGTACACCAAGAAGCGGGCTTGCGGTATTCATGACGCCTGAATTTGGCATGCACCACGCAAAATCAGAAAGTGAGTTGATTATTGCTGCAACAACGAGCATTGAATCCGGTAAAAGCATATTGACAAGCAGGATACGCAATGAAAGGAAAAGATTGTTCAGCGCACCCGGAGAGCCGAATCTGAACACCTCCGTGCTGAGTTCCCGCTCCGGCCGGATCAGCTTCAGCCTTACACGCCTCTCTCCCATGAGAAGAAAACAGAATCCTGTTGTCATGACAGATACTGACGAGACGATAATCGACAGTGCATTTCCTGCAACGCCAAGTTCAAGTATGTATACAAACAGATATACGCTGAGTATGTTCATGCTTCCCATGATGACAACGGAAATGGCAGCGTATCTGACCTTTCCGACGAGGCGGAGGAAGCTGAAAGGCATATAAGCCATGATCACGGGTATGGAGCCTGTAAATACGATCCTCACATAGGAAAGCACCATGTCATAAAGGCCTGCAGGTGCGAGTATGCCTGCAATGAAAGGAGAAAGGGCCAGTCCTGTGCACATTATCACAAATGAGACAACTGCAGTCAGACAGATGGAGGCGGATATGATCTTCTCTCCGTTTTTTGTATCAGCTTTTCCATATGCTCTTGCCGCAAGATAGAATGCCCCTGTTCCCAGCAGACTGCCAATTGCACATAGAAAGAGATATACAGGAACTGCTGCATTAAGCGCAGATAGCGCAGCATCTCCCAGGTGACGGCCGGAGAGCATGTTTGTCACAGAAGTGTCAACAACCGCAAATATTGATGATATAAGATTCGGAATCAGGAAGGTGAAGAAGCACTTCCTGAAACAGTTGCTTTCCTTTCCGTTCAAGGAAGTGACCTCCTCAGATACTCGGCTTCACTGCTTCGCAGCAGAACGGAAGCCTTGCGGTGTCCGCCTTTGAAGAAGATCTGCCTCATCTTTTCCAGAGTTCCCGAAGGTATTTTCATTACCAGAGGTTTTCCTATCAGGCCGAAAAGACATATATCCGCATATTCCTCATGTGTCTTTCTGAGCTTTTCATCAAGCATCGCTGAAATATCATCTGCGCTTTTTCTGTCGGCAGTCTCCGTATAGACAAGATAGCGTGCGGGAACCGATGAGAAATCAACTGTGACAGCATAATCCGCAGGAGCAAGGCCAAGACTGTCAAAACAGTCCTGGAATACTTTGAGAGTGAGCTTTTCCCCTCCGGCGTTGAGAATCTCATCTGATCTGCCGAGAACTGTTATCAACGGTGATTCCCCGTAAAAATCCTGGATGACGACGGTGTCTTTGATCCTGTACCGGTAAAGACCTGAGAATGTTGTCACAACAGGAGATACTTTCATTCCGGTCTCAAGATCTTCCAGCTTTATCAGTTCACCTGTATCGGCGGAGATGAATTCGTAGTAAGCACACTCGGGGATCAGAAGATATTCTGCCTTTCCGAATTCAACGGGCACGCCCATCTTGCATTCGCTCGCGGCATAAGTGTAGTAGTAAATTGGTATATCCCCCGTGAAGCGTGAAAGAAGCATTGTGTGTCTGGAATAAGCCGAGCCTCCTATGCCTGTTATGAATTCGAGGGAAGGGAAGAGATCCTTTATATTTCCATCCGGATTCTTGAAATAGTTTTTGAGTTGCATTATCCGCCTGCTGCCGGGGACCGGAAGATTTCTTATATTCTCGTTCATCTCATTTGAAAGATGTACGCTGATCCAGCTCCTGAGAACATCATCAGCAATCATATCGGCATTCTCTTCGATATATGAGAAGAGCACAGTGAGATCATAAAGGTAGTTTGCAATGATTGCGGTGAGATCCGGTGCGGAGAAAAGGAGCCGCGCCTTTGCATACAGGATATTTTCCACATCATTCACGAATGCAAACGGGAATCCTCCGAACATGTTTTTTTCATTCAGAATGCCATTTTTCCTTTGTGTCCAGTAAAATGCGGCAGAAAGATATGTTTCCCTCAGCCTTCCTTCCGGTTCACGGTTTGCATATACATGGAATTCCTTGCGTTCCTTGCTTCCGGCTATCTCAAAAGGAAGGCTGTACCAGTAAGATGAGTAACGCCTGAGTGCTTCTTCTGTCAGCAGAAATCTGCTGCGCTCTCCGCTGCTTCCGGATGAGAGCAGATTGAATGAGACCGGATAGCATGTGAGGGCATCGTCCCTGCCTTTCAGATACTCCCTGATGTGCGGTTTATAATCATCGTACGAGCTTACGGGAAATAAATCAAAAGAGCCATATTCCTCAAGCTTCGATGAAAGATAAAGTGAAGATGAATTGTCGTGCAGGATAGTCTCTTTGTTCTCAGCGTTTATTTTTCTTGCCTTGGAAGCAGAGGCTTTAAGATACTCATACAGGCTCATCTGGAATCCTATGCTCTGCGCAGGAGCTGTGAGCTGTATGATTAAGATAAGTACAGCTGATTTTACGCTTTTTATTTATCTTCATGAATATATGCTTCCAATTGGTAAGTATTATTCAGCTGAAAAGCCCGGTCCGCAATTGTGATGCGGCAAAAAGGGAAGTATATACGATGAAAAACAGCCGGATTCTCGCAAGGTGCAGATGGTATAAAGCCCATGTGCCGCTATATGTTACATTATAAAACACTTATAAACAGAGATCAGTATATCAGGCAGTGGGACATAGAAGCTTAAACATAGTAATCCACAAAAACTCAGGGAAAGCCTAGGTCAGCAGTGAAACCGGCTTTATTCTTCCGTTCAGTCATTGTTTTTCCGGTACTTTACGAGAGTCGTGACTTCCCGACAGTCCTGCTATTTCAGATTATAAGAGAAACAAGGTTGAATCATCAATCAGTGATCTTTTCTGCCAAAATCATTTGTACACTTCCCGTCTGTGACCTACCTCGATGACATGGATTATTATATCTTCATCGATGATGTCGCAGATTACCCGCCAATCACCAACACGGTAACGCCACAATCCTTTGAGGTTGTCGACGAGAGCTTTTCCTCTGGCTCTCGGATTTTCCAGTTTCTCAATCTCTTTCATATAATTGATGATTCTTCTGGCTTCTGACTTTCCGATTTTCTTCAGCTGTTTAACGCTTGGCTCAGAATATAATACTTTCATAATCCAAGCTCTTTCTCAACTTCTTCACTGGTATAGGTCTTGATGGTTCCCTTCTTGATTCCGTCCCGGATAGTCAGGTACTTGTATAATTCTTCAAGTTCTCCGATATGCTCCTCAACAAGCTGCGAATAGAAAGAACTTGGAGTTCTCCTTGTCAGCTTTGCCAGATTGTCCACACGGGCTTTAAGTTCAGGGGAAAGCCTGAATGTTGCTGTGGTTGTAGTATTTGCACTGGATATAGACACTTTGCTTTTCTCCTGTGTACAATATACACAATATACACAATATCATCAATCCAGATATTTCATTACTGTTCTGCTGAACTTACAGTATTTCATAATTGGTTAATGCTTGTTGCGTAACATACTTCAGTGGAGACTGGAGAATAATTGAATTATGGCCCCTTTTAAGGCCCCTTCTCAGAATTCTATCAGAGAATCAGCAACAAAAATTTCTTTTATCTCTATGTTTTGCAGAAATTAAAACGGAGAGAGAGGGATTCGAACCCTCGGTAATACGGATGTACTACAACGGATTTCGAGTCCGTCTCCTTCGACCTCTCGGACATCTCTCCATTACCGCTCAGAATAAAAAAACCCGCATCCGGATGCGAGTTTTCAAAGCCGAGACCAAGAGGATTCGAACCTCCGACCCTCAGTTCCGCAAACTGATGCTCTATCCAGCTGAGCTATGGTCTCAATCACGGAGAGGGGGGGATTCGAACCCCCGGACCCGGGTTTAGCAGGTCAACTCCTTAGCAGGGAGCCCGATTCGGCCTCTCTCGCACCTCTCCAGAAATAATAAAACGGAGAGAGAGGGATTCGAACCCCCGGAAACTTGCGCCTCAACGGTTTTCAAGACCGCCTCCTTCGACCGCTCGGACATCTCTCCATTGTTTTGTTCTGGGTTAATATATATCCAGACAAGAACAGAATACTAAGATAAAGTGTAATTCCTGTCAATAGGAATAAGGGCCATAAATCCTGTGTAATCATTTAAATCCTTCTGCCTCAGGCGGTTACTTTCATTTGACCTTTAACTTGCGCAATCTTATAATATTATCCATGGCAGCACGTTATGATGAATCCAACATAAAATCACTATCATCGCTTGAACATATAAGACTGCGTCCCGGTATGTACATAGGACGGCTGGGAGACGGCAGTCATGTCGATGACGGAATATATATCCTTCTCAAGGAAGTCATAGACAACAGCATAGACGAGTTCATCATGGGCTCGGGAAGCAAGATTGTCATCACCATAATAGACAACAAGGTCACGGTACGTGACTATGGGCGCGGCATTCCGCTGGGAAAGATCGTCGAGTGTGTTTCCGTCATAAACACCGGAGCAAAGTATGACTCGGAAGCTTTCCAGTTCTCGGTCGGTCTCAACGGTGTCGGTACAAAAGCCGTGAACGCGCTTTCTTCCGAATTCTCCGTCACAAGTTTCAGGGACGGTGAGTTCGCCTCGGCTTCTTTTGTCAAAGGTGTGCAGAGCGGCAGGACGAAGCACGGTAAGACCGATGAGCCCAACGGTACGCTGATCAGTTTTGTTCCTGACGGCGAGCTTTTTCCGGATTATTCATTTAATGACGAATTTGTCCAGGAACGTCTGTGGAATTATGCCTACCTCAATACCGGACTCACGATTGAATACAACAAGAAGATAATCAAAAGCCAGCACGGACTTCTTGACCTTCTGACGAAGGATGTGGGGAACGAAATGCTCTATCCTGTCATCCATTACAAGAACAGCAGGCTGGAATTCGCGCTCACCCACACCAATTCATACGGCGAATCATATTTCTCCTACGTCAACGGCCAGCATACCAGTGACGGCGGCACGCATCAGGCCGCGTTCAAGGAAGGTGTGCTCAGGGGAATAAACGAATTCTACAAGAAGAACTGGAATGCCCCCGAGATCAGGGACGGCATTGCCGGAGCCATTTCGGTGAAGGTGCAGAATCCGATCTTTGAGAGCCAGACGAAAAACAAGCTCGGCAATACCGAAATCCGCACATGGATCGTAAATGACGTCAAGGAGGCTCTCATCGATGCCCTGATGAAGAATCAGGATGTTGCCGCAAGTCTTCTGAACAAGATAACGACAAACGAGAAGATCCATAAGGAAGAAAGCGCCGTGCGCAACGGCGCGAGGGAGATGGCAAAGAAGGTTTCCATCAATATTCCGAAGCTGAAGGACTGCCATTACCATCTCAACAGCTATCCCAAAAGCAGGGAAGCCGAGGCAATGGCAAGCACGATCTTCCTTACGGAGGGAGACAGCGCAAGCGGTACGATAAACAAGACCAGGGACGTGAACACACAGGCAGTGTTCGGCCTGAGGGGAAAACCTTTCAATGTATTCGGAAAGACAAGGAAGGCCATCTATGAGAATGAAGAGCTTTACAATATCATGGTGGCCCTCGGTCTTGAGAACAACGAGATCGAGAATCTGCGCTATTCAAAGGTCGTGATCGCAACTGATGCCGATTTCGACGGTTTCCATATCAGGAACCTTCTCATGACTTTCTTCCTCACTTTCTTCGAGGAGGTTGTCACGAGCGGACGGCTCTATATTCTCGAGACGCCTCTTTTCCGTGTCAGGAACAAGGAAGTGACAACATACTGCTACTCCGAGAAGGAAAGGGATGCGATGATGGCCCAGATAAAGAGTCCGGAGGTTACAAGGTTCAAAGGCCTTGGCGAGATCGACCCGAGGGAATTCGGACAGTTCATCGGCGATGACATAAAACTGGTTCCCGTCACGATAGAAAGCGCAAGCGAGGTAAGGCAGAAGATGCAGTTCTACATGGGCAATAACACGCCTGAGAGAAGAGAATATATTATGGAGAATCTGGTGTAGTTATGGCACATGCGAGCAAGTTATTTGAAAAGAATTTCATAGAATACGCTTCCTATGTTATAAGGGACAGGGCAATTCCCGAGCTTGAGGACGGCTTCAAACCCGTTCAGAGGAGAATCATACATTCCCTCATCGAAATGGATGATGGCAGGTTCCAGAAAGTCGCAAATGTCGTAGGACATACCATGCGCTATCATCCGCACGGCGATGCCTCCATCAATGATGCGCTGGTGAATCTCGCCAACTGCGATCTTCTCATAGACCATCAGGGAAATTTCGGCAACGAGCTTACGGGCGACGGCGCTGCAGCCGGCCGTTACATTGAATGCCGTCTTCTCCCGATTGCCAAGAAAATACTGTACAGCCCGGAGATCACTCAGTATGAGGAATCATATGACGGCCGTCATAAGGAACCTGTGGTGTTTCCTGCGAAAGTGCCTATTGTCCTCATTCAGGGAGCCACAGGCATTGCTGTCGGCATGAGGACCGACATTCTTCCTCATAATTTCTATGAAGTGATCGATGCCGAGGAGGCCGCGCTGCGGGGTGAGACGGTTCCTCTCTATCCCGATTTCTCCACAGGAGGAATAGTTGATGTCTCCGGTTATGAGGACGGCTGCGGCTTTGTCACTGTCCGGGCCCGTCTCGATGTGTCCGATCCCAAGAAGATAGTGATCACGGAGCTTCCCTACGGAGTGACATCGGAGCAGATGATTGCATCCATAGTGGAGGCAGACAAGAAAGGAAAGCTTCACATCGCCAAGGTGACGGACTTCACCACTGACAAGGCGAATATCGAGATCGCGCTTCAGAGGAACACCTACACAAACGATATAGTTGATGCGCTTTATGCCTATACAAAGTGCGAGACGAAGATTGCGGTCAATCCTGTCGTAATCGTGGACGGTCTGCCGAAGATCGTTCCCGTTACCGAGATGATCCGCTATCATGCCCATCATCTCAAGGACGTGCTTACGGCTGAACTGCAGGTGGAAAGGGCCCATCTTGAAGACAAGATCCATGCAAGGACACTTGAGCGGATCTTCATTGAGGAGAGAATATACAAGAGGATTGAGACAAAGAAGACGGCAGAGGAAGTGAACAAGGCTGTCGTCACGGGGTTCAAGCCTTTCGAGAGCGAGCTTTACCGCCCCCTTGCCGATGATGATGTCGAAAGACTTCTCAAGATCCCGATCAGGAGGATCTCCCTCTTTGATATCGAGAAGAACAGGAAGGATATTGAGGAACTCAATGCGGGAATAGAGAAAGTCGACTACAATCTTTCCCATATCGAGGAGTATGCGACAGCTTTCCTTGAGGATATAAGGAGCAGCATCGATCCCGGGCGATGGAAGAGAAGAAGCGAGATATCCTCATTCCAGTCGCTTGATGCCCGTGATGTTGCGGTCCGCAATCTCGAGCTGCGCTATGATGAGGCCACAGGTTATATGGGCACTGCACTGAAAACAGGAGAAGTCCTTCTCAAGGTATCCCCGTATGACAAAGTCTTCTACATGAGGAAGGACGGGGCCTACCGCGTTGTCAATGTCAGCGACAGGGAGTTCATCGGAACCGAAGGTCTTTACTATTATGCGCTTGCAGACAAGGACGAGCTTTCAAAAGTCGTCTTCACTGCGATCTACAAGGAAAAGGAAAGCAAGTTCTATTTCCTCAACCGCTTCACGATATCGAGCTTCACCACAAACAAGCTGTATTCAATCCTGCCCAAGGGAAATTACAAGCTGGTCAAGCTTGCGACATTCCCCAGCGCCATCATAACGGCAAAATACAAGACAGAATACGGTTACAAGGTGCTTGAGGAGACTTTCCGCTTCTCTGACTTTGCTGTGCGCAAGTCTCCGCAGACTGTCGGTTACAAGCTTATCACAAAGGCCCTGCAGAGTCTCACGCTGCGTCAGACGAAGGAGACCAGAGCGGCACAGGGTGAGCCGACACTTTTTGACGGTCTTGCGGAAGGCGAGAAGGGAGATGATGATGAGACTTGAGGAGAGGATTCTTTTTGAAGACAACCATCTCATAATCATAAACAAGGAATGCGGCGAGCTGGTGCAGGGGGATGAGACAGGCGACAGGACGCTCGCAGATGACGTCAAGGCTTATCTGAAGAAGAAATACAACAAGCCCGGCAACGTCTATCTCGGTGTGCCGCACCGCCTGGACCGACCCACTTCCGGCGTTATGGTGTATGCCAGGACGGAAAAGGCCCTTGTGCGCATGAATGAGGCTTTCCGTGCAGATAATGAGGTCAGAAAGACTTACTGGGCCATCGTTGACAATCTTCCGCCGAAAGAAAGCGATGTGCTGACTCATTACATAGTGAGGGACAGCAAGGCGAATAAATCCACAGCGCATGTAAAGGAAGTGAAGGGAAGCAGGAAGGCTGTTCTGAAATATACTCTCCTTGCGTCTTCCAATCGCTACCACCTTCTCGGGATCGAGCTTTATACAGGCCGTCATCATCAGATACGCGCACAGCTTAAAGCGATAGGTCTTCACATAAAAGGGGATCTTAAATACGGTTTCCCGCGCAGCAATCCGGACGGGGGAATCTGTCTTCACTCACGCAAGATCGTATTTTCACATCCTGTGAGAAAAGAGGAGGTGACTGTTGTCGCACCTCCTCCTAAAGACGCGCTGTGGGACTTCTTCCTCTCCACTCAGGAAAGATGAGAATAAAGACTGTTCATTCTGATCTCTGCGTCTTTTCTGACAGCTGAGAATGTCTTCTCAAGCTAGCTTTCATCTGTCGTCAATAGTACAAAGGTAAAATAAAAATCTGCATATTCTAGCCAAATATGTTCAAAAAATATGCATAAATAAGAAAATAAAAGTCTAAAAATATGCAAAAAATATTGTAATTTATTATATTATAATTTATTATTTATTATAAGATGTTGAAACGCAAAATATATGATGAACTCTTGGCCTGGAAAAAGGCGAAACGCAAAGAATGTCTCCTTGTGAAAGGATCGCGACAGTGTGGTAAAACATACATCATCGAACAGTTCGGAAAAGAAAACTATTCAAATTTCTTTTCGCTCAATTTCATATTGTCCCCTCAGCTTAAAACGATATTCAGCGGCAGCCTGCTTGCAGATGATCTTGTCATGAAGATATCGATGTTCTTCCCGGGAGCAAAATTCATTGCAGGGGATACTCTTATTTTCCTTGATGAAATCCAGGCATGTCCGAATGCAAGAACCGCACTGAAATCCTTCGCGCTTGACGGGCGTTTTGATGTGATTGCATCCGGATCCTTGCTTGGTCTGCACTACGGGCAGGATCCAGAGCTTGAAGAGGAGATTCCTTCTGTTCCTGTGGGATATGAGCGCCAGATTTTCATGTATCCGCTTGATTTCGAGGAATTTCTGTGGGCTAAGGGATACAGCCGTGAGCAGCTTGCAATGCTGAAGAGTTATTTTGAAAGGGAGGAAAAAGTTCCTTCCGATGTGAATGAGCAGATGCTCGGGCTTTTCCGTCAGTATATAGTTGTGGGCGGAATGCCTGCTGTAGTCTCCACTTTCATTGAAACCTGCAATATGAGTGAAGTGCAGGCAGAACAGGAAAAAATACTTGCTTCCTATGCGGATGATATCGCGCGGCATGCCAGGGGAAGTGAAAAGCAGAAGGTGCACAAATGCTGGAATTCCATTCCGCGTCAGCTTGCGAAGGAAAACCGCAAATTCCAGTATTCAAAAGTTGAACACGGAGGCAGCGGACGGAAATTCACGGGAAGCATTCAGTGGCTTGAGGATGCATCTGTTGTGAACATCTGCAGCAATGTTTCAGTACCGAAATTTCCTCTTTCAATATATGCAGATGACGATTACTTCAAAATCTATATGAATGATACCGGGCTTCTGTCTGCGATGGCGGGCTTTGATGTCAAGGCCGGAATCATGAACAAGACGCTGGAAGGGGATCTCAAAGGGGGCATTTATGAAAATGCGGTTGCCCAGATTCTGAAAGCCAAAGGATATGAGCTTTATTATTACAGGCCTGCGGAGAACAATGAAGAAATAGAATTCCTTATTTCAAAAGACGGTAATGTGTATCCTGTCGAGGTGAAAGCAAAAAGAGGCAGTACAGTATCTATGAACAGATACATTTCGAAATTCCATCCTGTAACTGCATACAAGCTCATTGACGGCAATGTCGGCAGAGAGGGGGAGAAGCTTACAATTCCCCATTATTTTGCGGCTTTTCTGTAATGTCTGTCAGTTGATGATATCAGGTAGGAAATGAGAACATCGATTGATACCAATGTCCTGTTTTTCTTTAAAGTCGTCCAAGACATTATAGAGGGATCCGCCAGGCATGAACCCGGCGGTTTGTTATAACTGTCACCTTGCAAGGCGGTAGATCTCCATGATGTCTTCCTTTCCCAGCGGGCGGAAGGCTCCGACCTTTCTCCTGCCGAAGAAGGTGCATTTCTCTGCAAGTGTGTCTATATCACTGTCACTCAGGCTTATTCCCATATCGCTGACCCTGACCGGCATGTTGATGGACTTGTAGAAACTCTCGACATTCTCAATTGTTTTCTCTGCATCCGCCTTAACATCGTCGGAAGGTGTGACGGAGAATACATTGTAACCAAGCTTTGCGATGCGCATGGGGTTCACGTCGATGTTGTATTTAGCCCAGGCCGGCCAGATCACGGCAAGGCCTGCGCCGTGGGCAACATCGAACATGCCTGAAAGCTCATGCTCTATCTGATGGCTTGCCCAGTCCCCCTTTGTATCATTGCCAAGGGCCATGAGTCCGTTATGCGAAAGAGAGGAAGCCCACATTATTGTTGCTCTTGCATCATAATCATCCGGTTTCTCAAGCACTCTGTATCCGGCTTCCTTCACGCTGTTGAGAAGCGAGAATGCCAGATTATCCGTAAGCGGCAGGGATGAGCCTGACGTGAAGTAGCGCTCCATTGTGTGCATCATGATGTCGACGACAGCACAGCTTGTCTGGAAAGGAGGAAGAGAGTAAGTCATCTCAGGATTGAGAAGGGCGAAGCGCAGGCGGCAGACATCGCTGTTGCAGCCTCTCTTGAGGCCTCCTTCCTCATTTGTGATGACAGATGAGTCGCTCATCTCGCTTCCTGCTGCGGCCATTGTGAGGATACAGCCTACCGGAAGTGATTTTTGCGGTACTGCCTTCTGGCTGTAGAAGTCCCAGACATCACCGTCATACACGCTACCGTAGCCGATGCACTTCGCACTGTCGATGACAGAGCCGCCGCCGACAGCGAGTATGAAATCCAACCTGTTTTCCTTCACCATCCTGATGCCTTCTCTCACGAGGGAAAGGCGCGGATTGGGGACAACGCCGCCGAGTGTCATATAGGAAATACCGTTCTCGTCAAGCTGGCGTGTTATGTTTTCAAGCAGGCCGCCCTTCACGATTCTCTGTGAGCCGTAGTGTATGAGGACCTTTGCGGCACCTTCCTTCTTCAGTTCGCTTCCCGCATTGTTCTCTGCACCCGGGCCGAAGGTCACGCGGGTAGGTGTGTAATAAAAACTCAATCCCATGAAACAATCTCCTTATAAGGTCTTATGACTGCCTTTTTCTCAAGGCCGTTCGCCTTGATCACAAGGTCATTCATGCTGTGATAATGTACGAAATGAGGCGTCTCCTCAACCCGTTCAAGAGTATCGATGAGAGAAAAATCAAGGCTTCCTTCACTGAATGTGGGATTCACTGTCAGATATATGCATCCCAGGCTTGTCATGTTCTGGAAGAAGTGCGTTCCCTGACTGGGTTCGACCTGCATGTCCGGCAGTCCCGTCTCCACAATGACCCTTGCATGTGAAATATCGGACCATGCACACGGAATGCCGAGCCAGCGGTCACTGGAACCGAGTCTTCCTGCAACTATGAGCACATATTCCTTCCCTTCCATTTTCGCATTCAGGGCTGAAAGCTCTGCCGCCATGGCACTCATCTCGCTTGCCTTGAATCTGTCCTCGCGTATTGCAATGATGTCCTGTATCCCCTCAACCATGCCGTTTCCCATCACGGAAGTGGCGTAAACGAAGGCTGAAGCCATGTCTTCATCATCTATTTCCACATCGCTTTCGCTGTATGCAGAGGCGATGGGGCGTATCTGGAGAATCGAGAAATCCGGCTTCTTGTCCCCGCTTCTCTCCGTATTGACTGCGATTTCGATTTCCACCGGAGTCTGCATGCTTTTCGCTCCCAGCTTGAGGATCCTGTCAATCACGGGAGCAAGGGGGAACATTCCGTATTTCAGCATGCCGTTGAATGTGATTATCTTCTCTCCTTCGGCAAAAGTGGATTCGCTGATGGTGTAGGTGTTCATATCAAGGGTGGAGGCGATGTGTTTCAGCGATTTCGGATACCGGGCCGCCCATGAGACGGGAAGCTGAACGAGGTTGTCCAGGTTTTTCTCCGGATTGAAATCCATTTCCATGTCAAGCGCATAGAAAGTGTCCTGCCCTGATGCGTTTCCGTTGAGATCGTCGGAGGGTTTCTTCGGTTTTGCCGGACAGAAACGGAAGGCGGAGCCGTCATCCACAACGCTTTTCCCGAAGCCGAAGGAGAGCATTCCCACCCCGTCTTCGCTCTTCTGCCCGCTTACAGGGTAATAGTTGAGGCTTCTCGCCACACCTGAGACATTCGGAAAATAATACCGGCCGTGCCGTGATCCTGTCACCTGCTGCAGGATCACCGCCATCTTCTCTTCCTCCACCATGTGTCCCGTTATCTTCAGGTATTCCCGTGCCCTTTTGAAGAATACTGATGCCCATACGGTCTTTATTGCACAGGACAGCTCCCTGAAACGTTTCTCATCGCTGCCGCAGTTTGAGATCATGCAGGTCTGGTACACTCCGGCAAAGGGTTCGCTGTGGCTGTCTTCAAGCAGGGAGGATGAGCGTACGGAAAGAGGCTGGATGACAACCTTGAGGAACTCTTTCAGATTCTTCTCAAGCTCATCAGGCAGCCTTCCGCCAAGGAAAAGAGAGAGGATGTGTGCATCATCCATCTGCGTCAGGCTTGAGATGTCGAATGAATTCAGTTCGATGAAAGAATCGTACATCTGTGTCGATATGACAACGGTTTTGGGTATTGAAAGGTAAATTGAGGGAAATTCATCCTGAACCTTCGCCGCCATCATCTCGGCTGCGATGAAGGCAAGACCCCTGCCTTTGCCGCCGAGGGAGCCGGAACCTATTCTGGAGAAGAAAGACGTATCATCATAACTGTCACTTGAGAACTGGGCGATCACTCCTCTTGTGCGCTGGGTTCTGTAGGCTTTTATCGTATTGTAAAGTTTCTTTCTGAATTCCTCCGCATCCGTATTCTCATCCGGATTTATGGCTTCGATTATGGATGCCAGCTGGTACAGACTCTGTGCCCTGAGCCACTTTGAGATGTCATTGCGGCGGCAGTGGTAAAGAAGACAGTCTGATGGAATTTCCTTTATGGCATTCTGGACTTCCTTCATGGTGCTGGCACTGTACAGGACCTCCCCCGTATGCGGATTCAGGAAATTGAACGGGCCGAAGTTGTAGTATTTTATGAAGTGCTCCTGCAGGGAGGAAAGGAGGGAGGGGGAATTCTTCCATATGAAGTCCGCATGCAGGGCCTCTGCATCCTTTGCATTGCTTATGTCTGTGGATTGTATGAGGACAGGTATCTCATCATCTTCCTGCCTTATCTCTTCTACGAAACGGAGGCCGGAGCCTTCCTTTTCCCCTTTGTACGGGAAATTCACATCGGTTATGATGCCGAGTATGTTTTTCCTGTATTTCCGGTAATATTCCATTCCCTTCTCACCGCTTCGTGCAAGCACGATTTTAGGCCTTCCCCTCATTCTCAGCGTCTTGCCCCAGTCGTTGAGGGCTTCAAGTATGCTGAGCCTTGTCTGCTGTATGAGGCAGGTGTACATTACGGGAAGATAGGAGGAGATGAATCTTATCGAGTCTTCGATCAGTATGATCACCTGCACATCGGCAACGCTTGTGTCATGGTCGAGGTTGAGCGAATCCTCTATGAGCTTCACCATGGCAAGAAACAGTTTCGAATTGCCCTGCCAGTAGAATATATGGTCGATTGAGCTTTCCCTTTCCTCCTTCAGTGCCTTGATCCTCCGGTGATCGGGAGACGGCGCGAGTACGATGACAGGCATATCATTCTTTATTTCCTTGATCTTCGAGGCAAGCTGCTCGACCTTTCCCGTATGGAAGTCGATCATGGTTATGACAAGATCGAAATTAAGACGCCTGAGCAACTCAAGCGCTTCTTCCTCGTTTGAGGTGTGCGTGATCTTCGGCGGGGTTGAAAGTCCGAGTTCCATATACTCTTTGTATATTTCCTCTTCCACACGTCCGTCTTCCTCAAGCATGAATCTGTCATAGTCAGAGCATATGAGGAGAACATTGTAGATATGTTTGAGCATAAGATAGGAAAAAGGTATCCATGTCTGATCCAGTGTATACATGTTTTCATGATAGCACCTGATTGCAACATCTGCCATAATTCTGTTTGCTCAAGTTCTACATCAAAAACACCTCAACTTCCACATCGAAAATGCCTCAACTTCCACATCGAAAATGCCTCAACTTCCACATTGAAAAAGCCTCAACTTCCACATTTTAGTCAAATGAGAGCTTGATTTGCAGTTTTTTCATATATTATAATCAATGCCGGAAGGTAGCTGATATGGAATACAAAATGCGAATGGCAGATGCTATTCTGGCAAACATGCTGGAAGCGATGGGTGCTGTATTGATTGAAGGACCGAAATGGTGCGGTAAGACAACTACTGCGATGCAGCATGCGAAAAGTACAGTCAAGCTCGATGTTTCCGAAGGAGGAAAATCCGTTTTGTATCTGGCAAGGACAAGTCCTGCGAGACTTCTGCGGGGCAGTATTCCACGTCTTATCGATGAATGGCAGATCGTCCCGTCATTATGGGATGCTGTCCGTTATGAAGTTGATAAAAGAGATGAGGAAGGATTGTTTATTCTGACGGGCTCTGCCACACCTCTTGAAGAAAACAGGCCGCATCATTCCGGTACAGGCAGGATCGGGCGGCTCAGAATGGATCCGATGAGTCTGTTTGAATCCGGAGATTCTTCCGGTTCCGTCAGTATACAGGAGCTTTTCAGTGGCAACTGTGAAATTGACGGTGAAAGTTTCATGGATATAGATAAGCTGGCTTTTCTGTGCAGCAGAGGAGGGTGGCCCAGAGTCTGCAACGGAAAGATGAAAGCTTCTTCCGCACTGATTGCAGCAAAAGAGTATGTAAAATCGATAGAGCACAGCGAGATAAATACACCGGAAGGGAAAACCGTAAACGCCCACCTTATGAGAACATTCCTTCATTCATACGCGAGAAATGTGGGGTCGCAATGTTCAGTTTCCGAAATTATAAAGGACTGTATCGGTTCAATGAATACAGAACTGGGAGAGAACACAGCTTACAGCTATCTGAAAAAGCTGAAAGATCTGTTTGTTGTTGATGAAGCAGGTTCCTGGAATCCGAACCTCAGGTCGAAAACAGCAACAAGAACATCCCCGACAAGATATTTCTGCGACCCTTCCATAGCAGTTGCAAGTTTAGGAGCTTCTCCTGATGATCTTATCGATGACATGAGAACATTTGGTTTCATATTCGAAAATTTATGCATGCGGGATCTGAGAGTCTATTCACGATTTCTTGATGGAGAAGTCCTGCATTACCGTGACGGGAATAATCTTGAGTGTGATGCTGTAATTCATCTTCCAAATGGGAAATATGCTCTTATAGAAATAAAAATAGGAGGGGAACCTGCCATAGAACAAGGTGCGGCGACTCTGAAAAAGCTTGCTTCCCTCATTGATGTCGGGAAAATGCGGGCTCCTTCTTTCCTGATGGTTCTTACAGGGCTGACAAAATACCCTTACAGAAGGGAGGACGGTGTGTTTGTGGTTCCTGTAGATTGTCTGAAGCCGTGATTTTCCTGATAATGAATATGAGAATGATTAGGAGGCCCGGTGAATGAGAAGATACATGGATCTGTGTGAAGGATGGCGTTTCAGGAAGAGTGATGAAGAGGAATGGGAGAACATTTCACTTCCCCATACATGGAACAATATTGACGGACAGGACGGAGGAAATGATTTCCTGCGTTCCCGCTGCTGTTATGAGATAAATCTTCCCGAGGTTCATCTTGAGAAAGGAGAGCGCCTTTACGCTGAGTTCGAGGCAGTGGCCTTTATTGCCGATGTTCATATCAACGGAAAACATGTTTGCCATCATGAAAACGGTTTTGCGACTTTCCGCTGTGATCTCACTGACAGTCTCGCTGATGAGAATATTCTTACAGTTTATGCAGACAACCGCCGCACAGATTACACTTACCCGCAGTTTGCCGACTTCACTTTCTTCGGCGGCATATACCGGCCGGCAAGGCTTGTGGCGGTATCATCATCACATTTCTCCCTTGATGATTACGGTTCCCCCGGCATAAGGACATGGAGCGAGGTGAAGGACGGCCGGGGATACCTGAAATACGAAGCTGCAGTGGAAGGGGAAGGGAGATGTGTCATCTCTCTTTATGACAGGGAGAACAGATGTGTTGCGGAAAGTGAAGGGACGTCCGGTGTCATCTGTGCCGATGATCCTCACCTGTGGAATGGGAAAAAGGATCCTTATCTCTATACGCTGTGCGCACGCCTCTATAAAGGTGATGTGCTTGAAGATGAAGTATCTGTAACTGCCGCATTCCGCTCATTCCGCATAGATCCGGAGAAGGGTTTCATCCTCAACGGGGAAGAGTATCCTCTTCGCGGGGTATGCCGGCATCAGGACAGGCTTGACAAAGGCTGGGCTGTGAGCAATGCGGATCATGAGGAAGATATTTCCCTGATTCTTGAAATGGGGGCCAATACAGTGCGTCTTGCACACTATCAGCAGGCGCAGTATGTGTATGACCTGTGCGACAGGTACGGTCTTGTCGTGTGGGCTGAGATTCCTTATATCTCAGGTCATCTTGTCAGGGGAGTGGACAACACCCTGCTAATGATGAGGGAACTCGTGCTGCAGAACATGCATCATCCTTCCATCATCTGCTGGGGCCTTTCCAATGAGATTTCGATGTTCGGCCTGTCGGACGAAGTGTATGAGAACCACCGGCTTCTCAATGACCTGTGCCATGAACTTGACCATACACGCCTGACTGCTGTTGCAGAGCTCGGCGAGCTTGACGGCAATGATTATCTTGTCTCGCTTCCCGACATAAGATCGTACAACCATTATTTCGGATGGTACCTGGGAAATGTTGAAGACAATGTGAAATGGCTTGATGATTACCATGCATCCCGCCCCGGCATGCCGGCAGGACTGTCGGAATACGGAGCCGAAGCCTCTGTGTTCCTTCACTCCGCCTCTCCCGTCAGAGGCGATTACAGCGAGGAGTACCAGGCTGAATACCATGAGAGAATGATGGAAATAATTTCCACCCGTCCGTTCATCTGGGCGACACATGTGTGGAACATGTTCGACTTCGCGGCTGACAGAAGGAATGAAGGCGGGTGTGCGGGGCGCAACAACAAAGGTCTTGTCACATACGACAGGAAGACAAGGAAGGACAGCTTCTATGTTTATAAGGCATGGCTGTCGGATGAGCCTTTCGTATATGTGAACGGGAAGAGGTTCACTGACAGGTGCGCTGATGAGACACCTGTCAAAGTGTATTCAAACCAGAAGCACATCGATCTGTACATCAACGGCAGATTCTTTTCCCGTCAGGAAGGCTCACATGTCTTCTCATTCATGATACCGCTTGAAAAGACAGGGGAAACCCGTGTCACGGCCGTTTCTGGTTCTCTTTCAGACACCACCGTTCTCATCCGCCGCAGGGAGGAGAATCCTTCCTACCGCCTTGATGACAGAGCCTCCCTCACAAACTGGTTCGACAGTGCCGATGACTCACTCTCCTCATATGATCCATCCTGTTTCTCGATCAGGGATGACATGAAGACATTATGTTCAAATGCGGAAGCGGAAAGCGAAGTCAGAAACTACCTCATGAAATGTGCGGATGAAATAGGAATTTCATTCTCACAGCTGTGGAATGTGGTTCTCTCCCATGATCTGAAGAAAGCCTATTCCCTTATGGGAACAGCCTGCATAAAGGGTGTGGAGGAGCAGTTCTTCTCTCTCAATGAGAGACTGCAGAAAATTAAAAAACATTAGGAAAAGGCAATGAAGAAAGAGCTGCTCTTATGAACAGCTCTTTCAATTGACTCTGGTAAAATGATATCCTGAATCTCAGTTCTGTGTGAGAATATTGACATCAAGCTTGTTGTACGGGACTTCAATTCCGGCTGCATTGAGTGCAGGACAGATTTCCTTCTGGAATCTCCATTTGACTGTCCAGTAATCAGAATTCTTTGACCAGGGACGGATGATGAAGTCGATTGAGGAAGCGGAGAGGGCACCAACCTCGACAACGACAGGCTTGTCGGAAATAACCTCAGGATAGGACTTCACAAGATTTGTTATTACGTCCTTTGCCTTCTCGAGGTCAGAACCGTATGCGACGCTCACTGCCATATCGACACGGCGGATATCACTGGAAGAATAGTTTATGATCGCATCCGCCAGAACTATCTTGTTGGATATCGTTATCTTCTTGTTGTCGCCGGAAAGCAGTGTGACACAGATCGCATCCATTCCCGTGACGGTTCCTTCAATGCTACCCAGCAGCACATAGTCTCCGATTCCGAAGGGATTGTTGAGTGCCAGCAGCAGACCGGAAAAGATATTGCTTATCGATTCCTGAAGTGCGAAGCCGAGAACGACACCTGTGACACCTAAGCCGGCAATGACCGGTGTGAGGTTTATTCCCCATATCTGAAGGATAATGAGAATTGCGAATACCCATATAATAACCTGTACTACCTTGAGTATGAAGCCGGCCATGAGAGGTGTGAGTTTGCCGTTCTTCACTGTCACGGCTTTTCTGAGCATTTTTGAAATGATTTTTATGACAATCTTTGCAATGACAAATGTGAGCAGAGATAACGCAAGTATAATACCAATGTGGATTAGCTGCTCGACTGAGTAGGACATGAAAACACTTACGTTGTCGCCTACTGTTTCAATGATTTCTGGATCCATTCTTTTTAAACTCCTTTGAAAAACTTATGCAGGAAAGGCATATTATCAGGAGTTTCCGTTTATTTCTACTGCCGGGGAGGAGAAAATCAAATAATTCACCATCAAAAATTTAGTAAAAATCAAGATCTGCGTCTTGAGCCTGTTCTTTGCCGCTTCTGACGCATACGGAAGCGATGAATTCCGAGACATCTGCGCTTTTCTATGGTTTTGGCAATATTTACGATTGCGCTTTTTGCGTTTGCCGGGTGTGTTGGATGAAATATTGTCGTTTTGTTTTATTTTTTAATTTTTATCAACAATCATTTGAATTATTTGTGGATTTGCTAAAGATTTTCTTTTAAATCTTTCAATATGATAAGATTTTGTTGACAGATGGAAAAAGCGCCCTTAAGCTGATGATACAAGGAGATGGTAGTTATGTACGATCTTGAATCTTTTATCGGCGATCTGAAGCGCAGGAATCCCAGTCAGGATGAATTCATCCAGGCAGTGGAGGAAGTCGTTGCCTCTGTAATTGATGTGGTGAACGAGAATCCCCAGTATATGAAAAACAAGATACTGGAGCGCATAACCGAACCCGACAGGGTCATCTCCTTCAAGGTGGAATGGGAAGATGACAACGGAGATGTGCAGGTGAACAAAGGCTACAGAGTTCAGTTCAACAATGCACTTGGGCCTTACAAGGGAGGCCTGCGTTTCCATTCATCAGTCACTCTTGGCTCCCTCAAGTTCCTGGGTTTCGAACAGACATTCAAGAATGCACTCACAAGCCTTCCCATGGGAGGAGGAAAAGGCGGCAGCGATTTCTCGCCGCGCGGAAAGAGCGATGCCGAGATACTCCGTTTCTGCCGCTCGTTCATGACTGAGCTTTACAAGTACATCGGTCCCGATACCGATGTTCCCGCCGGAGACATCGGAGTCGGAGGAAGGGAGATAGGTTTCCTTTATGGTCAGTACAAAAGGATAAAAGGCGAGAACACAGGTGTTCTCACCGGTAAAGGACTGGGGTGGGGCGGCAGTCTCATCCGTCCCGAGGCGACAGGCTTCGGCACAATGTATTTTGCCGACAACATTCTTGAGAACATGGGTGATTCCATCAAGGGAAAGAGAATCGCGGTATCCGGTTTCGGCAATGTTGCATGGGGTGCGGTGATGAAAGCGTCACAGCTTGGTGCGAAGGTTGTCACGATTTCCGGCCCTGACGGATATATCCTTGATGAAGAGGGTATAAACACTCCGGAGAAGACAGCTTTCATGCTCCAGCTCAGGGCCAGCAACAATGATATCGTGAAACCGTATGCTCAGCGATTCAAAGCCCAGTTCGTACCTGGCAGAAAGCCGTGGGAGGTTCCTGTCGACATGGCATTCCCGTGCGCCATCCAGAATGAGCTTGCACTGGAAGATGCGAAGACTCTTGTCTCGAACGGATGCAAGTATGTGATAGAGACTTCTAACATGGGCGTATGTGCAGATGCCGCACAGTATCTCATAGACAAGAGAATAACCCTTGCCCCGGGCAAGGCCGCAAACGCCGGCGGCGTTGCAGTCTCCGGTCTTGAGATGAGCCAGAACGCACAGCATCTTTTCTGGACGAAGGAAGAGGTTGATTCAAGACTTAAGCATATCATGAGCGAAATTCATGCTTCCTGTGTAAGGGAAGGTATGGAAGACGACGGTTATATAAACTATGTGAAGGGTGCGAATATCGCGGCGTTCAAGAAAGTCGCCGATGCCATGTGCCAGCTTGGCTATTGATGTTTTCATTATCTTTTCAACAGACAGCGCTCCTGCTGTCTGTTTTTGTTGCCAACTGTGGTAATGAAAGTCCGCCAAGTCCGGTAATGAAAACACGCCAACTGCGGTAATATTTTTGATTTTTATTTGTAATATAAACAATTATATTTTGTTTAAATTGAAACTTGTTTTTATGTTTTTAAGTGGAAATTTCTTGTTTTATTACATTGAAGAAGCACAGCGCTCCTTTTTTTGTTCCAGAAGCGCTGAAGATTCTGTTTTCAGTCGTTTTCTTCTTCAAACCATGGAGAGAGGAATATCTTTGTGCTTCTGTTCATCTCCGCCATGAAGTCGGAAGTGTATTTCTTGTTGAAATAACGGTCCCCGTAGGTTCCCGTGTTGTCAAGCGGAAGTGTCTTGTTCTCCCTTGAGAAATCCTCCTGGTTTTTATACATCTTCTCCATCATCTCATATGTGATCTCCGGATATTCATCCGTGAAATAGAAAGCATCGTTGTCGGGACGGGGAAGGAGAGGTGCCTTTATCTCTTCTTTCGGATAACCGATGACGAGAAGACATGCGGGAGCTGCGAAAGTCGGAAGATGGAATGCTTCTTTTACTGTCTCATAGTTTTCTATTATGTCTCCGATATAGCATGATCTCAGGCCGAGGCTCTCGGCTGCAAGCACGCAGGTCTGAGCCGCAGCCATCGCATCCTGCATCCCCAGATGGAAATCTCCGATGCCGGGCTTCCTTATCGGCTTGCCGAATTTCTCATCACATTTCGAACCTTTGAAATACTCAATCCATTTGTGAGTGTCAGAGAGGAAAAAATAGACAAGAGGTGCTTTTGCGATGAATGTCTGGTTGTCGCATGTTCTTGCAAGCAGGGCTTTCTTCTCAGGGTCTCTTACTCTTATCATGGACCACAGCTGCATGTTGCCGCCGCTGGGCGCACGCAGTGTCATTGTAAGCAGTTTATCCTCAACTTCCTTCTCAACAGGACGGGATGCAAATGTACGGTAACTTCTTCTTTTGAGTATCACATCATCGAACATGGATGTTCCTCCTTTGATTCGTTGTCTTTCATATTATTGTTTTTCTTTGCCTGTTGGAAAAGTAGGATATTGTCTGTAACTTTTAGCTGAACTATTTGCATAGAGTGACACTTGCGCATCGGTGCTCTGGTTGAACAATACTTCTGACTGTTGCCATGTTTTTTTTGTTTCTTTCTGCTGTTTGAAAAATCTGTGAGACTTTTGTTTCATTGACAATCCTTGATATCCACTAATATATTGTTAGTAGAGGCGGTAACATCTGATGGCAATTGCAGCCTAACAGAAAGTGCCGCCTTTGAATAATTTTCCATGTCATTCCAGAAAAGAAGCAATCCATCATCAATCCATTTTTGAATCGAATCTTTTTTCTTTCCATATATACTTGAGATCAGATTGATTTCTATCTTTTCTGAGCGTGTTGTGCTTGCTGTAAGACTTATCATTACCGGATTGTTTTGTACATCAAGTACACAATAGGCAACTACAATTGAATTGATACTTTAAGGTTTTGATGGTAATTTAATTGTAAAGTCTGACGCTCGAATCGCCTCTTCGGAGAGTGGTTCATCAATGAGGTCAGGCTTATTTTTATCCAAGTCAATTACTTAATACTTGTAAGTAAAAAATAGAAAAGCCCGACCTGGCAGAATTTTTCATTTCCGTGATTACTCTCTCTCATTGCAGTTTCAGAAAGTCATCAAATTTCGTGCGGTCGTTCTAGGTAACTTTCGTGACAGAATTTGACAGTTTGGTAGGTTTTTGTAACATTATAGCACAAAGTTACAAAAACAACGGATCAATGATAAACTTTTAAGAAAAGGAGGCAAGGACATGGAAAAATCAAAAGCCGGAAAATCTAAAATGTTTGAAGCCTTCTGCGATGGGGTTCTCGCATTGAGATTGAATCAAATCGAAATTGGAAGTTTCCCATCTTTCTCGAATGAAGAAAGAATGACCAGAACATGGAAAGGCGTCGAGAAATCCTTTGGCCAGACTGGAGATTCCATATCTGAGGCAATCAAAGATGCCCTACGGTCGTAAAAAAGCACAATCGGAATGGCTGGATTGTGCGGTGGAATTGTATGCGGAATACTAGGCTTTTCCGGCGCTGCAATATCAGCGATTATTGCAGGTGTGGCACCTGTATTGATTGCATCAATCAGCGGAGTATCCTCCAGTTCTAAAAAGAAGGACGAAAATTCAAAATAATGTTGCCTTCATATTCTTGAAATTCTTGCGCCGACTCTGGCTTGTTGTGTGTTGCATGTTGTTGACAAATCCATGATTTTCACCAATACATTGTAAGTGGAGGCGGTAACATCTGATGGCAATTGGAGCCTAAGAAGTTATACCGCTTTTTTTAATCATTAAAACAACAGCCCTTTATCTTTCAGTTTTATAAAATTTTTGTCATCTTATATTCCTATTTATTGTTTATTGTTTATTCGATACAGTAAATTGTAAAAGTAAATGCAACAGAAAAGTTGATGCAACAAAATATGGACATAAAATGGATTGTTTAAGTTTGACGGATTGTCGTTAATGCATCAG
>CASFTW010000014.1 GCA_949297785.1 uncultured Spirochaetales bacterium
CTGATGCATTAACGACAATCCGTCAAACTTAAACAATCCATTTTATGTCCATATTTTGTTGCATCAACTTTTCTGTTGCATTTACTTTTACAATTTACTATACGTACAGCATCTTTTTCCGAAAAATGATGGCATTTCTATTAAGGTTTTCAGAGGATTCGCTGCTTTTCTGACTTGGATGGTCTTATCAATCTGCGGTCAGTGATTTGTAATAAGTACCGAAGCGGGCCATCACATCAAGAAGTTCTTTCAGCCTGTTTCCAAGTTCAGTAAGACCGTATTCAACTTTCGGCGGATTGGTGAAGTAATCCTTTCTGTATATTATCCCGTCTGCTTCCAGTTCTCTCAGGCTTGCTGTGAGGACTTTCTGTGATACTCCTTCAAGTGATTTCTGGAGCTCGTTGAATCTCCATGCCCTTTTAGAAAGGTTGCGGATTATGAGAAGTTTCCATTTGTTGCCGATAAGGCTTACTGTTGTAGCCACCGGACATGGCGGCAATTCCGATTTTGGTTTCAAAATTGTATCTCCTGCGCGTATTGTACACCACATTCTCCAAAACAGTGCACAGTTACCTTTTTGTGCGTACTTTTCATGATCCCAATGATTTAATATTGTGCATTCCATAAGGAGACAAAAATGAGTAATTACACAAAAATCGTAAAGGTTGAAGGGGCAAGGACAGAGCTCCATGATCTGCTTGGACTTACAGGTGCTGAAATCAGCGTCAATACACTTCAGGCAGGAACCTGTGTGCCATTTGTCCATGCACATAAGGCAAATGAGGAAATTTATTTCATTCTTTCCGGCAGGGGAAAGGCAGTAATCGATGATGAGGAAGTTGTTCTTTCTGAAGGTGACTGGGTAAGAATTGCCCCGGAGGGAAAGAGACAGTTTTTCGCATCTTCTGACAGTCCTGTGACTTATATCTGCATTCAGGTGAAGGCCGGCTCTCTCGGTGCATATACAGCTGATGATGCACTTTAATTAGCAGCAGGTGAGCCTGTGTGAAGATACATGCAGGCTCACTGCTTTTTTAACTGATTCTCTTCTTTTTCATTCAAGCTTTCTCATGTTTTCCAGCCTTGAGAAAACTATGCACACAAGTACTCCCATCACTCCGATTACAGCGAAGAGAAAGGCGGCTCCTGAGCCTTTGCCTGTTCCGAACAGCTGATTGAGTACAGTGTCTGATTTATCAGCCATGAAGGGTTCAAATACTGTGTCTACAAGAAATCCTCCGGCAAGATAGCCAAGCGGTATTGTGAAGAACTGCAGCATGTTCCTTGCAGAGTAGACTCTGCCCTGGATGCCGGATGGAATATTGCTTCTCATCAAGGCATCAAGATTGGTATTCATCACGGGAATGCACAGCCATCCCAGGAATGCGCCCAGACACCATATCGCAGGATTTCTGGAGAAGGACAGCATGAAGTTCTCTGTACTCATTGAGATGAACAGGGAGATGATTATCATTTTCACTCTGCTTTTGGGTGCCGGCATCATTGCTGCGATCGCGCTGCCAGTAATCATCGCAATTCCTGCTGTGGATTGCACTGCGGCCAGTGTGCTTTCGCTTTCGAAGCTTAGAATCATCGCAGGAAGTGCTGCATTGTAGATTGAGGCTATGAAGTTGATTGCGGCAAGGAAGAGTATCACCTGAAGTATTCCTGTGTTTGTCTTGAGGAAATACAATGATTCCTTCAGATCCATCATGATATGGCTGTCTTCCCGTTTCTCATTCTTCATTTCCGGGATCCTTACGAAGAAGAGAAGAGATAGGAATGCTACGGTGAATGTTGAAAGATCAACGATGATCACAAGAGTAAGGCCTCCGGCTGAATACAGTGCAGTCGCAATCACTGGGGAGGCAATGTTGATCACGCTGTATGCAAGTGCATTAAGGCTTCCTGCCTTCTGGTACTTGTCCTCCGGGGTGACGAGTGTGGTCGCGACCTCGCTTGCAGGCTGCTGTAATGTCTGAGCTGTTCCGGTTATGGCGTTCACGAGATACAGATGCCATAGCTCAAGATTTCCTGAAAGCCACACGAAGAGTATCGTGAGGGTGCACAGGGCTGCGGCAGTATCAGATAAAAGCATCAGATGCTTCTTGTTCATCCTGTCTGTCAGTGTTCCGACGGGAAGAGAGAGAAGAATGTACGGCACGTACGACGATACCGTCAGAAGTGCGGTACTCATTGCAGAACCTGTCTCACCATAAGCCCAGAGGATGAGTGCGAATGGTGTTAATGAAGACCCGAGACGTGAAAGCGTCTGGGTTGCCCATAATAATATGAAATTGATGAATTTCTTTTCGTCTTTCATTGCTTTGCTCCTTATTTGATTTTCTGAAGCAAAGCCTGGCGGACTTGTCTATTCTTGCTCCATGCGGCCGTCCGCTTCAGGCTTCGCAGGGAGCGCTTGCAATGCAGAGCATAGAATTGTTCTCCTTCTGTATTTGTGAAAAAGATATTTCATATTCCGGTCTTTTGTCTACACAGGCAGAGGAGTGCAAGCTTTTTCATAAATTTGTGCTTTCATCAAGATATGCATTGAGAAAATATGATGCGAGACTGTTCTGCAGGATATTCTCTCTCGCTTCATCCGGAGTGAACCATCTGTAAGAATCGATCTCCTCATTTGTGCTGAGTTCACTGTCATCATCCACAAAAGCGGTGAAATTGCACATCAGTGTGTTTGATGGCTCGAAGAATTGTGTTCTGTTGAAGGTTATGGAAGAGACAGTCATTCCTGTTTCTTCCTTGATTTCCCTTGCAACCGCATGTTCCAGCGATTCCGTCCTGTTGACGTATCCCGCAACAAGGATGAAGAAGGGCTTACCGTACTGTCTGATCAGCAGTATCTTGCTGTTTTTCCTGTTCACAACGATCATGCTTACAGCAACATTGTACATTGGGAAACGGTACTGGCCGCATTCAGGACAGAAGGGGATCATTCCCTCATTTTCAAGATATTTTTCTACAAGTTCAGTTCCGCATTCCTGACAGTATTTCCTCTCCATTGATTACCTCCATTTTTTTCATCAAAAGGTTTCTGAACTTATCCTATCATTCTTCCCCAAGCGGGATCTGTATTTCATAATCCCAGTGCAGGATGCCTGATACGACAATCAGCTGTATGGAGAATTCAGGTTGTGCTCCATACTCGGTTCTTGCGGTACAAGCCAGCTGTTCCAGCACCTGTTCCCTGTTTTCTTCACTGCAGTGTGCACATAGATATTTTCCTCCGGGCAGAGCTCTTATGCTTTCAATATCTTTATGACGGAGACATATTGCAAACAGCCGTGAAGTGGTGTTGTCTGTGTAGATCCCTGCCATATCTTCAAAGGCAAACTGATCCCTTACAGCATCAGGCAGGCTTTCGTAGAAATGTCCGAGATAATTCCAGAGATTGTCGATAGTAGGTCTGGATAATGTTTCTGACAGCATTATCACACGCTGCGGAATATTTCTTATGAATATCCCATCACGGTTTCCCTGCCTATTCATTTTTCCTTCATAATCTGCTTTTGCCCTTGCAATCTTCTCTTTTCCCAGTTGCAGTGCTGCAATTTTCTCATCCGCTTTTCTCTCTGCACGTTCAAGAAAAGATATTATTTTCTCAAGATCATCATATTCCAGGACATTCCTTATCTCCTCAAGCGACAGATCCATAAGCTGGAAGAGTTTTACAGTATTCAGGCGGACTATGTCCTGATCCGTGTAATATCTGTAATTCGTCCATTCATCCTTCCGGCTTGGTTTCACCAGTCCGATACGGTCATAATGCCGCAGTGTCTCGCTTGTTGTGTTGACAATTTTTGCAGCCTCACTGATTGAATATGATTTTCCTTTTTTCATTTTTCCAATTGACATTTGTGTTACACAAAACATTATGGTAGCACCTGAGATCTCAAATTACAACACGCATAAAAGGAATCTGAAATGGTAGAACTTAAACAGATATCGAAAAAATACGGACAGACATCTGTGCTGAACGGGATCAGTCTTTCACTTGAGGAAGCCGGCATTTACTGTCTGCTGGGGCGCAACGGTGCGGGTAAGACAACACTTCTGAAATCAATAGCGGGGTATCAGAACATCACAAGCGGGGAAATAAAGGTGAACGGGAAAGGAATCTCGGCATCAGCACTTGAGACGGATGTAAGCTACATTGAGAATTTCGCAGGACATTTCAATCTTCCTGTACATAAGCTCATAAGGCTTGCTTCGGAAGTCTCTCCTGATTATGACTATGATTTCGCCCTTGAGATGATGGACCGTTTTGAACTGGACGGGAGGAAGAAATTCAGACAGCTTTCGCTTGGAATGAAAACGATGGTTTCCACGATCATATGTCTGTCCAGCAGCAAGGATGTGATTCTTCTTGATGAGCCGGTTCTGGGCTTTGATGCAATCATGAGAGCGGAGTTCTATGATATGCTTTCAGAGAGCTTCTGCAGAAAACCGCGGATCATAATAGTATCAACACATATCATTGAGGAAATCGCGGAAACGGTTCACAGGCTGATAATCATCGATAAAGGCAGGATCTGCTTTTACGATACGATGAAAGCTGTGGGGGAGAAGTCCTTCGCTGTCAGCGGTTTCAGGGATGATGTTGAAGATGCAGTCCGTACTCTGAATGTGATCTCAAGAGAGATGGCAGGCGGACTGGAAACAGCATACATTTATGACACACCTCCTGCGCAGGAGGCTGCACTGAAAGTCTGTCCGATGTCACTGCAGGATCTGTTCATCCGCATGGTCGGGCATAAGGGAGGGAGGAAATAATGAAACAGGTTTTTGCAATAACAGGACGTCTGCTGGCTGGAAACATTGTCAGTTATATCATCACGGCAGTCATAGTGGTTTCTGCCGTCTCTTCCGGTGATATTGTGATCAGCAATGGAAACTATACGTGGCTGCCTGCACTGCTGAGTCCGTTTTTCTTTGTTTTCCGTGATTTCAGGAAACTGATCAATATCGGTGCATGCAAGAAAGATTATTTCATCTCCTCTCTTCTTAGCTATGGAATACTTGCATCATCCATCTCGCTTGCCAATACATTGATTCATACAGTCATTGATCCTCTGTATGGAACAAAGTCTGTGATTAATCTTATGGATGTATGCGGGTGGACGGACAACGGAATCATCATTGCGTTCATACAGCAGGCATTTTTCCTCATACTTGTGATGACTTTTCTTCATGTTCTTCTGTCCATGCAGACAAAATGGTATGGATGGCTTGCTGATATCCTGCTGATTGCTGTCATATGCATATTCACGCCATTTGCACCGCTGAGAAGCCTGCTTGCCGGATTCTTCCATGTCATCATGATAAACAGAAACGCACTCATTCAGATATCTGCCTCTGTTCTTCTGACAGCATTATTGTCTTTAACCGGTGTTCTGATATTGAAAAAACGTACGCTATAGGGAGTATGTATCATGATAAGAATTAAACCAATTGATGCTGGCAATATATCTGATATATGTACAATGCTTGCAGAAAAAAATCATGAGGATGTGAAAGATGTTGATTGTACTTCCTGTATAGCCATTTCCATCGCTGTCTCTAAATACGTGACGGATGTATATGTGAATGTCATTTATGAAGACAGTGCATATGCCGGATTTTTCATGTATGAACGCTTTGAAAAGAGTGCAGAGAAGGCAACTATATTTAAATTTGTCATGTCTCCATCTTTTGAAGACTGGCATGAGGTCAGGAAAAGAGCTTTTTCACATATGTTGAAGGGGCTGAAACTGCAGGGAGTGAGAAATGTTGCCGTATCCATTGATGCGGCAGAGGATGATATGATGCAGTTTTATGTATCAGCAAGATTCCGCCTGGCAGAAGAGCCATGTAATACGGCACAACGCCGTTGTGAGCTTGAACTATGAAATTTGATCAAATCAGTGGAGAAAAAATATGAAAGGAAAATTTCTGATATTATTGATTGTTTTGCTGACAGTATTTTCATTGTCAGGCTGCTCTGCAGGACATTTTGTCCCCGGGCAATATGTGATTGAAGAAAGCCGCGTGGATACAATCAACATTGATGTGCGTGACAGGCGGATCGATGTTACGGTGTCGGAAGATGATATGATTCACATTGAATATTTCACAAGTGAAGAGGAAACTTACGGTATTTCTGTTTCCGATTCCGGAGTTCTGACAATGAAAAGCGTCTACAATAAAGACTGGATGGATTATATTGGCAGTGTAAAACCTTCAAAGGGAAACAGAGTGATATCAGTACGTATTCCGGAATGTGTACTGTCATCACTTGATATTTCCACAACGAACGAAACAATATCTGTTAATAACATTTCCGTATCAGATACTCTGAGCCTTCATTCAAATGGCGGTGATGTGCGCTTTTCTGACATTTCAGTTGGAAGAGAAGCCAATCTGAAAACTAAAAACGGAGATATAAGGGGATACATTGTTGATGACTATGAAAATTTCACTATCAACTGTGATGTGAAGAAAGGTGACAGCAATATCGGAGACCGCAAAGGAGGGGTGAAAACACTGAATATATCATGTAACAATGGTGATGTGAGTATTGATTTTATTTGATGAAATTCGCTCTGTATCTTATATCCGCTGTTTAATACATGATTTTCGATACAGAGTTTTTCTTTCTCCATCTTTAAATTTCTTTGCTTTTCTGAGAGAGTATCAGTCAGAGATTTACTGGAGGTTTATCATGAAGACATTTGCAGTTGCCGGATGCGGTCATCTTGGAAAGATTGTGCAGAAGGCATATATAAACGGTTTGCTGAAGGATTATAAGCTTGTTGCGGCATATTCACGTGAACTAGAGGATGCCGAAGAGCTTGTGAAGGGAACGGAAGCAGTTGCTGCGGCTTCAATGGATGAGGTGATTTCCCTCAAGCCGGATTATATCATAGAAACAGCTTCAATTGCGCTGCTGAAGGATTTTGCACTTGATGCACTGGAGAACGGAATCAGCATCATACCGCTTTCAATCGGAGCATTTGCCGATGCTGCTTTCAAGGCTGAGACTCTTGCCTGTGCAGAAAGAACCGGTGCGAAGATATATATTCCTTCAGGCGCTGTCGGCGGATTTGATGTGCTCAGGACAATTGCCCTGATTGCTGAAGCAGAGGGTAGTGCTGTCAAAGCCGGCATACATACTCACAAAGGGCCAAATTCCCTTAAAAATACGCCGTTGTATGAGGACGGACTGCAGGAAAAAGAGAAGACAGTGTTCTCCGGCTCCACAAGCGAGGCGATCGGACTTCTTCCGACAAAGGTCAATGTAGCTGTTGCATCAGCCTTGGCCACCATCGGCCCTGATAACGCAAAGGCTGAAATAACAAGCGTTCCGGAGTTTGTCGGAGATGATCACTGCATCACTGTGGAAACAGACGGATTGAAGGCTGTTGTCGATATATATTCTGCAACCAGTGATATCGCGGCATGGTCAGTTGTGGCATTGATGAGGAATCTTTCTTCTTCAATGGTTTTCTTCTGAGGAGGACTTTATGAATAAATTCAGGAAACTTGTCGAAGCCGGTCCGATCGGACTGCAGCCGTGGGCAGAAAAAGAGCTTGAAAATTATGCTGATGAGATAATACGCTATGAAACCCTTCCTGAAAGCGAGGATGAGCTTGTTGCCAGGATAGGGGATGCGGATGCTCTTCTTGTAAGGACTCTTCCTCTTGTCCCTGCTTCCGTGCTGACAAGATGCGGCAATCTCAAATATGTGGGTATGTGCTGTTCCCTTTATTCAAAGGAAAGCGCCAATGTCGATATCGGTTATGCGGAAAAGCACGGTATAACGGTCTACGGCATACGCGATTACGGTGACAGGGGTGTGACTGAGTTTGTAGTATATGCACTTGTGAGAATCCTTCACGGCTATGACTGGCCGATGTGGAGATCAAGACCGAAAGAGATAACAGGACTTAAAATAGGATTTGTCGGTTTCGGTACAAGCGGACAGATGACTGCAAGACTGCTGAAGGCGATGGGTGCTGACATAAGCTACTATGCGCGTTCTGTCAAGGAAGAATGTGAGAAAGAGGGTATGCATTACCAGCCTCTTCATGAGCTTCTGAAACAGTCGGAGGTTGTGATAACCTGCCTCAACAAAGGCGTGATCCTGCTTCATGAGGAGGAATTCAGATGCCTTGGAAACAGGAAGATAATGATCAATACTTCCATCGGGCCTGCTTCTGATATGGATGCATTGAAAAGCTGGATTCTCGATGACAGCAATATTTTCATTTCCGATACTGCAGGTGCCGTGGGCAGCATATATGATGAAGTCAAAGACAGGGCAAATGTTCTGTGTCCTGATGTTTCTGCAGGCATGACGGAAGAAGCCTATGATCTGATGAGCCGTAAGGTTCTTGATAATATAAAGAAAATGCTTTCTGAAAACTGAGACTGTTTACGGAGGGAGAGCCTTGTCTCTCCCATTTTCCAGTTTGTCGTGTTTCCATTTCCTGCGGAGTGCTGCATGAAGTAATTTATTTTAATGTAATATATTATCTGAATTTTATTTTTCAGTTGACATGTTTTGCAGTATTCTGCTATAGTACTCTTGTTTGTGGGAGTAGCGAAGCTGGTTATCGCGCTGGCCTGTCACGCCGGAGATCGCGGGTTCGAGCCCCGTCTCTCACGTAAGAATCTCTGGTTTATGCCAGAGATTTTTTTGTTTTCGATATTCCTTCAAATTCTTAACAGTATTTTGTTTAACCAGCTATCTGGGTATTCTGGTATATAATGAAATACAGTTAGGATAAGGAGGGAATGGATGGGCAGACAGATCACCACCAGCAAGTTTTCTTTCGAACAGCTGATCATGAATGACTGGCTGTATGTCGATAAGACCGAATATGTGTGGAAGCTTGTCAATAATCATGCCAGCACATTCTTTTTCTGTTCGCGTCCACGCCGGTTCGGAAAATCGCTTTTCATTTCAACTCTGGAAGCTGTATTCAAAGGCAGGAAGGAGCTGTTCAAGGATCTTTATATAGGAACTACGGAGTATTCTTTCAGACCTTATCCCGTACTGCATTTCGATTTTTCCGATCTCGATCTGACTTCGTATGGAGATTTCAGGGAAAGTCTGCAGCAGCAGATACGGAATATTGCCATGGAGAATGGAGCCTGGGTGGATAATTCATCTCCGGGTACAATGCTGGATAATCTCCTGAAGGCTTTTGATGACAAAGTTGTGGTTCTGATAGATGAATTCGATGCACCTGTCACCAGAATACTTTCATATAAGGATGAAGATTCTCTTGCTGAGAAGATACGTCAGACATTTTCTTCATTTTATTCAAAGCTGAAATCAAATGAGGATCGCATACGTTTCCTTTTCATCACCGGTGTGACGAAACTTTCCAATATGTCGATTTTCAGCCAGATGAATAACCTGACAGATATATCGATGGATCAGGGATTTGCAGGAGCATTCGGTTATACGCAGAAAGAACTTGAGGAAAACTTTGATGACGCTATAAATGAAAAGCTTGCATCAGATGAATGTCCGTATCATTCAAGGCGGGAGTTTCTCGCAGCTCTGAGAAGCTATTACGACGGATACCGTTTTTCAAATTGCGGTGCATCATCTTTTATTGATATAGAGAAAGCAACTGCGGATGAAGTCCATGAAATTGAGGAAATTTACGGAAATTCAAACAGGATTCCAAGTGTTTACAATCCTGTTTCCATCGGTATGTATTTTTCTCAGGGAAATCCTGCATTCATGAATTTCTGGGACTGGACGGGAGTATCAACACTTGCGGTTGAACTTGCAAAGAGCGTGAATCTGCTTGATATAGTTGAAGAGAATGCTTCTGTATCCATTTCCGCCTTTACATCTTTCGATGTCTCTTCCATTGCATCTGGATCTGTTTCCAGATCTGCTGTTCTTGCTCTGCTGTATTATACCGGCTATCTTACACAGGACGGTGTAAGCACAGGGCCTGTCACTCTCAGGTTTCCGGATATTGAGGTTGCCAGTTCATTCACAGGTTCACTTGTGACCCGGTATTCTTTATCAGGGAATGACATTCAAACTGTAATCGATTTTGCACGCAATGCCTTGAAAGACGGAAGGACAGAGGACTTCATTCACCAGATGAAAGTCTATCTTTCAAATTTCAGCTACGAGCTTCTCGATAAGGACAGGGAAAGACAGTACCAGCTGCTGTTTCTTTCACTGTGTGTTGCATCAGGATTGAGGGTTGAGGGAGAAAAACATACTGACAGAGGACGCATTGATGTCCTGATAGAATCTCCACATCATATTTATATCATCGAGATGAAATTTGAAGATACAGCAGACTGTGCACTTTCACAGATTTCAGACAGAAAATACCATTACCGCTTCCTGAATGATGCCGCCAGCCGTAATAAGACGGTTCATCTTCTGGGAATCAGTTTCTCATGTTCTGAAAGGAACATCAGGGAGTGGAAAGAAAAAATCATAATATCAGAGAATGTTGCAGACTATATGAAGTAAGAGAGGCACCTTGCAGCACCTCTCCTGTTTATTGAACCTTATTTCAGGAAGCCTTCAATTATCTTTGCTTCTGCCTCTTCCTCGCTCAGGCCGAAAGTCCTGAGTTTCATTATCTGCTCACCTGCGATCTTGCCGATTGCGGCTTCATGGATCAGGCTTGCATCCTCACATGCTGCATACAGGGCAGGGGAAGCATTCACCTTGCCGTCTCCTGTGATGATGGCATCGCATTCACTGTGACCGGTGCAGCGGGCATTGCCCGTGATTGTTGATTTGTACTCCTGATAGGAAGAATCCCTTGCAACTGATCTGGAGACAAGATCGACGGCAGAGTCGTCACCGTTGAGGGTGACCTCGAATTCGGTAAATGCCTTTTCGTTTCCTGTGGTGAGAAGATGCTCTTTTATCACAAGCCGGGCACCGGCTGCAAGCTCTGCTTTTGTCACTCTTCTCGTGCTGTCCACACCTCCAAGCTGACTTGTGTCCATTTCAAGGCTGCTTCCTTCTTCCATATAGACTTCAGTGACCGGATCAATGACTCTCCGTGTATCGTGTGTGCCGCCTTTTCCTATATGTTTTTCCTCATATACAGCTTTGCTGTTTCTTCCCATGAAGAAACGGTGGATGCCGCTGTGACGGGCTTCTTCCCCGTTGTTCACATGGATGCCGCAGCCTGCGATGATCCTGACATCGGCATTTTCTCCTACGTAGAAGTCGTTATAGACCAGATCATTTATGTCAGCAGCAGTGACACAGGCGGGGATTGCGACTTTTTCCCCTCTGGTGCCGGGTGCGATATGGATATCAAGGCCGGAGCCGTCAGCTTTGGGTTCGATCCTTATATGCTCGCTGGACATTCTTTCAACGCTTTTTCCGTTTTCCCTTATGTTGTGCGCACAGCCTTCTTTCTTTATCTCATCCCATGAGGAAATAAGTTCCAGAAGCTCATCTCTTTCTCTCATAGTCTTTCCTCCTCTCTCATCATCATCGGGCATGACGGGATCGATACCAGGGAAGGAAGAATTTCGCTGCGGCTTCCGTCTTTTGCAACACTGCCGTTTTCAACAACTATTATTCTGTCGGCGACATCAAGGATTCTTTCCTGATGGCTTATGATGATCTGGGAGGCTTTCTTTTCCCTCTTCATTTCCTCAAATGCCGCGATAAGGCCTGTGAATGACCAGAGATCGATTCCTGCTTCAGGTTCATCGAAGATCACGAGACGGGAAGGCCGTGCGAGAACCGATGCGATTTCAATCCTTTTTATCTCTCCGCCTGAGAGTGATGCATTCACTTCCCTGTCCTTATAGTCCCTTCCGCACAGTCCGACCTTTGCTAGCAGGGTGCAGACTTCTCCGTCGCTGAGGTCTTTCCCGCTACCGAGGCTGAGAAGATCCTTTACAGTCAGTCCTTTGAATCTCACCGGCTGCTGAAAGGCGTAGCTTATGCCTCTTTTCGCCCTTTGTGTGACGTCAAGACCCGTTATATCCTCTCCGTCCAGCACTATTGTTCCTTTATCCGGCGTGATGAGCCCCGCAATGACTTTTGCAAGTGTGGTCTTGCCTCCGCCGTTGGGACCTGTTATTACGGATAATCCTGTATTTTCGATACTGAGGGACAAATCCTTCAGTATCGGCACTCCGTCGGGAGTGCTCCATGATATATTATTCAATTCAAGCATCAATGTGCCTCCGACAACAAAGGATAATGATTATGATTGTTTTCGGAAAGTGTTAGTTCAAACAAACACAAGGTGCAAAAAGAAAACAGCCGGAAGGCCGGCTGTCTGTGCAGTAATCAGAGAATGTGATTCAGGAAGCTTCTCGTTCTCTCTGATTTCGGATTGCTGAAGATTTCATCAGGAGTTCCGGTTTCAATTATCTCACCCGCATCCATGAATATGATCTTGTCTGCAGCTGCTTTTGCGAATCCCATTTCATGCGTGACCAGAAGCATTGTCATTCCTTCCTTTGCAAGATCAAGCATAACATCAAGAACTTCCTTTATCATCTCGGGATCCAGAGCGCTGGTCGGCTCATCAAAGAGCATGGCTTTGGGCTTCATCGCAAGCGAGCGTGCAATGGCAACTCTCTGCTGCTGACCGCCTGAAAGCTGGTTCGGTCTGCTCTTTGCCTTATCCTCAAGTCCGACACGCTTTAAAAGACTCATTGCAAGCTCATCCGCCTCAGCCTTGTTCATCTTAAGCACCTTGCGGGGGGCAAGCGTTATATTGTCCAGAACGGAAAGGTGGGGAAAGAGATTGAATGACTGGAACACCATGCCGACTTCCTCCCTTATTTTCCTCAGATCGGTCCTGGGATCCGTTACTTCAATTCCGTCAATTCTGATTGAACCGCTTGTAGGCTCTTCAAGCTTGTTCACACTTCTGAGCAGTGTTGATTTTCCCGAGCCGCTTGGCCCGATGATGACAACAACTTCTCCGTCATTCACAGTCAGGCTTGCATGCTTGACTGCATGCACCGTTTTCACTCCTTCTGCAGTGAAATCCTTGCACAGGTCATTTATTTCAATCTTAGCCATTTTTATGCAGCCTCTCTTCAAGCATGCCCACCAGTCTTGAAAGCACAAGGGTGAGTATAAGATATATCAATGCGACGATCAGCATTGTCTCAAGCGAAAGGAAGGTTCTTGAAATATATTCACGTCCCTTTCTCAGGATATCGGCAAGGGCAAGCTGGCTTACAAGGGAAGAATCCTTGAGCATTGAGATGAATTCGTTTCCGATTGCGGGCAGGACTACCTTCACTGTCTGTGGAAGGATGACATGAATGAATGTCTGGCTGCGGCTCATGCCGAGTGCGGTTGCAGCCTCTGTCTGGCCTTTGGGAATTGCCTGAATGCCGGCTCTGACGATTTCCCCCATGTATGCGCCGAAGCAGATTGACAGCGAGATGATCGCAGCGAGCATGCCTTCCAAATGCAGGAAGCGGCCGAGTGCATAGTAGATGAATATGAGCTGAACGAGGAGGGGAATGCCTCTTATGAGCTCAACATAAACACCGGAGATCATGTTGATCCAGCGGTGTTTTGATACCGAGCCGAGTCCTGCGAAGGTACCGATCACGACTGCTCCGATAATTGCGAATACAGTGACATGGAAAGTAACCGGTGCACCCTGAATACAGACAATGAAAATCTGTCTGTATGGTTCCGGCTTGAAGATTATCAGGGCAAGCAGCAGAGCGATTGCCCCGATAAACGTCACTCTCCAGGAGGAGAGAACATGTTTTTCACCCTTCTTCGGAATCAGCGGACCATCTGTCATGGTGATGGTCGCGGGTTTCTTGTCATTAAGCGTGGCAGCATCAACCGAAAGTACTTTTTTTCTTATGCTCTCCGCTTTCAGGGCTTCATCAATCTGGTTGTTATCCATAAAACCTGTTTCCTTAAATCAAATTCCATTTGGCATACAGCTCTTCAAGCTGTCCGCTTTCTCTCAGAGTATCAACGGCAGTGTTGATAAGGTCAAGCAGTTCCGTGTTGCCTTTCTCAACCGCAATTGCAATGTCTTCGACCGTTTCGCTTGCTGTACCGGTAACAGCAAGCATGTCCTTGTAGTTGTCGTTTGCAAGAACATAGTCAGATGCAATAACAGAATCGCATACCACCGCGTCGCTGTTGCCGTTGATCATATCCTCGATTGCCAGCGCAATGTCCTCATATGCCTTTATCTCAACCTCCGGATACTCTTCCATAGCGAAATGACCTGTCGTTCCCATCTGGACGCCGACCGTCTTCCCTGAAAGGGACTGTGCATCCGTCAGATCGGCCTTTTCCTTCAGCGTGAGGATAGACTGTGTGACCTGATAGATGGTCTGCGAAAAGTCTATCGTCTGTTTTCTCTCTTCCGTTACCGTAACGCCGCTTGCAATTCCGTCATACTGTCCGTTTGCAAGGCCTGCGAAGATTGTATCCCATGAAGTGTTGACGTAATCCATCGGAACGCCAGTAACCTCACTCATTGCCTTGATGAGATCGATTTCAAAGCCGACTATGTCACCGTTCTCATCAACATATTCAAGAGGAGGCCAGTTGGCGTTTGTTGCGAATGTATATCCATCATCTTCGCCTGCACCTGAGGCGAAAAGGGAAAACGAGCAGATCAGAGCAAGTAAAACAAGAAAAGTTTTTTTCATAATAAACCTCCGTTTTTGTATAATATAGGCGTATTATGAAAATTTATGCATATAAGGTCAAGTATTTATGCATAAAACATGCATAAAAATTTAAACATAATAAAAGGAGAGGAAACTCCTCTCCTTATTCCCGATTATCCTCAAAGTATGTTCCACTTTGCCTTGAGCGCATCGAAGGATCCGTCTTCCATCATCATCTCAAGACCTTTGTTGATCAGATCAAGAAGTTCTGTATTACCTTTCTGCACGGCAATTGCGATCTCTTCTGAAGTGAACGGCTCACCCGCAACGCGGAGAATACCTGAATAGTTTTCATTTGCAAGAACAAAGTCCGATGCGATGAGGGAGTCACAGACACAGGCTTCAAGGTTGCCGTTGATCATATCCTGAATTGCAAGACCGATATCGTCATACTGTCTTCTGTCAACATCGAAGTCGTCAAGCGCGAAGTCTCCTGTCGTTCCGATCTGGACACCTACTCTTGCGCCGTTTGAAAGATCATCTGCGCTCTGGATCGGAGAATCGGACAGGACAACCACAACCTGTCCCTGATTTGCAATCGGAGTTGAGAAGTCCATCGTGAGCTTTCTCTCATCCGTTATCGTGACACCTGATGCGACACCGTCATACTGGCCGTTTGCAAGGCCTGCGAAGATTGTATCCCATGGGATGTTCTCAACAGTCATCTGGACACCTACATGCTCTCCGATAAGAGGAATGAGCTCGACTTCAAAACCTGTGAGGGTTCCGTTCTCGTCAACGAACTCGAATGGAGGCCATGTTGCGTCTGTAGCGAAATTGTATACACCATCATCCTCGCTTGCACCGCCTGCAAAAACAGGGCAGATTGCAGCAAGAGCAAGAATCAGAACAAAAGCAATTTTTTTCATTTTTTTCTCCCTTGATTATCAAATCTGCCCCAGTATGTAATTTTATGCATGCTTGGTCAAGTATTTTCTGCATTTTTATTCAAAAATTCAGAAAATCCATGAATAAAATTACGCAACAGGTATGTCCAGCGGCCTGATCTTCCTCTTATATACATACATGAAGAAGATCACTGCGAATGCAAGGCCGAAAACTTCTGCGACAGTGAAGCTGAGCCATACTCCGCTGATTCCCATCACCTCTGCAAGGATATATGCACAGGGAAGGAGAACTATCAGCTGCCTTATGATTGAGACCATCATTGATGCGATACCGAATCCGGTTGCCTGGAATGATGAGATCAGTATGATTGAGAATGCTGCCGGAATGAAACAGATGCTTATTATTCTCATTGCCGGAATGCCGATGGCCAGCATTTCCTCGCCTGCATTGAAGAATGAAAGGAGAAGGGAAGGGAAGAACTGGAAGATCAGAGTTCCGATGATCATGATTGTCACGGCAATTACAATACCGTAGCGCATTGAATCCATCATTCTCTTCTTGCTTCTTGCACCGTAATTGAATGCGAGTATCGGTATGAGTCCGTTGTTGAGACCGAAGATAGGCATGAACACGAATGACTGGAGCTTGTAATAGACACCGAGGACGCTTACTGCCGTATTTGAGAACTGGATAAGGATTCCGTTGAGTGCCGATACCAGCACCGTGCTGACGCTGTTCATTACGATTGAGGGGGCACCGACGACATAGATGTCCTTGATGATCCTCTTGTTCGGTCTCATCTCTCTGAGCTTCAGCTTCACATAATGATTCTTCCTCACATAGAAGATGGCAAGGAACATTGATACCCACTGTCCGATCACTGTGGCGATTGCAGCACCGGCGACGCCCATGTCGAATGTGAAGATGAAAACAGGATCAAGGATTATGTTTGTGACTGCACCTGATGCCTGGATGATCATCGGATGGAATGAATCTCCGGTCGCCTGAAGTATTCTCTCAATCGCGATGTCAATGAAACATCCGAATGAGAAGCACAGACAGATCTGGGCATACTGAGTTGACAGCTCGAGAAGTTCTGCATCCTCAGTGAAGATGCTGAGGAACGGACGTGCGAAAAAAAGACCGATGAATGCGAAAATTACAAATGTAATGAATGCCAGAAATACTCCTGTGTTTGCCGCCATGTTTGCAAGGTCTTCCCTTTTTTCGCCGAGTCTTCTTGCAAGAATCGAGTTTATACCGACACCGGTGCCGACTGCGAATGCTATTATCAGGTTCTGCAGCGGAAATGCCAGTGATACTGCTGTGAGTGCCGCTTCGGAGTAGCGGGCTACGAAAATAGAGTCTACGACGTTATAAAGTGCCTGAATGAGCATGCTCATCATCATGGGAAGTGACATCTTCATGATGAGACGCGGAATACGCTCGGTTGCCATAATGTTTTCTTTTTGCATGGATACTTTTTTTAAGGCAAAATTTATTTTGTGTCAAGAAAATGAAATAGGGTTTCATAATATGGATCCTGCCCCTGCTGCATGAGCTCTTGCCTAAGGGGTGAGTTTTCTATAGGATTGCAGTGAAAAAAATTATTAAGAACATATGGAGAATGCCCATGATAGTTTGCAAGTTCGGCGGATCCTCTGTTGCGGATGACAGTCAGATCAGGAAAGTGAAGGCAATACTGGAGGCTGACAGCAGGCGTACGATCGCTGTTGTAAGTGCTCCCGGCAGACGCAGCAGTGAAGATGACAAGATTACAGATTTGCTATACGAGTGTAACAGTCTGGCACAGCAGAACAGAAGCTGCCGTCCTGTTTTCGAAAAGATAGCGGACCGCTATATTTCCATCGCAAAGGGTCTGAAGCTTGATGAGGGCAGACTCATCCCGGCACTGGACGAGATCAGACAGGGTATCGATGCCGGCAGGGGCACGGACTATGCTGCAAGCAGGGGCGAATATCTTTCCGGTCTCATCATTGCCGCATATCTTGGATGGGAGTTTGTTGATCCTGCCGACTACATCGTCATAAATTCCGACGGTACGGTCAATCCTATCACATATGAACGTCTTTCTGCCCGTTTCTCTGAAGGCGGACACTATGTTCTTCCCGGTTTTTACGGTTCCACTCCCGAAGGTGTGATCAAGACCTTCTCCCGCGGCGGCAGCGATATTTCGGGTGCCATCGCATCCCGTGCCGCAAAGGCAGAACTTTATGAGAACTGGACTGATGTCAGCGGCATTTATGCAGCTGATCCGAGAATTGTGAAAAATGCCAGAGTCATCAGCGAGCTTACATATAAGCAGGTCAGGGAACTGAGTGATGTCGGTGCATCTGTCTTCCATGAGGAGGCCATTGCTCCCGTTATCGAGGCTCAGATTCCGATAAACATCAGGAATACGAATGAACCAGATGCTCCCGGTACGATGATCAGGGCGGAAAGCAGCAGCCGCAGTCTTATCGGAATCTCAGGAAAGGGCGGATTCAGCAGAATAAAGATCAGGAAACTCATGATGTTCAAGAAGCCCGGAATGAGACATGCGCTGCTGACGATTTTCCATCTTTATGGAGTCCGTCCGAGCTTTTCCCTTTTCGGCATTGACTCAATCGTCTGGTATTTCGAGAGCAGTCAGGCGACGGACAGTGTCCTTTCTGCTATGTGCGCCCGTCTGAAGAAGGACTTCTCCCTTGATGATATTTCCGTTGAAAGGGATGTTGCTGTTCTCGGCCTTGTAGGTGTCATGGATGAGAGTACGGCCTTCATTGATGCGGCTGCGGCCTTAAGGGAGGCAGGGATCGCGATCAGGAGTCTTAATTACGGTGCTTCCGATGTCACGACTCTGATCGGTGTTGATGACAGGGATTGCAGAAGGGCAGTCGAGGTCATATACAACGCGCTTTTCTGACAATGTTTTCTTATCTTAAATATATGGCTCCACATTTGTGTGGAGCATTTTTTCTTTACTTTTCCGTATGCAAAAAAAGAGAGCCGATGCGGCTCTCTTTCTGTTGTCAGGCTTTTCCTGATCAGCGGATTGCAAGTTCTGTGTCGATGTCGAAGAACTTTGCCTTTTCCATGTTCGGAATGAGGCTGATCTTGCTTTCAACATCAGGAATGACTGTACCGTCGATCTTGCCGATAACCTTTGCTGTGCTTGTTGCAACATAAACGTGGGTTTCAGCACCGAGAGGTTCAACAACTGATACGTGTCCGTCAATTGTCTTGCCTGCCTCAGGAGTATGAGTGAACTCAACATCCTCAGGACGGATACCGAATGTGACCTGCTTGCCGAGGTATGGTCTGAGGACCTTAGCCTGATCGTCTGTGACATAAAGGGTGAATGTGCCTTCATCGACAAGGATTCTGCCGCCGGCTTCCTTAACTGTCACTGTAACGAAGTTCATCGGTGGGGAACCAATGAAGCCTGCAACAAACTTGTTATCAGGATTGTTGTACAGTTCAAGCGGTCCGCCGATCTGCTGGATGACGCCGAGCTTCATGACGACGATCTTGTCAGCCATCGTAAGAGCTTCAACCTGATCGTGTGTAACGTAGATCATTGTTGCCTTGAGTCTGTGGTGGAGGCCGCTGATCTCGGCTCTCATCTGAACACGGAGCTTTGCATCGAGGTTTGAAAGAGGCTCGTCGAAAAGGAAGACCTTCGGCTGTCTGACGATTGCACGTCCTACAGCAACACGCTGTCTCTGACCGCCGGAGAGAGCCTTCGGCTTTCTCTCAAGAAGCTGTTCGATGTCGAGGATCTTTGCTGCTTCTCTTACACGCTTGTCGATTTCTGCCTTGTCGAACTTTCTGATCTTGAGTCCGAATGCCATGTTGTCATAAACAGTCATGTGCGGATAAAGAGCATAGTTCTGGAATACCATTGCGATATCCCTGTCTTTGGGCGGAACATCGTTGACGACCTTGCCGTCAATGGTAAGAGTACCGGATGAAATATCTTCAAGACCAGCAATCATTCTGAGTGTGGTTGACTTACCGCAGCCAGAAGGACCTACGAGAACGACGAATTCTCTGTCTTCAATGTCGATGTTTACATTGTCAACTGCCTTTACGCCGCCGTCGTAAATCTTGCAAATGTTTTCAAGTTTTACTGTTGCCATTTGTAGTTGTTTACTCCTTTTTGAAACTTATGGCTCAAGTATGATGCAGGAAAAAGGAAAAATAAAGGAAAATTTTTGAAATATTGTTCTGATTTTACTTGAAAACAGGGGAAAAACCGTGTTTTACTGACTATATAAATAAATTCAGTCAAAAAGAGGTGCATATGCCGAAAAAATACAGTGAAGTGGAGAAGGCGAACATAAAACGGGATCTCCGCCTTCATGCAGAGCGCAGCCTGTTTCACAAAGGGGTGAAGGGCACGAGTGTTGACGAGCTTGTGAAACTTGCCATGATTCCGAAGGGAACATTCTATCTTTTCTATGAGACGAAGGAGGCTCTTTTCTTTGATGTGCTCGTGTCTTTCAGACATCAGATGCAGGATGAGATGATGGCAATGCTGCAGGAGCTGGACGAGAATCATATCGTGACAAGCCTGACCACAGTATTTGCCTATCTGATCGAGAATATGTACAGAAGAGGAATATTCCGCCTGCTCAATGAAGAGGAAATGCATATGATCTCGCGCAAGAATGAGGAAGACATATACATGAGGGAAAGAAAAGAACTGCTTTCCTTCTTCCGTGAGCTTTTCAATCTGTTTGCAATCGACGACAAGGATGATATCGATGCATTTTTCAATTCATTTCTCATTATTGTCTATTCAATGAACTATGCGGACAGAATGAAAAAGCCCCTGGATGCATGGCGCATGCTTCTCAGGGGCCTCATACTGCAACTTGTCGGGGAATAAGCTTATTCTTTCTTATCCTCTTCTGCCTTTTCCTCCGCTTCGGGAACTATCTTCTCGATGACGGCCTGCGTGATTCTCTTATCCTCGACATGGGTGACCGTTATGCGCAGGTTGTTCACTTCAACAGTGAAGGTCTGTCCGTCTTCCGGTATTTCATGCAGGCATGAGAATACCATTCCGCCGACCGTATCGTAATCCCTGTCTTCCGGAATCCTCACGTCAAGCTCATCCTCAAGATCCTCGATTGTCAGTGTTCCCGAAACTTTCCAGCGGTTGTCGCCGAGCTTCTCGATTTCCGGTGCCTCCGCTTCATCGAATTCGTCATAGATGTTGCCGACGATTTCCTCAAGAAGATCCTCGAGGGTGATGATGCCTCTTGTCTCTCCGTACTCATCGATGACTATTGCGATATGGACCTTCTTCTTCTGCATGTCCGAGAACAGCTGGTCAGCCTTGATCGTCTCAGGAACGAAATATGCACTGCGCAGCATCTCGCGTACTGTTTTCTTTTTGCCTTCGTTGATGTTGAGAAGGAAGTCCCTTGCATTGAGAATTCCGATTATGTTGTTTATATCCTCTTCATATACAGGGTAGCGGGAGTTGCCGCTTTCCTTGATTGTTGCAAGGATTGTCTCGTCATCGTCATCCACGCTGAAGTAGTTCACATCCCCGATGCGTGTCATGATCTCGGAGACATTGATGTCATTGAATTCGAAGATGTTCTGGATCATTTCCTTCTCATCTTCCTCAATGGTTCCGCTGTCGCCGCCGGACTCGACCATCATTCTTATCTCCGCTTCAGATACCGCGTCATCCTCGCTTGAGGTCTTCAGGTGAAGAAGTTTCAGGATCAGGTTCGTAGAGCCTGACGTGATCCAGATGACAGGCTTGAATATCGTGGAGATCGCCTGAAGCAGCTTGAGGAATATTTTGGCCATCTCATAGCTTTTCTGCTGTGCGACGCGCTTGGGGACAAGCTCTCCGAAGATTATGGTCACGACTGTGAGTATTATGGTTATGAATACAACGGAAATGCTGTTGAGCGTCGAATACGGAATGCTGTCAACACCCAGTGAGATGATCCAGTCTGTCAGCGGTTCCGAGAGGCTGTCCGCAGCGAATGCGGAACCGAGGAATCCTGAGAGGGTGATCGCAATCTGTATTGCGGAAAGGAACCCTGCGGGGTTTTCAAGCATTTTGAGAAGTTTTATTGCAGTCCTGTCTCCCTCTTCTTCCAGCATTTTCAGTTTTGTCGAGCTGAGAGAGACCATGGCCATTTCCAGGCCGGCGAATATTGCGTTTACCAATATGAAAAACGCCTGTATTAACAATTGTCTTGGTACTGATATCATTTATTATGCTCCTTTATCTGGTGATTATCTGAAATGAAAAGGCGGTTTCGCCTCAGAGGAGCATCTTTTTATGAATTAGATAGAAAAAAACTGATGGGCAACTACTGTAAGGGTCATTGCCAGGGCCTTCGTCCACTTGGTTTATCTGAACCTCCTTGGAAAATATATGTAGTAATATTATTAAGTCTTTGCCAGTGTCGTCAAGGCGGCACAATTGTCACTTTGAGAACAGTTTTTGCATACCAGATTGTCTCAAGGGCGTAAAAACAGCGCTTTTATGACATTTCTTTCTTGTTTCCTGTTTCAACCATGTTATAATTTGTCCAAACAGAAATTGGAGGTACGTTATATGGATATCCAAGAATTAAACAAAATCAGCCCGCTGCGCGTCTTTGATGATGCTATCAACGGTGGTCTTGGCAAGGGTAATCTCGGTGTTATCGTTTCAAGACACGGTGTGGGCAAGACTGCATGTCTGGTTCACCTGGCAACCGACAAGCTCCTCAGAGGCGAAAACGTGATTCATGTCTCGTTCTCAGGTAATGTTGAACATGTCATGAACTGGTACAAGGAAGTATTCAAGGAGATTGCAGAAGTCCAGTCTCTTGATGATGCTCATAATGTCTATGCAAGCATTCTTGCAAACAGAGTTGTCATGAACTTCTCTCAGACACAGATTTCGATAGAGAAGGTTCTCGCTTCACTCAAGTCCCTCATCGAGCAGGGCAGCTTCGCAGCAGATGCGATTCTCTTTGACGGTTACAAGCTCACCGTTGCCGATGAAGAGGATATCGTAAAGATCCGTGAATTCGCAAAGGAAATGAATCTTGAAGTCTGGTTCAGTGTATCTCCAGTAAATCCCGATGTCGTATATGACGAATACGGCGTTCCAAATACACTTGCAAAGTACTACAGCTATATTGATGTGCTGGTAGGTCTCCGCTATCAGGAAGCGATAGACAAGGTCGTCATGACCGTGGTCAGGGCACACGGCAAGGAAGTTCCAAAGCCGATGCAGGTAAAGCTGGATCCCAAGACCATGCTTATAAGTCACTGACGTATGAGAACGGCACCGTGAAGGTGCCGTTGTTCATTCTATGAGAATTGTCACCGCTGCGGCGACCGCATCACCGCTTCCCAGTTCTCCCAGACAGCCTTCGGCAGTTTTCGCCTTGAGTGAGACTGCTTTCACATCAAGATCAAGAAGGGCAGCCAGGCTTGCCCTCACTTCATCAACATGAGGACGGAGTTTCGGTCTTTCCAGAATGACCGTCGCGTCGATGTTTATTATTTCCGCCTTCGTATCATCAAGTACTGCTTTCAGCAGCATCCTGCTGTCGGCATCCTTCCACTTGTCATCTTCGGGAGGGAAGTGGGAGCCGATGTCCCCGTCTGCACAGCTGCCCAGTATCGCATCAATGAGCGCATGAAGCAGAACATCCCCGTCAGAGTGGGCTTCTTCTCCCTTTTCTGACGGAATGATCACTCCGCCGAGGTAAAACGGACGTCCTTCAACCATGCGGTGAAGATCATAACCTGTGCCGACTCTCATTGCCTGTCCTCCATGCCGTTGAGAAAACGGCGGAACATTTGTGAGTGTTCTCTCTCTTTCCTGCCTTCACGCCGCTCCTCAATATAAGTCAGTATCTGTTCTCTGGCATCCGGAATATCCTGTTCGAATGTGATCTTGACATTCCTTTCATCCCCCGGGACTATGGTGCATTCTCCTCCGGCTTTTATGTAAAGCTCGGCATCATCGCTTGCGCTGTTGTCTTTTCCTGCAAGTCTGTGGGCTTCGAGAATGCGTGTGAAAGGAAAGATCTGTGGTGTCTGCACCCTGACAAGACCTCTGCGGTCGACAATTTCCACAATGTGCCCGTTCCTGTCGATTCTCCTTATCGAGTCCGTGACGGCAAGACCCGGCAGGGCCGCGTCCTGTGTTGCCGCGACGGCAAGTGTCGAGAGTATGAGTTCCTGTGTTATATACGGCCTTGCCCCGTCGTGAATTGCCACGTAATCGAAACTGACTGGGAGGGAGGCAAGCTTTTCAAGAGCAAGATGCACTGACTCCTGTCTTGTCTCTCCTCCTTTGACGAACACAAGTGGAATTGCCGATATGTCGGCAAGATCCTCAAGAGCGATTATTGTCTCGTCCTCGCAGCCTTCCCTGTAAGTCACTGCGACTGCTGCAAGACCCGGAGTCTGGTAGAAGGGCAGGGCCGCCCTGTACAGCACACTGTGCCCGTCAATCTTCAGGAATTCCTTTTTCACGCTTTCGCCTTCGGCAAATGATGATGAGAAACGCAGGGAGGAGCCTGCTGCTGTAAGCACAAGTGAAAACGGCGGAATATGCATTTTATTTTTCCAGTTTGGAGAATATCAAAGTTGAGATTTCTTCCTTGTCCTTTTTCATCGCATAGCTGGCTTCGTCAATGAGCAGACACAGCGCATTGTCATACAGCTTGCGTTCCTGGACAGGCAGTTCTTTGATCTTTGAACGATGGTACAGGCTCTGGACCACTTTTGCAATCGCCCCTATGGTCCCGCTTCTGATGAGGTCCTGGTTTTTCTGATAGCGCAACTTCCAGTCGGCAGGAACGGGGTCCATACGGGAGGACATGGAGTTTATTGCCTTCTGCGCCTCATCTTTGGTCACAATGGAACGGACACCAAGCTCACAGGCCTTGTTCACCGGTATGAGCAGAGTCATGTCTGTCGGTTCCAGATATATTGCATAATAACGAATGGTCTGTCCGTCCTTAGCTCTTTCCCTTATGTCTTTGATGATCCCGAGTCCCTGCTGGGGGTAGACTACCGGCTGACCTATACTGAACTGAAGTTTCCCACTCTTGCTATCCATAGCCCCATTTTACTTCAAGTTTACGGGAAACTCAATATATCTTTTTGTAAAGAATGTAATTACATAGTGATCAAACAGCGTAAATCAATGATGATACAATCAAATATTATACCATATGTTTTATTTTTTTAACATTGAAAATCTGCATTTTTTCAGCCATAATCATGCTATGGAAAACAAAACAAGAGAATGCGGGGTGCTGCTGCATCCTGTAAGTCTTCCCTCTCATTGGGGAATCGGTGATATCGGAGAGAATGCCTTCAGGTTCGTTGACAAGATGAAGGATGCCGGAATCAGGCTCTGGCAGGTCCTTCCGCTCGGTCCTACCGGCTTCGGAGACAGCCCTTATGCCGCCCGTTCCACGTTTGCGGGCAATGAGCTGCTTATCAGCATGGAAAGCCTTTATGAGAACGGTTATCTGGAGCTTGTCGATATATTCAATGTGAATCTTGATACCGAGCGTGTCGATTACGGCCAGGTGAGAGAGCTCAAGATGCCTCTTCTGAGAAAGGCCGCACAGAATTTTCTCGTTAAGCCCCCAAAGGAATACCGGAAATTCTGCAATGCTAAGGCATGGTGGCTGGATGACTATGCGCTCTATCAGGTGCTTTGCGGCTATTACAATGATTCCCGCTGGTTCTCGCAGTGGCCTGAGGAGCTGAAGGTCCGTGACAAAGCCGCTCTCGATAAAGCGAGGAGTGAGTTCAGGGATGAGATAGAGCTTTACAAGGTGTATCAGTATTTCTTCTTCTCCCAGTGGGCTGAACTGAAGAAATATGCAAATGAGAACGGCATCAGAATCATCGGAGACATACCTATATTCGTCGCCCCTGATTCAGTTGATGCATGGACGAATACAAAACTTCTCAAAATAGATGAGAACGGCGTGCAGGAAGCTTCATCCGGAGTTCCGCCTGATGCATTCAGTGCGACCGGGCAGCTCTGGGGCAATCCTCTTTACAGATGGGAGGAGCATGAGAAAACCGGCTTTGCCTGGTGGATAAGCCGTCTGCGCGAAACTTTCTCCCTGTGCGATATCATACGCATTGATCACTTCAGAGGCTTTGCCGCCTGCTGGGAAGTGCCTGCAGGTGAGGATACCGCAATGAACGGCAAGTGGGTGCCCAGTCCGGGGCGCAAGCTGCTTGAAGCTTTCAGAAAGGAATTCGGAGATGACCTTCCGATCATCGCAGAGGATCTCGGAGTGATCACTCCTGATGTTGAGGCCCTCAGGGATGAGAACAATCTGCCCGGAATGAAGATTCTTCAGTTTGCCTTCTCCGTTGACGAGAGGGACGGCGAGATTGACGCGGCAAATGCGTATCTCCCTCACAATGTGGATGAGAACAGTGTCATCTATACCGGTACTCATGACAATGACACGACGCTGGGCTGGTACAAGTCTCAGAGCGACAAGATGAAAGACATTGTCCGCCGTTACTTTGAATGCTCGGATGAGGATATCGTCTACCGTTTCATCAGGGCAGCTCTTTCAAGTCGTTCCCGTTATGCGGTCATTCCTTTCCAGGATGTGCTCGGCCTTGACAGCGATGCCAGAATGAATGTTCCTTCCACCTGCGGTACTTCAAACTGGTCGTGGAAGATGAGTCAGGGAATGCTTGATGATGACAATTTCGGACGCCTCAGGTATTACATCAGGATGTACAACCGTTGAACATCATTCTCTTTGACAAGGATACCAGACATTTTGACTGCACTGACGAGCGCTTTCTTCATATAAGGAAAGTGCTCCGTCTCAAGGAAGGTGACAGCTTCATTGCGGGTGAATACGATTCTTTCCGCGGCGAGGCTGTCATAACTTCCCTTACCGGTGACGGTCTTGATTTCACATTCCATCCGCACTGTGACGACAGTAAGCTCAATCCTCTGACCATGATACTTGCCATGGTGCGTCCGATCTGCATGAAAAGGATTCTCAGGGAACTTGCCTCAATGGGGCTTTCCCGTCTGATACTCGTAAAAAGCGATCTGGGCGAGAAAAGCTATCAGGAGGCAGGACTTTACACAAACGGGGAATACAGGGAAATTGTGGTTTCGGGTGCCATGCAGGGCGGACACACCGGCATAATGAAGGTGAGCTTTGCCTCCTGTCTTGAAGAAGCGCTTGAAATGAATGAAAGCGATACAGATCTTCTTCTTGACAATGTCATCGGTTCAAAGCGTTTCGGCGAACTTGACTTAAAAGGAAGAGTTCTTACAATTGCAGTAGGCAGCGAACGGGGCTGGAGCGCAAGGGAAAGGGAAGTTTTCCTCACTCATTCATTCATCCCTGTTAAGATGGGAGAGAGAATACTCCGCAGCGAGACTGCCGCTGTTGCATCCAGCGCACTGGCGCTTGAAGCCATGGGAATTATTTAGGAGGTGCTTTATGGCACATTGCATTGTAGAAGAAGCCGAGAAAATACTTGATAGGGAATTCCCGGTTCTCGACAAGGGGTTTGTCCGCCTTGTTGATTACCTCGGTTCAGACCAGAGGATCGTGCAGAGCGCACGCGTGAGCTATGGGGAAGGAACAAAGACATACCGTCAGGACAAAGGACTCATAAATTACCTTCTCAGGAATGATCATACCTCTCCTTTTGAACAGGTTGTTTTCACATTCCACGTCAAGGCTCCGATTTTTGTTGCCCGCCAGTGGGTAAGGCACAGAACTGCGAGAATGAATGAGATTTCAGGCCGCTATTCTGTCATGAAGGATGAAACCTATCTTCCATCTGATGATCTGATCGCGCTTCAGAGTGAAGACAACAAGCAGGGAAGAAAGAATGAGCCTGTTGACAGAGAGACTGCAGAGAAGGTTAAAAAGCTTCTTGAAGACAATGCAAGGGCGACATTCGACACTTATCATGAACTTCTTGATATGGGTATCGCCCGTGAGCTTTCGAGAATCAACCTGCCTTTGTCAATTTATACCGAATTCTACTGGGAAATCGATCTGCACAATCTTTTCCACTTCCTTGCACTCAGACTTGATCATCATGCCCAGGCTGAGATCAGGGCTTATGCCGAGGTCATGTTTGAGATGGTGAAGGCTGTATGCCCGATGGCGGCAGAGGCTTTTGAGAACCACAAGCTGAAAGGCCGGAGCTTCTCCGGAAAGGAAGTCGCTGCGATAAAGGCAATGGCGGAAGGTCAGCCCAATCCGCTTGAAGGCCGTGACAGGGAGATCTTCATGGAGAAACTGAACAAATAGGAATTCAGATTATTTTTGAACGAAGCAAGACGCCATCCGGCGTCTTGTCTCATTCCTCAAACTCCAGCTGTCTGAAAAGCCACTTTATCGAAAGATCCACCCAGGACTGGAATTCCTCGCTCCTGTTGCCTGTTTCCTTTGTCGCAACTGAAAGGCCATGCACTCCGTGGGGGAATATGTGCATCTCAAAGGGAACATTGTGTCTTGCAAGAGCATCGGCGAAGATGAGGGAATTGCGGACATTCACATTGCCATCATCGCTTGTGTGGAATATGAATGAGGGAAGGGTATCTTCATCAACTCTGTCTTCAAGAGAATAAAATGCTTTCTCCTCTTCACTCCGGCAGAGAGTCTGGAAAGAACCCTGATGACCGAATTCCCTTGATGATATTACGGGATAGCCGAGTATCATGGCCTTCAGGTGTTCTCCTTTGTATACTGTGCCGTAGCTTGCGGCAAGATGGGCACCTGCGGAAAACCCTATAACCGCCATCCTTTCTGCATCAATGCCATATTCCTTCCTGTTTTCAATGAGATGTTCCACAAGCTGTTTAACTGTTTCCAGCGGTTTTTCAACAATGATGTCTTTATCTGTCGGATAGTCAAGGATGAACGTGTTCACGGCATGTGCGAAATACCGGAGGGCAACCGGATCAGCTTCGCGGGCAGAAGTGTAGCGGTATCCTCCACCCGGCAGTACGATGAGTGCCGGATGGCTTTCATGAGAATTTTCGCATACGTATGAATGCAGATAAGCCGTGACTTTTGAACAGGCTTTGCCGATTGTGAATTCAAGTTTTGTCATCAGTCAGTCTCCTGCCGGAAAACAAGGTTCGGATAAATCTTCTCAAGCCGTTCATCCGGGAATCTTTCATCCATAAGACGTTCAATTGCATTGGCTGCAGGCTTCCCTTCAATGCGCTGAGACCAGCGGAATACGGCCAGGCCTGATACGATGGAGTTGAAGAGCATGAACACCAGAAGTATCCACACAAGTGTCTTTCCGATGCTGTTCGGTATTTTGAGAGTATATGTCGCAAGGCGGGGATATACGGACTTGATCCAGAGAATTCCGAGGAAACCCCAGAAAATCGAATACAGCAGACATATCCTGCCATTCAGGTTGAAAGGTATTTTCGAGTAATCCCAGCTTGTGGAACCGAAGAGCATTTCCTGAAAGTATGAACACAGGTATTCGACAACGCTTCCTGTTATGAAACCGCCTATGAATGAATATATCGCGGATCTGTTGCGGTATTTATACAGCGTCAGTGTAAGGCACAGTGCACCGAGGCCGTAGACAAGATTGAAAGGACCGTAGACAAGGCCGGAACGGCTTTCAAAATAACCGTGCCGGATGAAACACCATAGCAGTTCTATTATCACACCGGCGAATGAGCCGATGAAAAGGATGAGAAAGAGTTTGTAGAAATTCATGCCGCGGGCGAAATGATTCTGCAGCTTCTCCTGATAGTCGATTGTGCCGTTTGCGGGAGCCCTTTTGAACAGGAAGAAGGTTTTTTCGCTGTTCTGCGTGTCCTTGAGTCTGGCTTCAAGCTCGTCGCGTGAATCTGAGAGGATTTTCGCCCAGTCTTTCGCATCTTCCTCCTGCACTTTCAGCTTTTCAATGGATTTTGAAATATCCCTGTAGAGCTTTTTCTGTTCCTTATCGCTGAGTGTGTCAACGGTAGCCAGCGCTGAATAGTAGGCATTAAGGCGTGCCTGCAGTTTTTCATTTCTAACTATTGGTATACTCATACTTTAAGATACCCCAGAAAAAAACCGGTTGCAAGACTTTGATATTAAGGCTAAAAAGTATTGTATGACTGCAAAAGAACAGGCACATGCACTTCCTGACAATCCCGGCGTATACATGATGAAGAACAGGGATGACAGGATCATATATGTCGGTAAGGCGAAGAATCTGAGAAAGAGGGTGACGAGCTACTTTCTTCCCAACAGAGATGCGAAAACGACAGCTCTTGTGGAGAAGATAGATCACATCGATTACATCATCACAGGAAATGAGTATGAGGCACTTGTGCTTGAGAATAACCTGATCAAGCGTCATAACCCGCATTACAACATTCTGCTCAAGGACGGAAAGAGCTATCCCATGATAAAGATAACCAATGAGGATTTTCCGCGCGTCTACAAGACACGGCGCATAATCCCGGACGGCTCGTCCTATTTCGGGCCTTTTCCTGCCGGGGGTGCCCTTGAGACGTATCTTGACCTCATAAGGGAAAATTATCCCCTGCGCCTGTGTTCCGGCAGTATCGGAAAGCATAAAAGCCCGTGTCTTTATTATCACATACATAAGTGTGCGGCACCGTGCATAGGAAAGATCAGCGAAAAGGATTACATGGCGTATGTCGATGAGATAAAGGAATTCCTCAGCGGGGATGACATGAAGATGATTGCCCGCCTTGAGAAGGAGATGAAGGATGATGCGAAAGCCCTCCGCTTCGAGGAGGCGGCGAAGAAACGCAATCTCATTGAGGATCTGAAAAACATCACAAAGGGGCAGTCTGTGGAAGAAGCATGTGCCAGCGACAGCCGTGATTATGCCGCAGTTGCGCTGCGCGGTTCACTGTGCACTGTCGCGATCATACAGCTGAGGGACGGAAGGGTGATAGGCAAGGCCCTTTACAGGGCAGAGACCTTCTCCGATGAGACGGAAATTCTCCTGAGCTTTCTCATACAGTATTACAGTGACGGCGACAATCTTCCGCATGAGCTGTATGTGAATCAGGAGATTGACACATCCCTTCTTTCTTCGTATTTCAGAAACGAGCTCGGAGTTCCGCTCTACATAGGCTTTCCGCGGGATGGCAAGCATTACCGCATATTGAGAATGGCCGAGGTGAATGCTGCCGAGGATGTTGACAAGAGGCTGTGCAAGGTTGACAACACTCCGGCCCTCGAGAAACTTGCACAGTACCTCGAACTTGACAGAATCCCGCTTTATATCGAAGGATTTGACATAGCGCAGCTCGCGGGAAAATACACAACGGCAAGTCTCATCGTGTTCAGGAACGGGAATCCTTCCGTCAAGGAATACAGACGTTTCAACATGAAAACTCTGGGTGGAAGAATTGATGATTTTCAGTCGATGAGGGAGGCGGTCAGCAGGCGTTATTCCCGTCTTTACAATGAAGAGAAGGAAATGCCTGATCTCATAATGGTTGACGGCGGCAAGGGTCAGGTGCATGCCGCAATAGACGAGCTTGAGGCGCTGGGCCTTGATTATATTCCGGTCGTAGGACTTGCAGAGAAAAATGAGGAGATCGTCTTTCCCGATGACAGGGACAACCTTGTGCTCGACAAGGCGGATCCTGCACTCAGGGTTCTTATCGCACTGCGTGATGAGTGCCATCGTTTTGCGACTTCTGCAAACCAGAGGATGAGAAGCCGCGATGCCGGCTTTGCGCTTCTTCAGTCGATTGAGGGAGTCGGGCGGAAAAGAGCCGAGAAGATAATAAAGGAATGCACTTCAATAGAGACCATCATCTCGATGAGCCCTGAGGAACTTGCGAAAAGATGTTCAGTTCCACTGACGGTGGCTCAGAGAATTATCAAAAAGCTCACTCTGTAGGCGGATGTCAGTGACCTTGCCTTTGTTCACTATTATGGTGAAAAGCATAAGTTCCAGGGTTAGTCTCACGTCATCGCTTCCGGCAGTTTTCACCACGGTGTCCATTTCATCAAGATACAGTATGATGTTCCTCACATCGGTGTATGTGTAGTTTGCCGCCGCAGTCCTGAATGTCTGCTTGTCCCTTGATGTCTTTATCCCTTTTATTTCGGCTGCACCCGTGCTCATTGCCGATGCATTTGCAAAAGCGGCATCCTCTCCTTCATCTTCCCTGATCTTTATGAAGCTTTCGAGAAGGCGGAACTGTCTCAGCAGGACCGGAATGATCATCATCGCAGATCTTGTGTCAGATACCAGTATCTTCCTGAGGCATGAAAGGCTTTTGGAAAGGTCCGCCTTTGCCATGCAGGCGAAAAGGGAGAAGCCGTCTTCTTCCTTTGTATGCGATACGTATGATGCTATGTCGTCAAGAGTGATCTGACCGCTTTTATGATTGAGGGAGAAAAAGAGTGCCAGCTGCGAGCAGGTGTTCTTCATTTCCTGTGTGTTGTTCTCGATCATGTCAAGGATGTAGCGCACGGCTTCATTGTTTATGCCGTAGCCTTCTTTCCTGAAGAAGTTTCTGATCCAGTCCTGCTTTTTGTTTTCAAACATCTCCCAGAAGACGATCATGTCGTCTTTTCCGAGAGCTTTGCTTATGCTCTGAGGCAGATTGTAGCTTGTGCCGGTTGAAAGAACGAGGAGATAGGCAGATGGATTATCTTCACTGATGAAACGCAGTATTATCCTGTTTATCTGGCTGTCCTTTTTCACTTCCTCGTAATGTTTGAGTATCACAAGGGTGAATGAGGTGAAGAGGGATGGTGAGAAAAGCGCATCCTGCAGCTGGGAAACATCCGAATCGAAAGCGAAGACCGTCTTGACTTCAAGATCCGGATACTGTCCCCTGAGTCTCGTTTTTTCCTTTTCAATGAATTCTTCCTTTTCTCCCTCCTCGCTTCCGAGGAGAAACTTCACATTGCTACTCATACCGTCTTACCACTGCCTGAAGAATAGCCTGTATCTCGCAGCTTTGGCAACTTATGTTTCCGATGCTGTCGCATTCCGCCTGAAGGATTATCTTGTTCTTTGTCCGGTGGAAGCTTCTTATCTGGCAGACGGAGGAACCTTCCGTACGGGCGATCACTATGTCATTCTCCCCGGCACTGCTGCTTTTCCTGAAGATCAGTATGTCACCGGGGATGATATGAATGTTCATAAGACATCCGCTTTCCATCCTGAGGGCAAAATATGTAGAGCCTTTCTCCAGACGCAGTCCCGTGGCGTTGAATTCCCTCTTCTGTTCTCTTTCTCCCCTGAGCCAGCGCTCCTCATCGAAAAACGGGATGATGGTGATGGCGGGGGAATATTCATTCCATTCTCTGAGTCTTATTCCCCTTGCAATGCTTCCCCTGCTGTCAATGAAGCCTTTTTTCTCAAGCGTATCCACATGATACCATGCTCCCGCATCTGAAATGGAGAAGAAAGATGCGATCTCATGCAGAGTGGGGGTGATGTTGTTCTCGGCATAGAAAGAGGAAATGAAGCGGAGAATGTCTTCCTGCCGTTTTGTGAGTTTTTTTTTAATCATCAGTTTCGAACCTGTTTGCAAAGAGCCGTGTCATTGCCTGAAGTGCCTCACTCTCATCCTCCCCGTCGCAGATGCAGGTGAGTTTTGTCCTGTATGTCGCGCCGAGCGTTATTATTCCCATTACTGACTTCGCATTTATCCTCATCGTATCCTTTTCAAAGAAAATATCCGATTTGTAGCGGGCGGCAACCTTTACGATCTGGGTTGCCGGGCGGGCGTGGATTCCGGCTCTGTTCTCGACAGTCAGTTCATTTGAAATCATTTGTCCCCGTCCTCCTGCGAAAGTGTGTTGTAATACATTTCCCTTGTGGCTTCGCTTTCAAGCCATGACATCACATTCTGATCGAATTCCTTTGCCGAGTAAAAGCCCTGTTTCTTGAGTCTTTCATTCCTTGCCGCTGTTTCTATGAGAATCGGGACGTTGCGTCCGGGTTTTACCGGTATCTCGACACGCGGGATCTTGATTCCGAGGTACTCCGCCTGCAGACTGTCGCCCAGATGATCATAGTTTTTCTTGTCATCCCATTTCTCAAGATGCACTGAGAGCTGCACCTGTTTTTTCTCCCTTATGGCACCTATTCCGTACATATTCGCGACATTTATTATTCCAAGTCCCCTGATTTCCATATGATGGGCAAGAGCTGCATTCGGGCCGCTGCCTACAAGATACGAGTCTGAAATGTTCATGAGCTTCACAGTGTCATCACTTATGAGACGGTGTCCCCTGCTTATGAGCTCCAGTGCGGTCTCGCTTTTACCGACTCCTGCATCTCCCGTGATGAGCACTCCGATGCCGAAGACCTCGATGAGCACGCCGTGAATGGTCTCGGTTCTGGCGAAAACTTCTTCAAGTATGTTGTAAAGACGGCGTGAGAAGTCAGAAGAGTTGAGTTTTGTGGTTAGAATTGCAGTCGCATAGCGTTCAGCCAGTTCCGTTATATTGTTTGACGGAGTCTGTCCGTCTGTGAAAACACAGCAGGGAATGCCCGATGAGAGGATTTTCTCGACGTTGTCCAGTTTCCCGCTTTCATCAAGCAGCCTGAGGTATGCCTGCTCGCCTTTTCCGAACAGCTGTATGCTTCTGCAGTTGAAATCGGTGAAAAAGCCGGAAAGGGGAAGGCCGGGACGGGATATCATCGCACTCGTTATCTGGCGGGACAGACCGCTTCTGCCGGCAGTGCAGCTGAGTTCGAGATGATTCTTTTCCTTGAGGTCTATGTCAAGAAGATCGAGAATTGTGAAATTGTTCATGTGGAAATGATAGCACAGATGGGCAAAAAAGAAACGGCTGAAAAACCAGCCGTTTTCACACTGACGCATCTGATGATGTTCAGATATTCATTACTTTTTCCTTTTCCTTCTTGGCCACGCTCTGTATCTTGTCGGCAATAAGTTCAATTCCCTCATAAAGCTCGTAGCAGTCATTGCTGACTATTTTCTCAGTCTTCCATTTGAAGTGGAGAATGGCATCGATATGATAGCCGATTCCCTTTGTCTCCCGCTTGATTGCGATGTCAAGATCGTGAAGATAATCCTCGGCAAATCCGATTTTCTTCAGTTTCTTGTCGATGAAGTCCTTTGTCTCCTGACTCGGGACATAGTTTATACCTCTGACTGTAAGATTCATAAATACCTCCTCTTAAAGCCGAATCTGACATCAGGAAGAAACAGTTTCTCCATCAGTCAATATCATTTTACCACGGGTGGTGGTACAAACAAAGAAAAATGTTGCTTTTTTCATCGGCTGCGTTCGAAAGATGAGTCTATGTTGAGCTCTTTTCTGTACTTGTTGACGGTGCGGCGTGCACAGCTTATTCCCTTTTCCTTAAGCATGTCGCTTATCCTCTGGTCCGACAGCGGCTTTCCGTCTGCATTGTCCTCAATCATCTTCCTGACCATTTCCTTTACGGCTTCCTTTGAAAGCTCATCATCTCCTCCGGTGGTTCTTACAGCTGATGAGAAGAGACTTTTCAGACTTATTATTCCCCAGTCCGTATCAGCATATTTGCTGGTGGTTATCCTGCTGACGGTGGCCTCATGCACGCCGATTTCAGAGGCGACGTCCCTGAGAGTGAGCGGTTTCAGGTATCCGGGACCGAAAAGGAAGAAAGCTTTCTGCCTGAGCGCAAGCACCTTCGCTACCTTCTCCAGCGTTGTGTTTCTCAGGTCAACCTGTCTGATGAGATTCTCCGCACTCTGCATTTCCTTCTTCAGATACCTGCATGTCTCCTTTTCAGAGGGGTTCCTGCTTCCTGCAAGTTCCTTTGCCATTTGCTCATAGTCCCTGTCGATCGACAGAAGAGGAAGGGCAGAGGAATTGAGCCTTACGGTAAGCTTTCCGTCCTCGACCTTTATTGAAAGATCAGGTTCTATGTAGCGGTCATATCCTGATGAATACAGACTTGCCGGGTAAGGAGTGAGGGTTTTGAGAAAGCCGTAAAGCGCCTCGACATCTTCTTTTTCAACATGAAGTCTTCTGGCAGCCTCCTCGAATTTTCCGCTCCTGAGAGTGTCGAGTTCCCCGTACACCATGCGGCGGAAGACTTCAAGCTCATCGCCTTCAAGGCCGAGGTTCTGCGCCTGGATTACCAGGGAATCGCGGAAATCGCGGGCACACACGCCGCTCGGGTCAAAGCTGTGGAGAAGCGTGAGCGCCTCGTCTCTGTGTTCTTTCTGCCTGGCCGAAAGCAGACTGTCCAGATCAGATGGATAGAAGCCGTTTTCATCCAGCGACGAGATGATCAGCGAGGCCGTCTCTCTTACATCATCACTGCATGCTGCGCTTCCAAGCTGATTCATGAGATGTTCTTCAAGCGTTTCTCTGCTGCTCAGGGCGCCTTCAAGCCATGCCTGATGACTGTCTGAAAGATCACTGCCGTAAGCGGATGAGTCAGAGTAACTGTCAGTATGGGATTCTTCCCTGATCTGTCCTTTCACATACTCTTCGTAGCTTACATGCGAAGCTGAATCATCCGCATGCAGAGTCGGGTTTTCAAGCAGTTCGTTCTCAATTTTCGCCTGAAGCTCTGCAAGGGGAAGCGTCATCAGTTCCAGAGACTGAAGCATCTGCGTGTTGAGTTTGAGTGTCTGTTTCTGGCTGAGAGACAGAGACTGTTCCATCATAGGCCGAGACCTCTGGCGAAATCGTGTCCGAAGTAAATTTCCTGGGCTGTTTCGTTGTTTATGAGTTCCTCGCTTGTGCCGGAAATGAGAATCTCCCCTTCGTTGATTATGTGGGCACAGGTTGTGATGGAAAGCGCATCACGTACATTGTGGTCGGTCAGGAGGATTCCGATTCCTCTTCTGCTCAGTTCCTTGATTATCTGCTTGATCTCGTAGACGGCCTTTGGATCGATTCCTGCAAAAGGTTCGTCAAGAAGCAGGAAACGGGGGCTTGTTGCGAGGGAGCGGGCAATTTCCGTCCTTCTTCTTTCCCCTCCGGAAAGGGTATAGCCGTACTGCTTTCTGACTTTTCCGATTCCGAAATCACAGATCAGGGACTCAAGAAGATTCTTTTTCTCTTCCCTATCAAGATCCTTTCTTGTCTGGATCACAAGGTTTATGTTGTCTTCAACCGTAAGCTTCCTGAATATGGAGCTTTCCTGTGGCAGATAGCTGAGACCGAGCTTGCTGCGCTTATACATCGGAAGATTTGTTATATCTGTCTCATTGAGACGTATCGTTCCACCGTTCGCCTTTATGAATCCCACTATCATGTAGAATGTAGTGGTCTTGCCGGCACCGTTGGGACCGAGCAGTCCTGTTATCTGGCCGCTTTCCATGCTGAATGAGAGATGGTTCACGACTGTCTTGCGTCCGTATTTCTTCACAAGTCCTTCAACGGAGAGCACATTAACCATAGACATGTCCTCCGATCTGCCCTTCAAGCCGGATTCTCTCGCTCTCAAGGTCTATTGCGATGACTGATGCCGAATATGTGTCATCCTTCCATCTGACATCTGCAGGACCGGATAGGATGAGGCTTTCCTCATTCCTGTCGTATATCATGCTTTCGCATGAGGCGCTGAGCATGCCGCTTGATGTGTTCTTCACGAGATTCACTCTCATGCTCAGCTCGAGCTTTTCTTCTCTCATGTCATAATAAAGAGCTGATGCTGATGCTGTCAGTTCATTCTGTGTGTCATTGAGCTCGCACCATGATGATATTAGTAGCCTTTCGGCCGTCCTGTCATAATAAAGGGCAGAGGTTCTGATGGTAAGGCCTCTTTCCTCATCGGTGATGAGAATGCTGCCGCGGCAGGTTATCTTGTCATAATCATCTCCTTCAATGATTATGCTGTCGGCTGTGATTGAAAGTGTGTCCACAGTGACGTACGCTCCCCCTGAAAGGCTTACCGAACGCTTGCCGTCCTGAAGCGAGACTGAAGATGTGCCGCCTGAAAAGGTTATGCTGTCATCTGCATTCAGAGGAAGAAGAAGGCAGAATAGAAGTGCTGTTACTGTCAGAATTTTCAAATTTCAACCTCCCCGGATGTTATGCTCTGGATATCGAACCTGAGACGGACAAGATCCCCGCTGAGATTATAACCGGTTATTGATCCTCCATCAAAGCTTATGGACACCTCGTCTTCACTGTTGAGTGTGCTGTTGTGTGTATCAAAGATAAGATATTGCGTGCTGATCGACAAATCATCCTTCAGGCTTTCAAGTACCACGTTTCCTTCAAGGTTCATGACTTTTGATGAAGAGTCTATCACTGCTTTGTCGGCTCTGCCCCTTACGGCTGTGTTTCCCTCCCCGTCATTCTGGATGAATGAAATGCCTTCAGCTTCAATCCTGTCATTGTCTATCCAGTAGGAAAGAGTTCTGCTTTCAAGCCTTATCGGCTCCTCATTTTCCTGTGCAAGCGTATACACGGCATTGGTCAGGACTATGTCCGCTCTTTCGATTTGTCCGGCCCGCTGCGCAGTATAGTCCTGATCATCAAGGCTGCAGGATGAAAGAAGTACGATGAGGGACAGGATGAGAAAACTTTTTTTCATAAATCAGAATTTTTTTCCCTTTCAATCTTATCAGTTATCACAGGAGTGTACTTGACACGTGTGAAACGGAAATAGACTGATGAGATGAGAAATCCTGCCGCAAGCCCTATTACGGCACACAGCAGCTGCAACAGCTCGTCATCCGGTGTTATGAAGTAACCTGCCAGCATCGCGAGAAAGAAACATGCCAGGGGAAAGATGAGACTCATGACTGATGCGAATATCGTTTTCCCGGGAGGCATGTCGATTGTGACTTCATCTCCTTTCTCAAGTTCCAGCTTACGGGGATTGAAGACTTCGAATTCGCTGTTTTTGCCGCGGCAGAAAAGAGAGCTTTTGCAGCCTTCGCAGGCATTCCTGTCGCATCCGGCCGTGATCTTTCCCTCTTCTATGTTTATTATCCTGACATCTTTAGTCATGTTTGTCCTCCGGTTTTTCTATTTTCACGCTCTCGATGACCGGAATGATGCTTTCGGCAAGGCCGCTTTCTTCGTTTATCCTCACAAGAACACCCTGTATCTGGCCGTCCCTCCATGCTTCCCTGCTTCTCAATGGAAGTGCCTTGAGGAATTTCTCAATCTCCGTCGATTCATCAAGCCCTCCCACTGAAAGAGCAGAACCGCAGCGTCCGTTGTCAGAGATGAATGCAGTTCCTTTTTCCAGCACCGATGCATCTGCCGTGAGCACCTTGTTGTGTGTTCCGATCACGGCGGCCGCCTTTCCGTCAAGGAAATGCGCGAACGTTGCAGCCTCTGCGGTTGTCGCACAGTGGAACTGGACAAGCACTATGTCATTTTCCTCTTTAAGCTTTGAGATGAGGAATTCAGCCTGTGTGAACGGATTATTGGCACTGGATCTCGAAAAGCCCGAGGATGAGAGGAAATTCGTGACTGCGATCTTCCTGTCCTTTATGTTCAGTATCCTGTATGCCCGTCCCGGACTCTGCGGCGGATAGTTTGCAGGCCTTATTATATAGCTGCACTTTGCGATGTTCTCGACAAGATCAGGCTTGTAATACAGCTTTTCTCCGCCTGTGATGACATCGATTCCGAGTTTTGACAGCTGCACGGAATGCGGGAAGCCAAGACCGAAACCGTTGGTCGTACCTTCTCCGTTTGCGATGCACAGATCGGCTTCATATTTTTGCTTCAGGCCCTTCAGGCCCTTCTTCAGACAGGCTATGCCGGCACGGCCCACAATCTCACCCAGAAACAGAACATTCAGACTCATGCCTATAAAATAGAATAAGTTCATCAAAATTCCAACAGCCCGTATCTTCTTTTTTTCATTTTGTATCTTGACAGAAAGGTATGATTATCCGTAATCTTGCCGTGATTGATGTTATTGCCCAGATGGCGGAATTGGTAGACGCGCTAGCTTCAGGTGCTAGTACCCACCGGTGTGCAAGTTCGAGTCTTGTTCTGGGCAAAATTTTTTTTAATCTTCTACATACAGTTTTTTTTTTCAAGGAGACCCATTTATGAACAAGATCGTTATGAAGAGGCAGCTTTCAGCTGAAGTCTTCGAACTGGAAGTGGAAGCTCCGCTTATCGCGAAGGAAAGAAAGGCCGGGCAGTTTGTCGTTCTCCAGCTCGGCGATGATTTCAATGAACGCATTCCCCTTACAATAGCAGATGCGGATGTGGATAAAGGCACGATCACGCTCATCGTGCAGGCCGTAGGAGAGTCGACACACCGTCTTGTCCGCCTCAATGAAGGCGATTACATCGCAAACCTGCTCGGTCCTCTCGGGCGTCCTACAGATGTCCGTAAATACGGACGTGTCGTGATTGTAGGCGGAGGAATAGGTGTTGCACCTGCTTATCCGATTGCAAAGGCAATGAAGGATGCCGGAAATGATGTGAGAGTCATAATCGGAGCCAGAAATGAGAGTCTCCTTATCTTTGAAGACAGGATGAGAAGCATCGATAAAGACACAATTACGGTAACAGATGACGGCTCAAAAGGCATCAAGGGTGTCGTAACCGCTCCTCTCGAGGAGCTCTGTCAGAACTGGAAGCCGGACTGCGTGGTTGCAATCGGCCCTGCTGTTATGATGAAGTTCTGCAGCCTGACTACAAAGAAATATGATGTGCATACTCTCGTATCACTCAACACAATCATGATTGACGGTACAGGAATGTGCGGTGGCTGCCGTGTCGTTGTGGACGGTAAGATGAAGTTCGTATGTGTTGAAGGTCCTGAATTCGACGGCCATCTGGTCGACTGGGACAATCTCATGGCCCGTCAGGCCACTTTCCGTGATTTCGAGAAGGAACATCACCACAAGTGTCATATAGATATGCAGATCGAGGAGGGAAGAGCATGAAAAGCAGGGATGAAATGAATCTTGAAGCAGCACGGATGCTTGAAAAACTTCCTGAAAACCTCAGCGTGAAAGACAGGATGGCGATTCCCGTATGCCCGATGCCGAGTCAGGATGCGGCGGTACGCTGTCACAACATGAAGGAAGTCGCTCTCGGATACGGCGAGGATCAGGCCGTGCTTGAGGCGAAGAGATGTCTTGACTGCAAGAACAAGCCGTGCGTTGCCCTCTGTCCTGTTTCGATCGATATCCCGCGCTTTGTCGGTTTCGTTGCGCAGAGGAAATTCAAGGAAGCCCTTGATGTCATTCTGGAAAGCTCGCTTCTTCCTTCAATCTGCGGCCGTGTCTGTCCGCAGGAGAATCAGTGTCAGAAGAACTGCACTGTAGGAAAAGCACATAAGAATGTCGATGAAGCCGTGGCAATCGGAAGAATAGAACGTTTTGTCGCGGACTGGGCCATGGAAAACGGAATAAGCTCAATCCCTCCTGTTGCACCGGATAGCGGCAGGAAGGTTGCTGTTGTCGGTTCGGGGCCTGCGTCTATTGCCGCTGCCGCCGACCTCAGGAAGGCCGGGCATGATGTATATATGTTTGAGGCACTTCACAAAACGGGAGGTGTTCTTGTTTACGGCATTCCCGAATTCCGTCTTCCGAAGGCTCTTGTGGAGAGGGAGATCGGAAAACTGAAGGAGATGGGTGTCCATATAGAGACAAACTATCTTGTGGGGCGCACCAGAACCATCCATGAACTTATGGAAGAGGACGGTTTTGATGCCATCTTCATAGGTACTGGTGCAGGTCTGCCGAAATTCATGGGAATCCCCGGTGAGAACTATGTCGGTGTGTTTTCCGCCAATGAATACCTCACACGCAGCAATCTGATGAAAGCATACGATGAGAAAGATTCCCAGACTCCGCTGTACCATGCAAAGCGTGTAGCTGTCTTCGGAGGCGGCAATGTCGCCATGGATGCAGCACGCACCGCGCTTCGTCTCGGAGCCGATGATGTTACGATCATCTACAGAAGAACCAGAGAGGAAATGCCTGCAAGAAAGGAAGAAGTTGAACATGCTCATGAGGAAGGCGTAAACTTCCTCATGCTCAGTCAGCCTGTGGAGATCACTGCGGATGAAAAGGGGCGGGTGAACGGTGTTGTGGTCCGTAAATGCGAACTCGGAGATGCCGATGAATCAGGCCGCCGCCGTCCTGTCGAGATTGCCGGATCGGATTATCTCATTCCGTTTGACTGCGTGATAGTTGCAATCGGAAACGCCTCAAATCCGCTCATAAAGATGACCACTCCTGAAATTGAAGTCAATAAGAGGGGTAACTTCATTGTGAATGAGGAAACCGGTGAAACTTCAATCAAAGGTGTTTATGCCGGAGGCGACATAGTACTCGGAGCGGCAACCGTAATTCTTGCCATGGGACAGGGAAGAAAAGCGGCAAAAGCCATGAATGAGTATCTTGAGAGAAAATAATGCCGAACAAGGAACGATTTGACGAATTTTGTACATTGTTGCCGGAAGCGATAGATAAATTTGCCGCTTTCGGCGAAATTGTCAGAAACTGCAGCGTGTTTGATGTAGTGAGTGACAAGCATGCCTTTCTCGATTCAGTGATCAGAAGAGAGAAACTGCAGTCAACCGGCATCGGGCATGGTGTGGCTATCGCCCACGGCAAGGTTCCCCATCTTGAGAGCACCAGAATCGCACTTGGGATAAGCAGGGACGGCATTTACTTTGATGACATATTTCCCTCTCCGGTTCATCTTGTCTTTCTCATTGCGAGCTGCCCGACAAAACCGTCCGAATACGTCAAGGCTCTGGGGTCACTGCTTTCATGGGTTCACGACAGTGATCTGAGACAAGCCATCAGAAACCGCGATGAGTCTTCGCCCCGGCTCACGGCTTTCCTTGACATGATGCTGAATCAGGATTTCCATCCGGTCAGTCAGTAATCGTTTCATCAGCTTTCAGATCATGTTCTTCATAAGGCAGACCTTCAATGAGTCTGTCTTTTGTTATGAGACCTATCTTGTAGATGTCCTTTCCTTTCATGAACCTGTCGTAAAAGCCCTTGCCGCGTCCCAGCCTGTATCCCTCAGGGGAAAAAGCGACAGCCGGTATGAGTGCAATGCATGTTTCATCCAGATGGAGAGGAACCTTGTTCCTGCATTCCATCACACCGAATGCTCCCTTTACAAGATCTCCTGTGTAAAGACTGTAGTCCATCTTTCCTTTCTCAATATAAGGCAGTGCTGTTTTCTTGCCGCAATCAAGAAGAGGTCTCACATCAACTTCATCATCAAGCGGGTAGTACAGCAGTATTGTGGAGGCATTGATGAATCTTTCATTGTGCATGAGCTTTTCAAGGACAGCTTCACTTTGCATCCTGCTGACTTTCCTTCCTCTCAGCATCAGCCGTATATCCTCTTTTGTCATGCGTCCGTCCTCCATGTTCCTGAATGATAATCCAAACACGTGCACAAGGAAAAGCTTTCTGCTAGAATCATTCACATGCTGAGAGAGTGTATTGGAAAACTGCTTTCGGCAGTACTGTTGCTGTTGATTGTCTCTCTTATTGTCTACTGCATAGTTTCCATCCTCCCCGGAGAGAGAAGCCATATCATATTCGGGGACAGCGTGGGCGAGGAAAGCTATGCTCTGATAGACAGTGAAGTTCCATCCTATGCACAGTGGCTGGGCAGGGTGCTGCGTCTCGATTTCGGAGTCAGCAGTTTCGGCTCCCAGAGTGTTTCATCGCTTATTGCGCAGCGCATTCCGCTTTCTCTGACACTTGCATTCTTCTCTCTTGTCTTCGCATTTCTTTTTTCATCATTCATAGCGGGCATGGCCGTAATACAGAAGAGAAAGTCAGCCGTGCTTATTTATGAAACAGTATCCCTGGTAAGCCTTTCTCTGCCTTCATTTGTCATTTCCCTTCTTCTCATACTGCTGTTTTCCGTTAAGCTGGGACTGCTGCCTTCCGGAGGCTTTGTACATTTCACACAGGATCCGGCTGGTTTTTTCAAAAGCCTGATACTCCCGTCCCTGTCACTTGGTTTCATGCACAGCGGATTATTCATGAGACTTATGAAATCATCGCTGGAGAGGGAAATGCAGCTTTCATATATAACACTGGCTAAAGCAAAAGGATTGAGGGAAAGCGCAGTTGTGATAATCCATGCGGGTGTGAATGTCCTTAATGAAGTCCTCACGCTCGGCTTCCAGAGTTTCATATCCCTTTTCACGTCAGGTGCGGCTGTTGAATACATATTCTCACTTCCCGGGATAGGCGCACTGACTGTAAGCGCGATCGGCCGCAGGGACATAAACACAGTGACGGCTCTTGTGCTCATCGGCGCAGCGCTGAGCATAGCTTCATCCACGGCAGCAGACATAATAACGTTCTCAAGGACAAGGAAGGCGCTTGGATGAACAGGAAACTGGTGTGCGGTATTGCAGTTCTTTCTCTGATAATGCTTTCAGCCTTCATATCTCCTTTCTTCAGTGCTGATGCGCTTACCGTGAATCTTGCCGAAAGACTTCTTCCTCCCTCTTCTTTTCATCTTTTCGGAACCGACAGTCTCGGACGTGATCTTTTTTCAAGAGTGATCACAGGATCACGCATTTCACTTTCCATTGCACTGCTGGTGTGCATTATTTCAACTGCAGCAGGCACCGCTATCGGGCTCATGTCCCGGCTTGGGAAGAATATTGATCTGGTTCTGATGCGGGTATGTGACGGGATGAAGGCGCTTCCGGCCTCACTGCTTGCCGTTCTTATCATTCTGATACTTGACGGCGGCAGAACGGGCATCGTCATCTCTCTTGCCGTTGTGAATATTCCCCAGACAGCGCGTCTTGTCAGACAAAGGGCGGTGCATATTGAGAAACAGACCTTCGTAGATGTGCAGAGACTGATGGGGTATTCGGAATTGAGAATACTGTTCACAACGGTACTCCGTCATGTGAAAAGCACGCTGCTGATACAGTCCTGTTTCATATTCACATCAAGCATAATCGCCGAAGCCGGTCTCAGCTTCATAGGAGCTGGACTTGAAGCCGGCACTCCCAGCTGGGGGAATATTCTCAGAGAGGCGAAGGATGTCATCTACCAGGCATGGTGGATGACTGCATTTCCGGCCGCATTCATTTTCCTGACAGTCCTTTCCCTCAACCTCATTTCTGATGGACTGAGGGAAAGGGACAGTGTTAAGATCTGACTGAAAGGAGGTTCAAGATGGATTTTTCATCCTTATACTACGATAGGACACTTGATTTGCTGAAACAGCTGTGCCCGATTCCCTCTCCCAGTCATGATGAGGGGCGGCGGGCTGAGTTCATATGCAGCTATCTTGAAAAAGAAGGGATTGAAGGTTTCTATGTCGATGAGGCGAAGAACGTGATCATACCGTACAATGATGACGGGAAATGTGAACTTGATGTCTTTGCCGCGCACACCGACGTTGTTTTTCCTGATACAGAAGAGCTTCCCATGAGGATTGAAGGGGGCAGACTGTATTGTCCCGGATGCGGGGATGATACAGCCAATGTCGCCGGACTTATCATGTATGCTCTTCATTTCATAAAGGAAAGGATCAAGACGAAAAGAGGCGTTCTCTTTGTCTGTAATTCCTGTGAGGAAGGACTTGGAAATCTCTACGGGGTGAGGACTCTTTTTGAAAATTACAAAGGCAGGATCTCATCTTTCACATCATTCGACCACTGTCTTGGAAAGGGGATTGTCAACGTTGCCGTGGGAAGTGAGCGTTACCGCATAAAGGTGAAAACGGAAGGGGGACACTCTTATGCAAATTTCGGCAACAGGAATGCAATCGCCATCCTGAGCGAGATCATAACAAAACTCTACAGGCAGACACTTCCAGACAGCGGAAAAACCACATACAACGTCGGTACCATAAGCGGCGGTACGAGCATCAACAGTATTGCCCAGGAGGCTGAATGCACATATGAATTCCGTTCTGTTGACGAGAGCGCCCTTTCAAAAATGAGATCATCATTTGACAGCATCATTTCGTCGTTCAAAGCTAAAAACAATGATGTGACAGCAGAATGCATCGGGCTCAGACCATGTTCCAGCGGCGAGGCTGATACGACAGGGATGGAGAATCTTGCACGCACCCTTATGGAGAAGTATGGAATGAAGTATACTCCTGGGGCTGGTTCCACGGACTGCAACATTCCTCTTTCCCTCGGCATAAAGGCAATCTGCCTTGGTCTGATTTATGTGAAAGGATCCCACACAAGAGAGGAATATGTTGACCTGAAGAGTTTTTTTACAGGGTTAAATCTTGGCTATGATTATATTTACGAACTGGTTTCTTCAGAAATGTGAAAAAGATCGTAAAACTTATTGACAAGGGACAGCGTTTTTTGGTACAAATTCTACCGTTACGCCGCTTTAGCTCAGTTGGTAGAGCAAAGGACTGAAAATCCTTGTGTCCCTGGTTCAATTCCTGGAGGCGGCACTCAGAAGGCTCCCTGAACGGGAGCTTTTTTCGTATATGCAGAACTTCCATCATGTCATTACTTTGTTTTCTTTATTCTTTTTTTTGTGTTACTATCCATACATAAAGGGAGTCAGTGATGGATAGAATAGCTTTGCCGATCGGATCCGCAGATTTCAAAGATATAAGGACATCAGGGGATTATTATGTAGATAAGACTGCTGCTATCAGTCAGCTTGTTCATGACAGTTCCAGGGCTATCCTTTTTACCCGTCCGAGGCGTTTTGGAAAGACTACATTCATCACCATGCTCAGATATTTTTTTGATATCAGGGAGAAGAGTGAAGGGCTTTTCGAAGGACTGAAAATATTACAAGATGAGGAAACATGTGCAAAATGGATGAATAAAGTTCCGGTGATATATCTTACACTCAAAGATATTGACGGACCGGATTTCACTTCAGCATTTTCCATGCTGCAGAATCTGATACTTGATCTGTTCCAGAGCTATGAATATCTGCTGGAAGATGATATGCCCAATGGAAACAGGATGCTTTTCAAGCGGATACTCGACAAGGAATCGACGGAAACAGATATAAGGGAATCATTGAAGGTTCTGGCAAAACTGCTGAACATCCATTATGGTACAGAAATCATTATTCTGATTGATGAATACGATGTCCCTCTGGATAAAGCGGAGAGAAACGGATATTACAATGAAATGCTTGGACTGCTCCGTACAATTTTCTCTTCTGTGCTTAAAGATAATCCTGATGTAAGGAAAAGTGTCCTCACTGGATGTTTGAGAATATCAAAGGAAAGTCTTTTCACCGGGTTGAATAATCTCTCTGTGTATTCAATCACTTCTGATGCTTATGCCTCATCATTCGGCTTTACCGAAGATGAGGTGGATGATCTGCTTGTTGCGGCAGGGTTCCAGAACAGAAAGAAAATCATCAGGGAGTGGTATGACGGATACCGGATCGGTTCCTCCATGATATTTGCTCCATGGGATGTTCTTTCGTATGTGAAGGATTTACAGAGTGATGTGCATGCACAGCCGAACAATTACTGGGCAAATACAAGCAGCAATGATGTAATCAGAAAGCTTATCGATGAAACAAAAGCATCTATTTCAAATGACTACAGTGCGCTGATCAATGGTGAGAGCATATCAAAGACCATCACAGAAAATCTGACATATAATGATCTGTATACGGATGAGAACAATATATGGAGTCTGATGCTTGAAACCGGATATCTCACTCTTGCCGGTAAATTCCGTCCGAACGGGGAAAATCTCCTGCGTATTCCAAATGAGGAGATCAAACAGCTTTTCATCTCAACGGTGAATAAGTGGTTTTCCGATTCTGTAAAGGAAGAGGACATATCTCCTCTGTTTGATGCGATCTGGAATAAAGATGCAAAAAAGATGGAAGAGTACATCAACAGGTATCTGGCAAGAAGCATAAGCTATTATGACTACAGTGAATCGTTTTATCACGCTTTTCTGACCGGATTGTTCTATGGCCGCGGATACGCTGTCAAGTCAAACAGGGAATCAGGCCTTGGCCGTCCTGATATTCTGCTACTGGATAACATGAATTCGCGTGCTGCAGTATTTGAAATCAAGCAGGCAAAAAAGGAAGTTGAAATAGAGTCCAGAAGGAAAGCTGCTGCAAAGCAGATCAAAAATATGGAATATGAAACTATTGCAGATGACTACAATATGGTTGCCTTATATTCCATTGTCTTTTACCGGAAGAGGGCTTTTGTTGATTTTCTGAAATCGGCTCAATCCTAATATTGCAGTTGGATTCTTCAGAGCCGGTTTAGCTGAATGCTTTGGTTCCGGCATACAGAAAATCATCATTTCATGTATATCGAATGGAAATCCGACACCAAAATACTCTATCCAGCCGGATATGGGTACCCTGAAAATGGGGTCAAGACCTGAAAACATTGAATAAAAGAACCTGAATTCATAGGACTATAGGAAATACGCTTAGAACGGCCTTTCAACGGGCCGTTTTCTATATTTTAAGGGTTTACTGCGACAATCT
>CASFTW010000015.1 GCA_949297785.1 uncultured Spirochaetales bacterium
GTGGGTCTTCTCACATACTATGCTGCCGTATTCCGTTTCCAGTTCATCTGTCAATGCGGCACCTCCGCTGTTATATAAAGATTCGGAACTCTTTTTGTGGTCCTTATCTCTATACAAGAAAATGTCCGTTTTTGGCTAAAAACAAAAGGGACAGCCGAATTAAGCCGTCCCTTGAACGAAAATAAATATGATTTCATCACTCGAGTTCGAAAGCGCCGGTATAAAGCCGGTAGTAGACTCCTTTTGCAGCCAGAAGCTCATCATGCGTACCGCGCTCGATGATTCTGCCGTGGTCAAGGACCATGATGCAGTTGCTGTTGCGTACCGTCGACAGACGGTGTGCAATCACAAATACAGTACGACCTTCCATCAGACGGTCCATACCCGACTGAACAAGAGTCTCGGTGTGGGTATCGATGCTGCTTGTCGCCTCATCCATGACAAGAACCGGAGGATCCGCAACTGCGGCACGGGCGATTGAAAGCAGCTGACGCTGTCCCTGCGAAAGCCCCTCTCCGTCATTCTCGATCATGGTATTGTAGCCCTCGGGCATCATCATGATGAAGTCATGAGCGTTGGCGAGCTTTGCCGCGGCGATGACTTCATCATCAGTTGCGTCAAGCTTTCCGAAACGGATGTTTTCCATGATCGTACCGCTGAACAGATGGGTATCCTGAAGGATCATGCCCAGGGAATGACGCAGATCATCCTTCTTTATCTTGTTGATGTTTATGCCGTCAAAACGTATTTTTCCGTCCTGAATGTCATAAAACCGGTTGAGAAGATTCGTGATGGTCGTCTTTCCCGCACCGGTTGAACCGACAAATGCTATTTTCTGTCCCGGCTTTGCATACAGTGTTATGTCATGGAGCACTATTTTGTCCTGCACATAGCCGAAATCCACATCATGCATCTCGATTGACCCCCTCACCGGAGTATATGTGACGGGACTGCCGTCCGTATGAGGATGTTTCCATGCCCATCTGCCCGTTCTTTCTTCTGACTCAGTCACATTGCCGCTCTCATCTTCAGTGCAGTTGACGAGTGTCACATACCCGTTGTCGACTTCGTTTTCCCTGTCCAGGAAGTCGAAGATGCGCTCTGCGCCGGCAAGTGCCATGAGAATGAAATTGGCCTGCTGTGCGATCTGGCTGATCGGATTTGCGAAACTGCGTGAAAGCTGGAGGAATGCGGCAAGCATGCCGACGGTATAGCCGGATGCGAAGTCCCCTGCCATTATGCAGATTGCAGAACCTATGAAGACAAGCACGACGTACTGGAGGTTCCCGATATTCATTGTTATGGGCCCCATGACGTTGGAATAGCTTCCGGCCCTGGTCATTGTCTCGCAAAGCTGTTCGTTTATGGCATCGAAGTCTTTCTCGCTTTCCCCTTCATGGCAGAATACCTTCACGACCTTGCTGCCGTTTATCATTTCCTCGATGAAGCCGTTGACTCGGGCAAGATTGGCCTGCTGTGCGGCAAAATTGCGTCCGCTCTTCTTCGCAACGGATTTCGTCACATACATGAGGATAAGGGTTGCAGCTATGACTACAAGAGTCAGCTGCCAGCTGTTCCTGATCATAGTCACAAGCACCATTATGACGGTAAGCAGGGATGATACGATACCGACAAGGGACTGTCCTATCATCTGCTGCAGGGTGTCGACATCATTCGTGAAAAGAGACATCGTCGCACCGTGCTGTGTCTGATCGTAATAAGAGACGGGAAGACGCTGGAGCTTCTCAAACATCTTGTCCCTTATGTTCATCAGCGCATCCTGCGCTATCGTCACCATTATTCTCGAGTAGACATATACTGACAGGACACCGCATGCCATTATTGCGGCCCAGCGGGCCATCGCGGCAAGCAATGGTGTGAAACTGTCAAGCCCTCCGGTGATGAGCGGTGTGACATAATCATCGATCAGGGTCTCGATCATCGATGAGACGAAGACCGTCACAAGTGCTGAAATTATGATGCAGGCAAATACGACAGTCAGAGAGAGACCTTTGCCGCGGAAGACCTCTGAGAAAAGTCTCCTGAAAGTCTTTCCGCCGTGCTTTACCGTAGTTGTACCCATTCTTCTATTCATCGGACCCGGCATTTTCCTTACCTCCCAGCTGTACGCTTACAAGTGCCTGATAGACTTCATTTCTTGCCATCAGCTCATCGTGTGTTCCCACATCCTGGATACGTCCGTTGTCCATGATGATTATCTTGTCGGCATCAAGTACGGAATTGACACGCTGCGAGATTATGATCTTCGTGGTACCTTTGACATCATTTCTCAGCGCCTGTCTGATCTTTGCATCAGTTGCAGTGTCAACCGCGCTTGTGGAGTCGTCGAAGATTATGACCTGAGGGTTCTTGAGCAGGGCCCTGGCGATGCAGAGTCTCTGTTTCTGTCCGCCGGAGAAGTTGTTGCCGCCCTGCTCCACAACACTGTCGAGCCCGTCTTTTGCGGAGAACACGAAATCGGCATTGGCAACTGTAAGCGCCCATTTCATCTCTTCTTCCGTCGCATCCTTGTTACCCCACTGGAGGTTGCTTCTCACGGTTCCCGAGAAAAGCGTGTTCTTCTGAAGGACAACCGCAACCCTGTTCCTCAGTGCACTCAGGTTGTATTCCCTGACATCATGATCACCGACAAGGACCGAGCCTTCCGTGACATCGTAAAGACGGGCGATCAGTGATATGAATGATGATTTGCCGCTTCCGGTGGAACCGAGGATTCCCACCATCTCTCCAGCACTGATCTTTATGTTTATGTCCTTGAGACAGAGGGAGTGGCCCTTTCCGCCGTACGAGAAGCTTACGTTTTTGAATTCGATGTCTCCGTTCTCAACTTCCTTAAGGCCCGGGCCGTCAAGTTCCATGTCCGCTTCCGTTGCCAGCACCTGGCATATACGCTCGGCGGATGCACGGCTTATGGAAAGCATGGTTATGATCATCGCGATCATGACAAGGGATGAGAGGATCTGCATGGTATATGTGAATGTGGACATGAGCTGTCCAGTGCCCATCTCACCGCCCATGATGAGGTGGGCGCCGAACCAGCAGATTGCCAGCATGCATGTATAGGCAACCGCCTGCACCATCGGGTTCATGAGTATCATGAATTTCTGGGCTCTCACGAAATCATTTCTTATTGATGCGGAGGAATCATTGAACTTGTCAATCTGATGGGCTTCCCTCACATAGGCCTTCACCGTTCTGATACCGGTGAGATTCTCCTCGACAACCATGTTCAGTTTATCGTAGTTTCTGAAGACACGGTTGAAAATAGGATGGACCTTTCTCATCAGCAGATACACAAGAACGGCGATCACGGGTATCGCGACCGCAAAGATCATGACGAGAGAACCTCCGGTATTCGCCACCATCACTATTGCGAAAATGAACATCACGGGGGCACGGAAACAGATTCTCGTCAGCATCTGGTATGACTGCTGTACATTCTGGACATCTGTGGTCATTCTCGTGATGAGTGAAGATGTGGAGAAAGAATCGATGTTCCTGAAAGAGAAATCCTGCAGATGGTAGAAGATATCATGCCTGAGGTTCTTTGCAAAACCGGAAGAGGCTTTTGCCGCAGTGAAGGCGCCAGCGACGCCGAATGAAAGAGACAGAAGCGCAGCCAGGACAATGAGAACGCTCATGCGCACGATATAATCCATATCGCCGGCATAGACACCGTTATCTATGATGAGGGCCATAAGCATCGGTATGAGAACTTCCATGGCAACCTCTCCGATCATCAGAAGCGGTGTAATGACTGTAGGCACGATATACTCCCTGATGCTCTTAGACAGTAACTTTAACACTTGCCAACTCCAATATTTTATCCAGTTTTTCCACGACAGCACTGAAAAGGCCCAGCTCCTCACTGCTTATCGTGACACCTATTATTCTGTAAATATCCTTAAGCTGTGCGGCACATTTCCTGACCGCCTCATCTCCCTGGGGCGTCAGCGTGACAGTGCGCATTCTCCTGTCGGAAAGTGAAGCATTTCTGACAGCAAGACCTCTTGAAACAAGATTGTCGACAAGAAAGCTTACGGTCGGCCTTCTCAGACCTGTGAATTTCTCAATTTCCTTCTGGCTTACCGATCCGCCGCATTTCTGCAGAAAAGTACAGATTCTCAACTGCTGTGCAGTGCAGGAACCTGCCTTTCCGGCTGCGTTTTCACTTACCCTTCTGATTTTATCAGAAAGAGAAACGACCTCCTCCATGATATTCCCAACACTTCTGGTATCCATAAAACTCTCCGGTACAAGCTAAAACGTAACAGGAGAAAAAACAATCGTCAACCATGTTTCCGATACGGGAATGCATGAAAAAACAGCCGCACACCGATGATGCGCAGCTGCAGTGGCAAATGAAAAAAGTTTCTTTTCTTTCGTCAGCCGATCAGACAGTCAATCGGAAAAGAAACGATGAATACGGAGCCTTTTCCTTCACTGGATGTGAGTTTCACCTGAGCACCCAGCACAAGAGCGGCATGTTTCACGATGGAAAGTCCAAGACCGGTTCCGCCTGTCGAGCGGGAATGGGATGTGTCCACGCGGTAGAATCTCTCGAAGATGCGTGCCTGATGTTCAGATGGGATTCCTATCCCGTTGTCACGTACCGAGACGGCAATGGCATCAGGACCTTTCTTTATGGAAAGCTCGAGGAAACCTCCTTCCCTGTTATAGCGCACGGCATTGTCGCAGAGATTGAAAATGATCTCGTATACAAGACGCGGAACACTGTTTATCTTTATGTCATCCACATCCTTTTTCAGCGTGACATGCTTTTCGTCCGCACTCTTTGAAAGGGCGTCAAACACTGACGACGCTATTTCTGCAAGGTTAACAGGCTCCTTCGGGAATTCCTTGGTCTCGTCAAGCTGGCTCAGCCTGATTATGTCTTCAACAAGAGTGACCAGGTGCTCGGCCTCGCTGTGGATCCGGCTTACGAAGGAAGCCTTGTCTTCCTCCTTCACAAGGTTGTTCATCAAAAGCTCGCTTGCGGCGAGGATTGAATGCAGCGGCGTCTTGAGCTCATGGCTCACATTGGCGCTGAATTCCCTTCTCATGCCCTCGGAAAGGACTTTCTCTGTCTCATCAACTATGAGGATGCAGGTGCCGATCGTCTTGTTGCTCTTCTCGTCATGAATGCGGTTTGCAATAAGCCTGTTCACGAAACCGTTACGTTCGAAGAAGTATTCGCTTCTGCCGTTTCTCTTCACTTCATCAAGGGCATTCATGAACTCCACTGAACGCTCAAGCACAAGTATGTTCTTGCCCACAACGGCCTGACTTCCTCCGAACAGCTTCACCGCAGAGGAGTTGATGCTCACTATGAGATCCGCACTGTTCAGGATGATCATTCCCTCCCTCATGTTGTCCGTGATGGCATTGAACTCCTTCTGGCGGTAGCGGATAGTGTCGATCTGTTTCGCGATCTGCCTGTTCTGGTTGTCGATTCTGACCAGCAGCGGGGAAATTTCCCCGTATGTCTCGTTGTCAAGCGGATTGTCGAGATCGAGATTGTTGAGAGGTTCTATGATTCTGCCGGAGATCCACTTCGAGATGAACATGCACAGAATGAAGGCAAGTGCAAGGACACCAAGCATGTAAGGAATGACGCCGAGCGTGAGACGGAAGACAGAATGCTGCGTCAGGGACAGACGCACGATGGATCCGTCATCTATTCGGACTGCGCTGTAAAGCGTCTCTTCGGCTATCGTATCAGAAAGTCTTCTCGACTGTCCGTAACCGAACTGCATCGCATCGATTATCTCCTGACGGGAGGCATGGTTGTCCATGCCGGAGGCATCGGCCGCGGTATCGTAGATCACCGTGCCGTCCTTATCTATCCATGTCACACGGTACACATCACTGTCAAAATCATCAAAAAAAGTCGCCCCCGCCTTTTCCACAGCCTCCCCCGTCAGCTCGGCCTGAGCCTGAAGAGTCGCGAACTCCATTCCGGTGAAATAGGAATTGAGAAAGAAAAGCGTGAAGACAAGACTGAAAACCATAACTATACAGCATGAAAGCAGTACGGCACGGAAAATGGTTTTATTCATAAAGTCACCTCTTATCCTTCAATACGGTAGCCTACACCCCTGACAGTCTCGATGAGGGCACCTGCACTGCCGAGTTTCTGCCGCAGTGTCTTTATGTGGGCATCTACGGTCCTTGTCTCGGTACCCGCACTCTGCATCCATATTCTGTCAAGCAGCGTCTCCCGGGTGAATACGATGCCCGGGTTTGACATGAGAAGCTCAAGAAGATCGAATTCCTTGAGCGTAAGGGCAATCTTCCTGCCTTCAACCATCACGACATGTTCGGCCTTGTTGAGGGTTATGAGGCCGAGCGTTAGCACGGAAGTCTCCTTTTTCCCGCTTCTTCTCAGCACGGCCTTGACCCGGCTGACCATCTCCATCATTCCGAAAGGTTTGACAAGATAGTCATCCGCACCCGCATCAAGGCTCTCGACTTTGTCATATTCACTTCCCTTTGCCGTCGCCATGATGACCGGTATGTCGCGGTATTCATGCGAAGCCTTCAGCCGACGCAGGATACCGACGCCGCTTTCCCCGGGAAGCATTATGTCCAGAATGATAAGGTCGGGAATGGTTTTCTCCAGTGCTTCAAAGAGAAGGGAGGCATCGGAAAACCCCTGAGCCTTGAAGCCCATGCTGTTAAGTGTGTATATCTCTATTTCCCTGATGCTCTCATCATCTTCAACCGTGAAAATCATTCCTGTTCATCTCTCCTGTGTATGCCGGTGACCGAATATTCAACCCATTCGGCAACATTGACTGCATGATCTCCGATTCTCTCGAAATACTTTGCGATCATCAGAAGATCACTTGCATACTCACCGTCTATCTCTTTCCGGTTGATGGCCTCAATGACAACTTTCTTCAGCTGCACGAAAAGCTCATCAACGACATCATCATATTTTATCACGGACAGAGCGAGATTCTCATCCTGCTTTACAAAAGCATCAATTGAATCGCGGACCATCTTCTTGGTTGCAAGACCCATTTCCCGGATCAGGCTGTATTCGCCATGCTGATGATGAGCCGTGTATGCAATCATCTCCCCGATATCATCTGCCTGGTCTCCGATTCTCTCAAGGTCAGTGACCATCTTGAGCGCCGCGCTGATCTGGCGCAGATCGCTTGCCACGGGCTGCTGATGCAGGAGCATCTTCATGCACAGCGCGGTGATCTCCGATTCCTTCTCATCGATTTCCCTTTCTCTCTGGGAAACAACCTTCACAAGTGCGGTATCGCCGTTGATCAGGGCATCGACACAAGTATCGATCGCACTCTCGCAAAGGCCTCCCATCTGGATCATCTCGTTATTCAGATCAGTCAGCTGTTCTGTAAATTTTATTCTTGTCATAATATCAACCGAACCTTCCTGTAATGTATTCTTCTGTCTTCTTCAGCTTAGGCTTGCTGAACAGTTCCTCCGTATCGCCGGCTTCAATCAGCTCGCCGAGAAGGAAGAAGGCAGTCGTGTCACTTATTCTCAGCGCCTGCTGCATGTTGTGGGTGACAATGACTATAGTATAATCTTTTTTAAGTTCAATAGCCAAATCTTCTATCTTGCTTGTTGAAATCGGATCAAGGGCGGAAGTCGGCTCATCCATGAGAAGAACCTTAGGCTCAACCGCAAGGGCACGCGCTATGCACAGTCTCTGCTGCTGTCCGCCGGAAAGCCCGGTCGCATTCTTCTTCAGGCGGTCCTTTACCTCGTCCCAGAGAGCTGCGTTCTTCAACGAACGTTCGACAATCTCGTCAAGCTTTGCCTTCGACTTTATCCCGTTTGTTCTGGGACCGTAAGCGATATTGTCATAAATACTCATCAGAAACGGATTCGGCTTCTGGAATACCATGCCGATATCTCTTCTCAGTCCGTTGACATCTACTTTCGGGCTGAAAATGTCCTGTCCTTCGTAAAGAACCTGTCCTTCAATCCTCACACCGTCGATCAGATCATTCATTCTGTTGAGAGTTCTCAGATAAGTACTCTTTCCGCAGCCTGAAGGTCCGATGAGAGCTGTTATGCTCTTCTCCTCGATGTCAAGATTTATATCCTTAAGAGCCTGGCTCTGGCCGTACCAGAGATTGAGGTTGTGTGTTTCTAGAATTTTCACTGTCCATTTCTCCTTTCCATGAGACGTCCCATGAGAGTTGTTGCAATGTTTATGAGAATCGTCAGCACCATGAGGATTGCCGCAATCGCATATGCAACTTCAAACTCGCCCTGTTCCTTTGCGTATACATACAGGGCAACTGTGAGTGTGGCACCGGAAGATCTCAGGCCTTCGATGAAACCGTTGAGATTGTGTGCGAAACCTGTCGTGAAGAGCAGCGCGGCACTTTCGCCCAGGATACGTCCGATCGCAAGGATACAGCCTGTGACGATTCCGTTTATGCAGCTGGGAAGGACGACCGTCCTTATGACTCTCCACTTTCCGGCACCCAGTGCGAATGCCCCTTCCCTGTAGCTCTGAGGAACAGTCTTGAGTGCTTCCTGCGTTGTTCTGAGGATTGTAGGCAGGTTCATGATCACAAGGGTCATTGAACCGGCAAGCAAAGATGTCTGCAGACCCATGAACTGACAGAACACCAGCATGCCGACAAGGCCATATATGATTGAGGGAATGCCGGAAAGAGTCTCGGCAGCGAATTCGATGAGCTCGACGACTTTCCTGTTCTTTGCATACTCAGTGAGGTAGATTGCGGCACCGACACCGATCGGAAGAACCATCACAAGCGTCGCGATCACGACATAGATAGTGTTCATGATATCAGGAAGGATACCGATCGTGTGCCTGAGATAGCTGGGGCTTGTGGAAACAAGAGACCAGGTGATCTCAGGTATGCCTTTGTAAAAAATATAAAGTATCATGAAAAGCGTGAGGGCCGTCACGGCTGCTATCGAGATGTAGCAGAAAGCCTTCATCATATTGCCCCATGCCTTTCTTCTGTTTGACAACTGCTGGATCATACGCTCTGACTCCTCTTTTTGATCAGCATAAGTGTTGCGTTGATGAGCATGATGAAGAAAAAGAGAACAAGTGCGATTGAGAAAAGCGCCTGTCTCTGAAGTCCTGATGAATAGCTCATCTCACTTGCAACGGCGGTTGTAAGGAATCTTACGCTCTGGAAGAGACTGGGCATGTTTGCGACGTTTCCCGCAACCATCATGACAGCCATTGCCTCACCGATTGCACGTCCGATGCCAAGTACGATTGCCGTGAAGATTCCGCTTTTAGCAGCCGGAACCGTCACTTTGAAATATGTTTCCGTGTCTGTCGCACCAAGTGCGAGAGAAGCTTCCTCATATTCCCTGGGAACCGCCTGAAGAGAACTCAATGACACCTTGATTACCGAAGGAAGAATCATTATGGCAAGCACTATTATAGCGGCAAGAAGGCTTGCACCGTCAGGCACGTTGAAAATTGCCATGATACCCGGAACAAGTATGAGCATGCCTACAAGACCGTAAACAACTGAGGGAATACCGGAGAGAACTCCGATACAAAGCTCCATTACCTGGCAGACTTTCTTTGGCGCCATCTTCGCAAGATAGACCGATGCGAAAAATCCTATCGGAACGCCGATGATGATTGCGCCTGCCGTACCGTAGATGCTTGTCAGGATAAAAGGAAGAATTCCATACTCAGGCTCAGCTGCAGTAGAAGCCCAGCGTTTTCCGAAAAGGAAATCCGCCAGGCCTATTTCCCTTATGGCAGGCAGCCCGGAGATTACCAGATACACCGTGATAACCAGAACCGAGCCGACCGCTATGAGTCCGAGGATCAGGAATATGAAGTGAATTACATCTTCTTTAGCTTTTTTTGCGTTCATTTCCCATTCCTACGTTATTCTGCTGATTGTTTTCTTACTCAGCTACAGGAACAGCACCTGCACCTGCGATGATTTCGTTTGCATCCGGGCTTGTGATGTAATCGAAGAATGCCTGAGCTGCATCGCTGAGAGCATCATTTGTTCTTGTTGCGAGCACGAACGGGCGCTGTACGAGGTAGGAACCGTCAAGAACCGTAGCTTCACTTGGAGCAACACCGTTGACTGTAACAACCTTGACGCTGTCACTTACTGCAGAAAGGGATGCATAACCGATTGCGTTGACGTTTGTGGAAACTGTTGTGATGACATCACCTGTGCTTGTGAGCTCCTGGCGGTACTGGCACATATCCTCGGTTCCTGTGATTGACTCGAAACCGTCTCTTGTACCGCTTCCGGCTTCACGTCCGATAAGAACGACAGGTCCATCATTACCGCCTACTTCGGACCAGTTTGTAATCTCTCCTGTGTAGATAGCAGCGATCTGCTCAAGTGTGAGATCATTTACGGGGTTTTCGTTGTTGACGATGATTGCAATGCCGTCAAGAGCGAGGATTGTCTGTGTAAGACCGCCGACAACCTCAGCATCCTTGAGAGCGCGTGAAGCAAGACCGATGTCGCAGCGGCCTTCTGAAACAGCTGTGATACCCGAGCCGGATCCTGTCGGGTTGTATGTGACTGTCACTTCCGGATGCTCCATCATATATGCTTCAGCAAGAGAGCCGATAACTGATTCCATTGATGTTGAACCGTCTGTGGACACGATCTGTGATTCCTCACTGGAACCGCCTGCGAAAACCGGGGCAAGTGTACAAAGAGCAACAAGTGCGATTAACCAAATTTTTTTCATTTTTCCATTCTCCTGAAATTGGTTTTCATATTTGATGGCTACAATCTATGATGAGAATGTGAAATGAACCGGCAATGTTGTGTAAAATCCGTGTAAAATAAGTAAAGCGTTACTATATAACTAATTATTATAAATGTAAAACAAATTCAGCCAAAAATTCAGATGAATTTTACATAAAAACACGGTTTTGTCCTGCCTCTGAATCCGATAAAAAAGACCGGCTGAAAACATTCAAAGCCGGTCTTTAACCTGTTGTGAAATTTCTCGTCTTCTTTCTTCAATGCGCCTCTTTTCATGAGGGCAGCCGGAAGGCGCATCTTCTGTTATCTTCCTGATCAATTAGGGAATGGCGGTCAGAAAGCGGAAGGTCCCAGTATGTGGCCAGGTCCAGAGAAAGAAGGAATACTCTTTCCGGTTATTACTTACTGTAGTATTCGACTACGTACTGGTCGTTTACTTCAATTGGAATTTCGTTTCTTTCAGGAAGTCTTGTGAGCTTTCCGCTGAACTCTTCATCATTCTTCTCGAAATAAGGAAGATTGAAAGCCGGATGACCGAGGAAGCAGTCTCTGAAGTGCTCGTTCTTTCTTGAGCTCTCCTTAAGTGAGATCACATCGCCGACCTTGACTTCATAAGACGGGATGTCAATCTTCTTTCCGTTAACCAGGATGTGGCCGTGGGAAACAAGCTGACGGGCCAGGCGGATTGAATTGCCGAAGCCGATGCGGTATACGCAGTTGTCAAGTCTGGTCTCAAGCTGGATAACAAGTGCGTCACCTGTCATCATTGAGCTCTTGAGAGCCTTTTCATAGTAGTGATGAAGCTGCTTCTCAAGTACGCCGTAATAGGCCTTGAGCTTCTGCTTCTCTGTGAGCTGCTTACTGTATTCAGTAGGCTTTCTTCTCTTGGCGAACGCCGGAGAATTTGCTCTCTTCATTGCCTTGGGATGTCCACATACATTAACACCAAGTCTTCTGCACTGTTTAAATCTAGGAGCCATGTTTCTTGCCATTAGATTTATACCCTCCGAAAATATTATGCGCATGGTAAAAACCAAGCTTGGTCAGAATAAGCTTTTAATGCCGCGTTAGTCAATACAAAAACAGGAATTAAATGCACTGTCATATGAAAAAAGGACGGCCTGCCGCCGTCCTGAACGGAAAAGTGCCTCAATCTGTCATACATTGAAGCGGAAATGCATTATATCTCCATCCTGAACAACATAATCCTTGCCTTCCAGACGGAGCTTTCCCGCTTCCTTCACCTTGACTTCGCTTCCGTATGTGAAAAGATCCTCACAGTTGTAGACCTCAGCACGGATGAATCCTTTCTCGAAATCCGTATGGATTATTCCGGCACAGCGTGGAGCCTTGTCGCCCTCATGGAAAGTCCAGGCCCTGTCCTCATCGCTTCCGGCCGTGAAAAATGTTCTCAGCCCGAGTGTCCTGTAGGCGCTTCTTATGAGATTGTTCAGTCCGCTTTCCTCCAGTCCCACAGCCTCAAGGAATTCACGCTTTTCCTCTTCGCTGTCAAGTGCGGCTATCTCGCTTTCTATCTTGCCGCAGATGACTACGACCTCAGCTCCTTCCTTTTCAGCAATGGAACGTACTGTGCTGACGTACATATTCTCACCGCTGATTGAATCCTCATCCACATTGCACACGTATATGACAGGCTTCATGGTGATCAGATGAAGATCATACAAAGCCTTCACCTCTTCCTCATCAGTTATGACAGAACGTGCAGCCTTACCGTCGCCCAGAGCCTCCCTGAGACGCTCGAGAACGGGAATCACGAATGCATTTTCCTTCTGCTGTTCCTTATCCACTCTCGACATGCGCACAAGCTTGTCATACCGTTTCTCGACAGTCTCAAGATCAGCAAGCGCAAGTTCTATGTTTATTGTCTCGATGTCTCCGGCGGGATCGATTCTGTTACTTACATGAATGATGTCGGGATTGTCAAAGCAGCGCACGACATGCGCGATGACACCGACCTCCCTGATCGACGCGAGAAACCTGTTGCCAAGTCCCTCTCCCTGACTCGCCCCCTTCACAAGTCCGGCTATATCCACAAATTCAACTGTTGCCGGAACAACCTTCGCGGGAGGAATGAGAGAAACAATCCTGTCCAGTCTGTCATCGGGAACCGATACGATTCCGACATTCGGATCTATAGTGCAGAACGGATAGTTGGCAGCTTCCGCAGGGGCGGATGTGACTGCCGAGAAGATCGTTGACTTGCCGACGTTCGGAAGTCCTACAATACCACAATTCAGAGCCATATTCAAAAACCTCGTGACAAGATTAAACCAATTCGCCTCAGCTTGCAAGAATGAGAGGAGTCTGCAATCATTATGCTGATGATAGAAACAGCACAGGATGTAGAGAGAGCCCTGATCGTAATAATCAGCGAGAGCAGAGAAAGTGAATACCGTCTCAAAAGACAGGAAGATGAGGCAGTCAGCCTGCTTGACACTCTCGGCATACAAAGTCTTTCCACACTCTTCTTCAATGTGAAGGAAAGAAACAGCTCAACTCTCATCGGACGGGGCCAGGCGGAGGAAGTGAAACAGCATGCTCTCTTCTTTGAAACCACACTGGTCTATTTCGACACATCACTCTCACCGCGCATAAGCCGTAACCTTGAATCATATCTGCAGCAGCCGGTTCTTGACCGCAATGAGCTCATCATAGAAATATTCGCAAGCCGAGCAAGAACAAGGGAGGCCCGTCTTCAGGTGGCCCTTGCAAGGGCCCAGTTCCTGCTTCCCCGCCTCAAACAGGGAATAAACCCGTATTCCCAGCAGCGCGGCGGTGTCAGAGGCGCGAAGGGAGAAGGAGAAAAACAGATAGAACTCGACAGAAGACAGCTTGAGAAAGTGATCGTAAAGCTCAGGCGTGAAATTGAAAATGTCAGGAAAGACCGTACGACACAGCGTAAAAAGCGACTCTCCTCATCTGTCCCGTCTTTTGCGCTTGCAGGCTATACGAACAGCGGCAAGAGTTCTCTTATGAAGGCACTGACAGGTTTCGACACTCTTGCAGAGGACATGCTTTTCGCCACGCTGGATCCCCTTGAGAAGACACTGCAGCTTGAAGACGGACTTTCCGTGATCCTCTGCGATACTGTCGGTTTTGTCTCAAACCTGCCTCATTTTCTCATCGATGCATTCTCCTCTACACTTGAGGAAGCCCGTCTTGCGGATGTGATCATCCTTGTCCTGGATTCATCCAGCGCGGATGTCATCAGCAATTACGAGACGACAAAGGAAGTTCTCACTGAGCTCAGGGCACTGGACAAACCGGTGATCACGGTGCTCAACAAATGTGACCTCAAGAACCCGGATGACATAGCACTGGCAAGGATAAAAGCAGAAATCCCAGATGCGATACCGGTTTCGGCAAAGACAGGGGAAAACCTTGACCGCCTCATCCTCAGAATGAAGGAAGAAGCCTGCAGACTGCTGTCGCTCACCTCACTCACACTCGCCGCCTCTGACAGCGCTGCGATAGAGGAAGTGTACAGAACACGTCATGTGGTCAGTGCCCGATACACTGAAAACAGTGTCACATTCCTACTCACAGACAGAAAGAGACCCGCAAGCGGGCCTCAGTCTGATTAAAGTAAAGAATTTATTATAAAGAACAGTCAGTGCTTATTTGTTCTCATCATCCTTCTTCTTGCCTGTGACTTTGGCAAGAATGACCATGACGATGAAAAGCACACCGAGACCTACAGCAAGAAGCCCCCAGCGTGAAAAGCCCATTGTGACTGCCTCAAGAACATTGCTCATTGGCTGAAATGTCATACCAGACCTCCTCCGAAATAACTGAGGATCAGGCCGCCTGCGAGAACTGATGCGATCTGACCGGATACGTTTGCACCGAGAGCGAACGGCAGGAGATAAACCTGCTTGTCTGCTTCGTTGCCGACCTTATGAACAACACGGCTTGACATCGGGAATGCGGAAATGCCCGCACCGCCGATAAGCGGGTTGATTTTCTCTTTTGTGAAAAGGTTCGCGATCTTTACGAAGAACACGCCGCATGCGGTATCGAAGATGAATGCGAGCAGACCGAAACAGATGATCATGAGTGTTTCAGGCTGCAGCAGCTCCGGACCGGACATAGTCGGTGCAATTGCAAGACCGAGAAGAAGTGAGATTGTCGGTGAGAGGATGTCCTGTGCAGCTCTCTGGAGAGAACCGAGAACACCGCATTCCCTGATGAGGTTACCGAACATCAGCATGCCTACAAGTGCGACTGAATCCGGTGCGAGAAGTCCTGATACGAGAGTCACCACGATCGGGAAGATGATTCTTGTCGTCTTGGAAACTGAACTCGGCTTGTAATGCATCTTGATGCATCTTTCCTTCTTGGTGGTGGTCACCTTGAGGACTACCGGCTGTATGATAGGCACAAGGGCCATGTAACAGTATGCGACAATGAGGATCGGGGCAAAGAACTGGCTGTTCAGTCTTGTGCTTACGAGAATCGCGGTAGGACCGTCAGCAGCACCGATGATACCGATACTTGCAGCATCATTCAGAGGGAAGAAGAAGCTTGCGAGCATCATTGAGAGGAAGATACCGCCCTGACCTGCCGCACCGATGAAGATGAGCCAAGGTTTTGACAGAAGCGGTCCGAAATCGATCATCGCACCGATACCGATAAACAGGAGGAGCGGGAATGCTTCTGCACCGTTGATGCCGACATCCATGAGCCAGCCGAGAAGTCCGTGAGCCGCAGCATCACCGATTGTGCTTCCCGGAAGGTTTACGAGTATGGCACCGAAACCCATCGGCAGAAGGAGCGTCGGCTCCATCTCTTTCTTGATTGCCAGATAGATGAGGATACAACCTACGACAATCATAATGATTTGGTAAATAAGTTCTGTGTTCATAATGCCCATTTTATACCATATAGAATTTTTATTGGCGATATTTGCCCTTGCCAATATCAATATTGTTTAAGATATATCAAAAGTTTAATATTGCCGGCACAGTGCTGAAAATTCCGTAAATTTTTTTGTTGACCGGTTTAGAAAACCGATTTAGCATTTAAACAGAAAGCGGAAACGGAGGCAGGACGGCAAATCCTGATCCGCCCGGTTTTCAATCGAGTAGCAATCTAAAAAAGGAGAAACAAATGAAAAAAGCATTATCAATCATGTTAATCGCTTTGATCGCTCTTTCAAGCGTATTCGCAAACGGCGCTTCAGAGAGCTCCGGCAAGACAGAAGTTTACTTCCTGAACTTCAAGCCGGAAATCGCAGATGTATACACAAACGTTGTCGAACCGGCATTCGAGGCAGCATATCCCCAGTACGACCTCAAGGTTGTCACAGCTGCATCCAACCAGTACCAGACAACACTCAAGAGCGAGCTTGAGAAGGCTGCTCCTCCTGTTATCTTCCAGGTCAACGGACCTGTCGGCGTACAGGAGAACGTGAACACAGTCGCTCCTCTTCAGGATACAGACTATTATTCACTGCTTGCCGACAAGAGCATGGCCCTCACACTTGACGGAAACGTTGTCGGTGTTCCGTATGCAGTTGAAGGCTACGGTATCATCTACAATGATGCCATCATGAGAAAGTACTTCGCACTCCCTGACAAGGCTGTAAGCATCTCAAGTGCAGAGGAAATCACAAGCTTCGAGACACTCAAGGCTGTCGTTGAAGATATGTCAAAGCACCTTGACGAGCTGGGAATCCAGGGTGTATTCGCTTCCACATCATTCATGCCGGGCAGCGAATGGAGATGGACAACCCACCTCGTGAACCCCGCTCTCTGGGCTGAATTCGGAGATCTTGCAACAGCACAGGCTGCAAAGGAATTCAAGTTCACGGCAAGCGAGAACTTCAAGAACCTCTTTGATCTCTATCTCAACAACTCCATCACGGCAAAGGGAATGGTAGGCGCACGCGCTGATGCCGACTCAATGTCAGAGTTCGCACTCGGACAGGTCGCAATGGTACAGAACGGAAACTGGGCAGCAGCTCAGATCCTCGGCACAGCAGGCAACACTGTTGCTGACGAAGACATCAAGTTCCTCCCGCTCTACATGGGCCTTGACGGTGAAGAGAACTACGGTATCTGTGTAGGTACAGAGAACTATCTCGCATTCAACAAGAACGCTTCTCCTGGAGCTCTTGAAGGTGCTGATGTATTCCTCACATGGCTCTTCAGCAGCGAGGAAGGAAAGGCAATCGTCACAAACGACCTCATGTTCATCACACCGTTCAGCTCATTCAGCGCAGACGAAGTTCCAGACGATCCTCTTGCACGCCAGGTCAATATCTGGATGAACAAGGACGGCATCACTTCAGTTCCATGGGTATTCAACGGTATTCCTTCAGAACAGTGGAAAGCTGACTTCGCACAGGCAATGCTCGAGTACATCAACGGCAACTACACCTGGGATCAGGTGACAAAGGTTGCCCAGGATGCATGGGCAAGAGAAGCTGAGCTCGCTGGAAGATAAGCTTAAGTCATGTTTTAAAGCCGTCATTTCAATGAGCTTGATCTGGCGGCTTTTTTGTTAAACGACAAAAGGGGTTGTTAGAAAAATGGAAAAAACTCTCAGAAAATATTTTCCTCTATTCGCTCTTCCCGCTCTGATATGTTTCGCACTTTCCTTCCTTATTCCGATGGTATGGGGCTTCATTCTCTCATTCTGCGAGTTCACAACCATCACAGATGCGACATTCGTCGGTTTTAAAAACTATGTAAGAGCATTCACCGTAGATAACTACTTCACAGGGGCCTTCTGGTTCACACTGGGCTTCACCATTGTAACGGTGATATCGATAAACATTCTCGCATTCACAATTGCGATGATCCTCACAAAGAACGTTCCCGGCACAAACGCATTCAGGACGATATTCTTCATGCCGAACCTGATCGGCGGCATTGTTCTGGGCTGGATCTGGCAGGTCGTTCTAAACGGCGTCCTCGCAGGATTCGAGCAGACACTGCTTTCAAATGCGAAATACGGTTTCTGGGGCCTTGTCATCCTGATGAACTGGCAGAATGTAGGTTACATGATGGTCATCTACATAGCCGCCATCCAGAATATTTCAAGCGACATGCTTGAGGCGGCCTCCATAGACGGTGCTGACGGAAAGACAACACTTTTCAAGATCATCATTCCTTCCGTCATGCCGAGCATAACGATCTGTCTGTTCCTGACTCTGACCAACGGCTTCAAGCTGTACGATCAGAACCTGGCACTCACGAACGGCGCACCTAACCACCAGACTGAAATGCTTGCACTCAACATCTTCAACACATTCTATTCCAGAACCGGCTTTGAAGGTGTCGGACAGGCCAAAGCCGTGATGTTCACGATCATTGTCGCGGCCATCGCTCTCATTCAGCTGGTTGCTACAAGAAGCAGGGAGGTTGAGAACTGATGGCACAAGTCGCAAGAAAATCAACAAAATGGATTCTTTTCATTATCCTTCTCATTGTCGCGGCAGTTATCATATTCCCGATTCTTGTCGTACTGATGAATTCTTTCAAGGCAAATCTCTTCATCTCTTCCACCGGTGCCTTCAAGCTGCCTGACAGCCAGAGCTTTGTCGGACTTGCCAACTATTTCAACGGTGCTGACAGGATCAACTTCTTCTCGGCATTCGGTTATTCACTGTGGATCACGATAGCATCGGTTGCCTGCATACTGCTTCTGACAAGCATGCTTGCATGGTACATCACAAGAGTTAAAGGCAAGGTGACCTCTGTAATCTACTACCTTCTCGTATTCTCGATGATCGTGCCTTTCCAGATGGTCATGTTCACGATGAGCAAGTTCGCAAACATGATCCACCTCGACAATCCGGTGGGAATCATCGTGCTTTACGTCGGTTTCGGCTGCGGCATGAGCACATTCATGTTCTCAGGATTCATCAAGAGCATTCCGCTCGCACTTGAGGAAGCTGCAATGATTGACGGGGCGACTCCGGTCAGGACATTCTTCTCCGTCGTGCTCCCGATGCTCAAGAGCACTGCAATCACAATCGCTATCCTTGAGACAATGTGGGTATGGAACGACTATCTGATGCCCTACCTCGTCATCGGAACTGAATACAGGACAATACCTGTGGCAATCCAGTACCTGAGAGGAGGCTACGGTTCAGTTGACATGGGCGCAATGATGGCAATGCTCGTACTTGCAATGATTCCTGTCATTGTCTTCTTCCTCACATGCCAGAAGTACATCATCAAGGGTGTGCTTGCAGGTGCTGTGAAGGGCTGATGAAAAGGAGGGTGCATATGAATGCAAATGGAAAGAAAAGAATAACCATTGCCGATATCGCAAGAGAGTCTGGATACTCGAAAACCGCGGTATCATTTGCCTTCAATGCACCTGAAAGGATCAGCACAAATGCCAGAGAGAAGATCCTCAGAACTGCCGGCAAACTCCGTTATATACCGGATCCGACGGCAAGGAACTTCTCTCTCGGCAGACATTCTTCTATAGGCTTTCTCCTGCCCCAGAGTATCGACACATGTCTTCTCAACCCGTACATCATAGATGTGATGAGAGGCCTTGGTACTGTGTGTCAGGAGAACGGCTATATGATTACGATCATACCGCCTCTCAATGACTCGCTGTATGAAGCTGTGAAAAACGCCACCGTGGACGGACTCATAACCATGGGCTATCTCATAAGCGACGGTGTCGGAAGTCTTGCGGATGTCAGGGCAATGCCGCTTGTTATGATCGACGGCGGTGATTCCGACAGGTTCCTTTCCGTGAATATCGATGATGAGGGTGCTGCATATATACAGCTGTCAGCAGCGCTCAGGGCCGGACACAGGAAGATATGCATCGTCAGCCTGCCCGCACCCACCCTCACGCCTGACTTCAACGAAAAAGGCCTGATCGCCCGGCGCTTCCGGGGCTACAGAAAGGCACTTGATGAGTTCTCTGTGGATGAGAACAGTCTATTCTATTTCCAGAGTGAGGCCACTTACGCATCAGGCCTCGCACTTGCGGATGAGATAATGAAGACAAAGCCCACATGCATCATCACGATGAGCGATGCACAGGCTTACGGAATAATGGACAGGCTGACCTCAACCGGCTGCAGCATTCCTGATGACATATCGATAATAGGATTTGACAACATCCAGCAGCATGGCTGCGTCAGGAAGCTGACCACCATCGACCAGCCCGGAATCGAGAAAGGCTCTCTGGCTGCCAGAACACTTTTCTCAATAATGAACGGAAAGAAAATAACCAAAGCCCCGGTGGTTCCCCATCGCCTGATAGAAGGCGGAACGCTGAGGACTTTGTAAAGGAGAAATATGGAAATAACGAATGCCCGGTATGCGGGAATACTCTTTCACCTGACCAGCATACAAACAAGGTACGGTATAGGAGATATGGGAAAACAGGCCTGCCGCTTTGCCGACAAGCTTCACAGGACAGGGGCCACGCTCTGGCAGATACTGCCGCTCGGTCCCACAGGATACGGCAACAGCCCGTATGCATCGCGCTCAACATTTGCGGGAAACGAACTTCTCATCGATCTAGAAAGCCTTGTCTCCGACGGATGGCTTTCTCCTGAGGACATCGCATCTCCTCCCCTTTTCGATAAGGACCATGTTGAATTCGACAAAGTGAGGGCATACAAGCTCCCCCTTCTGAAGAAAGCGGCAGCAGCATTCCTTGAGAAAGGCGGAAAGAACGAGAAGGAGTACAGGAAATTCAGGAAGGACAATGCCTTCTGGCTTGACGGATATGCGGTTTTCATGACGCTGTACGATGAAAAGTATCATGATGCACGCTGGATGCTCTGGAGTGACAAGTACAGTCCGCAGACACTTAAGAAATACTCAGCAGAGGCCGAAACATACAGGGTTCTGCAGTACTTCTTCCTCAGACAGTGGCTGAAGCTAAAGGAATATGTGAACAGCCTCGGCATAAAGATCATCGGAGATATCCCGATATTCGTCGGTGCCGATTCTGCGGACACCTGGTCGAACATCGAGCTTTTCAAGACGGATGCAAAAGGCGGCTATTCTGCGGTTTCGGGAGTCCCGCCAGACAATTTCTCAGCTACGGGACAGAGGTGGGGAAACCCGGTTTATGACTGGAAAAAGCACGAAGAGACCGGCTTTGCATGGTGGATTGCCAGAATCAGGAAGCAGCTTGAATTCTGCGACATAATCAGAATCGACCATTTCAGAGGTTTTGATGCCTACTGGGAAGTCAAGGCAAGCTGTCCGACTGCCGAGCACGGCAGATGGGTAAAGGCTCCGGGAAAGGCTTTCTTCCGCACTCTGGAAAAAGAACTCGGACATCTACCCATCATCGCGGAGGATCTTGGATTCATGACTGACAGTGTCAAGGCACTGAGGAAAAACAACCATCTTCCCGGCATGAAGATCTTCCAGTTCGGCTTCACAAGCCTTCCGGACGGATCCCTCAACACATATGATGACTTCCTTGCACATAACTGGGATGAGGATTTCGTAGCCTACCCCGGCACTCACGACAATGAGACCTTCCTCGGCTGGTACCGCAGCCAGGATGAACTCACAAGACATAATGTCAGGGAGTATCTGGCCTCAGATGACAAAGAGATCGTATGGTCAATGATGAGAGTGCTGATGCAGAGCCATGCAGGCTGGGCAATAGTTCCGCTCCAGGATATCCTCGAGCTCGGCAACGAGGCAAGAATGAACACGCCAAGCACCTGCAATGAAATAAACTGGTCATGGATGGTCGACATCTGCAGATTTGACGACTACCGTATCTCCCGTTTCGCCCATCTGGTGAAGATTTCGGGAAGAAACGGCATGACATTCACTGAAAAGCTGAAAGAGCTTGAAAAACATTAGCCAGTACAGAAGGGAATCTGCAGAAAATGCAGGTCCTCTTCTCACCCTGCCTGGGGAGACTCGTCCTTTTCGAAAATGATTCTCTTGAGAAGCTCAAGCTTTCCTGCTATCTCAATGAGGGCCTCATCCAGAAGCATCACCCTGGTATCCATCTGATGAAGCTGACGTATCTTCTCCCCGTATTCGCTCATCACCGGAATGCGGATGCCTGATGAATTCAGCTCCTTCTCCCCGATCTGCACCGCATTGCCGTGAGCATCTGTGCTCAGATGACAGCTTCTGTATGAAAGGCCGTTTTTTGTCCGGCTTGCGGCAGAAGAGAATGTGCGGCAGATGACCGGGCGAACACTGTATGCCGAGCATCTTTTTGTCTCACAGTCAAAAAGAGGACAGCAGGTATGATGTTTTTTCCAGTCAGTGAAAAAGGACACATCCCTGTTCTCGATGATGAAAACATAGAAGCCTGCGGCAAGCGCCTCAAGATAGGTCACATCCAGAATGAAGTTCTCACAGCATCTGCCGCACTTTGCCGGACAGGTGATTGAATAGTTCTTCTCAAAGTCCGTGAAATCATTTTCTATGCTTTTGTAATAATTCCATACCGTCAGCACATCATCATGGACACTGGTGCCGCGGAAAAGGGAAACTGCCTGTTCTATTTCATCCATGGATGCGAGTATTAGCACAATGAAAACTGTTTCAGCAAGATGTTTTCACAAAGATTTCTCATTCACAAAGCAGTTTCTCAACCTTGTCGAGGATGAGTCTGTCTGCAGGCAGCCATCTGAGTGAATAAAGAGACGATCTGTCAAGAAAGGCGGAAGACTCCGCCTCAAGAAGATCAAGCTTCCCCTCCTTCACTTCACAGAGAAAGCAGTGCATCACAAGATGAAACGCAGGATAGTCATACTCCACCGTGCCGATAAGCGAATCTATGGCTATCAGGGTGTCATGCTCCTCCTTTATCTCCCTCACAAGAGCCTCCTGCGGACTTTCTCCGGCTTCGACCTTGCCTCCCGGGAATTCCCACCAGTCCTTGTACTCACCGTAACCGCGCTGAACCGCAAACACCTTTCTGCCAGTGATTATGACAGCAGCTGAAACCTCGATTGTCTTCTTATCCATCATCGTCTCCGGCTTATGATTATCAGCTATTGCAGGTGGATTATCAACATTGGCAATGTGTTATTATAATAACTTATTGTTATATTATTGACATTATTGTTACTTATAAAGTATTTTTACCGCAAGCGGAGGTAAAATGAAAATCGCAATCGCAGGCTATGGAAAAATGGGCAGGATGGTGCATCTTCTGGCAAAGGGAATGGGCAATGTCGAAGTCACAAACATAATTGACCCCGCAGCGGGGAATGCGGAAGTAACAGCTGAAAGAGTCACAGCAGACAGCATCAGGGATGCCGATGCGGTCATCGACTTCTCAAGCAGTCAGGCGGTGATGGAGAATATCAGAGTATATGCTGACTGCTCCGCAACAGCGGTGATCGGTACAACCGGATGGCTTGAACATCTTGATGAAGTGAAACAGCTCATCAGCGGCACTGATGCCAGAATACTTTATTCAGGCAACTTCTCGCTCGGTATCACAATCTTTCTCATGCTGGTGCAGGAAGCTTCACGGCTGATCAGCAATATTCCATCCTATGACGTGGCAATAAGTGAAATACACCACAGTGAAAAGGCGGACAGCCCGTCAGGAACAGCTTTGATGGCCGCTGAGAAAGTTCTCTCATGTCTTGAGAGGAAAAATGAAATACTTACAGGAAACAGCGATGGAAAAATACGTGATAACCAGCTTCAGATCACATCAATGCGTGTCGGACGCGTTCCCGGTGTGCATACGCTGACGATCGACGGACCTGCAGACACAATAACGATACAGCACAGCGCAAGAAACCGCGAAGGCTTCGCCTCAGGTGCACTGCAGGCGGCACTCTGGCTGATGAAACAGGACAAAGGACTATATTCAATGGATGATTTCGCAACATCCCTTACAGGAGGTAATGCAGATGCATGAATACAAAGGAGTCTACACTGCCCTCATAACACCTTTCACGGATCTCGGTGTTGTCGACTACAGGGCTCTTGAACAGATAGTGAACCGCCAGATCGAGGCAGGTATCGACGGTCTTGTCCCCTGCGGTACAACAGGAGAAAGCCCCACTCTCTCCCATGAAGAACATGACCGGGTGATCGCACAGACGATAAAGTATGCGGCAGGACGCGTTCCGGTGATCGCGGGAACCGGTTCCAACTCCACCACTGAGGCGATAAGGCTCTCACAGCATGCCGAAGATGCGGGAGCGGATGCGCTTCTCCTGGTAAATCCTTATTACAACAAGCCGACCCAGAAAGGCATGTATCTCCACTTCAAGGCAATAGCCGACTGTGTGAAGATTCCCTGCATACTCTACAACATCAAGGGCCGCACAGGCGTGAATCTCGAAACGGAAACGCTGAAGAGACTTGCAGAGGACTGTCCGAACATCACGGCAGTTAAGGAGGCTTCAGGCTCTATCAAGCAGATGGAAGAAGTGATCGGCGCCACCGGTGATGATTTCATGGTTCTCAGCGGGGACGACAATCTTGCCCTTGACCTCATAAAGATCGGCGGAGACGGTGTCATAAGCGTCGCATCGAATCTCTTTCCCCATGAAATGGCGAGAATGATACATGCCGCACTTGACAACAACTGGGATGAGGCCGAACTGCTCGGAAAATGGTTCGCACCGTTCTTCTCCCTGTGCTTCATAGAGACCAATCCGATTCCGATCAAGACGGCTATGGCAAAAGCCGGATGGTGCACCGAGTCATTCAGACTGCCGCTGTGCACACTTGAAAATGAAGAACACAGGCAGAAGCTCTATGAGAGAATAGATGAAATGTCTGCCGACATAAAGGAGGGACGTATCTGATGGCACACGCAAACGAGAATTTCGCACATCTTCAGGCTGGCTATCTTTTCCCGGAAGTCGCAAGGCGCATCAGCGGATGGAGTGAGAGAAATCCCGGTGAGAAAGTACTACGCCTCAGTATCGGCAACACAACCGAGGCGATTCCTCCTTCAGTCGCCAAGGCGATGAAGGACAAGATAGATGCTCTTTCAAACCGAGACACATACACAGGCTACGGGGATGAACAGGGGGACATCTGCCTCAGAGAAGCACTGAGAAACCACTACATGAATGAATACGGCGTAGATCTTCCCGCCGATGCATTCTTCATCTCTGACGGTGCAAAAAGCGATGCGGCTAACATACAGTCAATTTTCAGCTCCTCAAGCGTAATAGCCGTGCAGGATCCGGCCTATCCCGTCTATGTGGATTCCAACGTCGCGGGAGGTCACACAGGTCTGTACGACAGGGAATCTGAAGGTTACGGCGGAATAATCTACATGAAGTCGGATGAATCAAACGGTTTCGTCGCCTCTCCGCCTGAATCCCATGCAGATATCATATATCTGTGTTTTCCCAACAACCCGACAGGAGCAGTTGCAACCCAAGACCAGCTCAGGGCTTTCGTCGATTATGCACACAGGGAAAAGGCAATAATCATCTTTGACGCCGCATACTGCGATTATATCCAGAGCAGAGGAATTCCCCGCTCAATCTACGAGGTCGAAGGATCTGAGGACTGTGCAATTGAAATAAACTCATTCTCAAAAAATGCGGGCTTCACCGGTGTCAGGCTCGGCTGGACAATCGTACCGCACACCCTGATCACGCAGGATGAGGACAGTAGCCTTCTCCACCGGTTCTGGAACAGAAGGCAGACGACCTTCTTCAACGGGGCCTGCAACATAGCGCAGGCAGGAGGCATCGCAGCATTGACAGAACAGGGGCGGAAGGAGTGCATGCAGCTTGTCTCATACTACAAGGAAAACGCCGCAATCATAAAGGAAGCTGTTGAGTCCATCGGCCTTACCTGCTTCGGCGGTGTGGACAGTCCGTACGTATGGACAAAGTGTCCAGAGGGTCTCTCCAGCTGGGATTTCTTCTCCCTCCTGCTTGAGAAGGCACATGTCGCAGTGACGCCTGGTTCCGGTTTCGGTCCTGCCGGTGAAGGCTTTGTGCGCATTTCGGCATACGGACACAGGGAAGATGTGGAAGAGGCCACAGCCTCACTTAAGGAGAATCTCTGATGAGCGAAAAAAGACTTCCGCTGGACAGCAGTGAGCTGATCCGCTTCGCAAAGACAGCCGGCACGCCGTTTCACATTTACGACGGCGATGCGATAAAGGCAAACATCAGGAGCATGGCTGAGGCCTTCTCCTGGGCTGACGGGTTCATAAACTATTTTGCAGTGAAGGCACTTCCGAATATCAGCATACTGCGCCTGATCGCGGCAGAAGGCTTCGGTGCGGACTGTTCGTCACTTCCCGAGCTGAAGCTTGCTTCGGAGGCAGGTTTTTCTCCCGACAGGATAATGTTTTCATCCAACGACACGGCGGATGAGGAATTTCTTGAAGCCTTCAGGATGGGTGCGATAATCAACCTTGATGACATCACCCACATTGATGATGTCATAAGAGTATGCGGCAGACTTCCCGAAACCATCTCTTTCCGCTTCAATCCGGGCAGGGAGAGAACAGGAAACGCAATCATAGGAAACCCTGTGGAGGCAAAATACGGAGTGACGCATGAACAGCTAATTCCATGCTATGAAAGGGCACGGAAAGAAGGTGTCAGGCATTTCTACCTCCATACCATGGTCGCATCCAACGAGCTTAATGAGGACTATATTGTCGAGACAGCCCGCATGCTTTTCTCCCTTGTGGGGGAGATATATGAGCAAACCGGCATAATCATCGAGCAGGTTGACCTGGGAGGCGGAATCGGGATTCCCTACAGACCGGAGGATGAGGCGATTTCATTCAGTTCCCTGTCACAGCGTATAAGACAGGTGTATGAAGACCTCATAGGAAAGACAGGCAGGAATCTTCGCATCTCATTTGAATGCGGAAGGTGCATCACCGGTCCTTACGGATGGCTTGTAAGCACGGTGCGGCATGTCGCACATAAGTACAAGGATTATGTCGGCCTTGATTCCACAATGGCGGATCTCATGCGCCCTGCCCTGTACGGTGCCTATCATCATATAACCGTTGCGGGAAAGGAAAATGAAAAAGCAGATCATGTCTATGATGTCACCGGTTCGCTGTGTGAGAACAATGACAAGTTCGCTGTGGACCGCTCACTTCCCGAAATAGTAAAAGGAGATATCCTCGTGATCCATGACACCGGGGCTCACGGCCATGCGATGGGTTTCAACTACAATGCGAAAATGCGTCATGCCGAGTATCTTATCGAAAACGGTGAGATTTACAGGATAAGGCGTGATGAGACTTATGAGGATTATGTGAGAACCCAGCTTGCCATGCCCGAGAAAATCATATTCTAGCGGAAACTGTGCTGCGTACTGCCTTATGACGGATATACATCATGTAAGGCAGTGCGAAAAGCGTGCAAAGTACCTCAGCCAGGACAAGTGCATAAAGGATTCCGTCAAAGCCGGTGAAAAGAGGCAGGATGATCAGCAGTATTCCGCTCAGAACAAGTCCCCTCGCAAGCGATATGATAAGGGATGGAACCGGTATGAGTATGGACTGCAGGAAGAACACTATGTTGATGTTGAGCGACATGAAGAAAAGAGACGCAGAATACACTCTCACGATATGAGGCCCGATTTCAAGGACGTTCTCACTTGCATCGACAAAGAGATTGATGAGCGGAAGCGGGAAAAGCTCACAGGCTGCAGTGGAAACAAGGCCGAAAATGAAAGCTGTCCATATGAGATACCTGTACGACTGCCATACCCTGTCCGTCTTTCCTGCACCGTAATTCGTGCTGGCTATTGGCTGCACCGCCTGTCCTATTCCCGCAAACAGATGCTGGAGGATGAAGGAAATTGTCATGACGATGCCAAGAACGGCCAGCTCATCGCTCCCGCCGTACTTCATAGTCTGCCTGTTTGCTATGACCGTTAGTGCGCCGATTGCGACATCGAGTATGCTGGCACCGAATCCTGATGAGATTATCCTCAGGCTGCGTGACATGAATTTTCTTTCCCTGCGCAGGGAAAGTGCGGACTGTTTCCTTATGAAGTGGAATGAAAGCACGAGAGTCTGAATCAGGGCTCCCATGGCTGTCGCAAGCCCTGCTCCCGCCATTCCCATTGAAAGCGGGAAGACAAAGAAATAATCGCCGAAGACATTGAAAAGACCGCCGGCAAGCGTCGCCTTCATTATTGTATCAGGCTTTTCATCATATCGGATTACCGGTGCCATGAACACGTTGAAAAGGAAAAGAGGATAGGAAAGCACTATCCAGAAGGAATAGTCCATGGCATAAGGCAGAAGCACGTCATCAGCACCGCAGAAATACAGAAGCTCCTCAAGAAACAGGCTTATGAGAGTCCATGAGACAATGCCTGCCACCGCAAGCAGAATGAGGGAAACAGAGAAGATCCTGTCCGCTTTCTCCCTGTTTCCTTCCCCTTTTGCACGGCTCATCTCAACGGATGCGCCTATGCCGAAAAGAAGCCCTATAAAGTTGAATATCGCGAAAAGCGGATTGATCACGGCTATCGCCGCAGCGCCATCCGGCCCGCATGCCTGTCCGACTGCAATAGTGTCCACAGTACTGTAGATGGACGTGGCAAGCACCCCGCCGAGGGAGGGCAGCAGGTACTTGAAATACAGTTTTCTCACATCAGATGTCAAAAGTTCAGTATTCATGAAATGTCACCATGTAAATAGATCTGTGAATGTCCGGATGCCTGCATTTTCACAGAACATAGATGAGCATGTCGACTGCAATCGCAGCAATGACAGAGACCATGACCGGCAGTCTCTTCCATGCAAGAAGTGCTGCAACCGCTCCCCCTGCTATTCCAATCCATATATTCCCGCTGTCAACAGCAAAGACGGAAGGAAAGACAAGCGCTGCCATGGCTGTGTATGGAATCAGACGGAGGAATTTCTCAAACCTGGCAGGGAATTTCATCTTTTCTATGAAAAGGGATGGCAGCAGACGGGGAATGAATGTGACCAGAGCCATACCTGTGATGAGAACAAGGATTTCACTTCTCATGCGGCATCCTCCCCGAGATCAACAAAGAACACTCCTGCAAATGCACATACAAGGGTGGAAACGATAAGAGCCCAGCTTGATGACATCACCTGTGACAGTGCGGTGTTCACACAGGCTGTTATCACGACAAGAATGGCAAGTCTCCCATTTCCCCTGAGATTCGGAACAAGAAGGCCTATGAACATTGCATACATGGCAATGCCGAGACTGGCAGAGACAAGTGGAGGAAGCGCTTCTGATGCCAGCGCTCCGATAAGGGAGCCTATTGCCCATGAAAGGTAGGCGACGGAAACAAGACCGAGAAAGAAAGCCGGTGTGCACCGCTTTTCATCAGATGTCGTGAAAATGGCAAAGGTCTCATCCGTGACACCTGCAGAAGAAATGATCCTCAGTGCAAGAGGTGTGTTGCCCATGCGGTTGAACACACAGGTGCTCATGATCACATGGCGCAGATTTATGATGAATGCCGCGGTTATTATGGCAACAAGTCCCGCACCCTGCGCATACATTCCAACCGCCATCATCTGGCTTGCCCCGGCAAATACGAGCAGGGACATCAAGACTGTCTCAAGTGCCGAAAAACCCGCATCATGTGCCATGACGGCATATGCGATACCGACAGGCACGAAACCGAGAATGACGGGAAGCGCGGCCCTCACTCCGTCAAAATATTCCTTTTTTCTGTTTTTATGTGCTGACATTGTAATTCCTGCTGAAGCGATGAGTGTTTTCAGCTGGCACTCAGATTACCAGCTGAGGGAAAAATCATCAAGCGGAAACAGGGAGGAAGGACCTTCTCAGCTAAGCTCGAACAGACCTGTATACAGATCATAATAACGCCCTCTCTGCGCTATGAGGTCGTCATGGCTGCCACGCTCTATTATACGGCCGCCTTCAAGAACGAGAATGGCATCGGCATTCCTGACAGTGGAAAGACGATGTGCGATTACGAACACGGTACGTCCTTCCATAAGGCGGTCCATACCCTTCTCTATCAGGTCTTCGGTTCTCGTATCGATATTGCTTGTCGCCTCATCAAGGATGAGAACCGGAGGATCTGCGACCGCGGCACGGGCAATGGCGATCAGCTGACGCTGTCCGCTTGAGAGATTCGCACCATCGCTCACAACCATTGTGTCATAGCCTTCCGGAAGACGGCGTATGAATGAATCCGCATTTGCAGTCACAGCAGCCTTCTCCACTTCCTCATCACTTGCCTCCAGACGCCCGTATCTTATGTTCTCCCTTATGGTTCCCGTGAAAAGATGCGTATCCTGAAGCACCATTGCAAGGGAATGGCGCAGGTCGGCCTTCCTTATCCTCCTCACGTCAATTCCGTCAAAAAGGATTTGTCCTTCATCCACATCATAGAAGCGGTTTATGAGATTCGTTATGGTTGTCTTTCCGGCTCCTGTCGAGCCGACAAAGGCAATCTTCTGTCCTGGTTTGGCATAAAGGCTGACATCGGTAAGCACAGGGTGTCCCTTGACATATGAGAATGTGACATCATTGAATCTCACATCGCCCCTGAGCGGAATCCTGTTTCCTCCGTCATTCCAGTTCCAGCTGCCGTTCTCAGTCTTCTCCAGTGTGACATTTCCCTCATCATTCTCGCTTTCCTTGTCGATAAGGGCAAATATCCTTTCCGCTCCGGCAAGGGAGGAGAGAAGAAAGTTGCTCTGCTGCGTGAACTGGTTGATCGGGGCCGTTGCCTGACGCACGAATACCAGATAGCTTGCAAGGGCACCGAAGCTTGTCAGCGAGAAAAGGACCATGAAGCCTCCGGCAAGAGAGACTATGGTGTATGTCAGGAATGAAATGCTCACAACAGCCGGTATCATGGTGGAAGCATAGGACTGTGCGGATGTACCCATTTCCCTCAGCTCCCCGTTCTTCTCCCTGAAGCCTTTCTGATTCTCTTCCTCATGATTGAATACCTTTATGACCTTCTGACCTGCTGTCATTTCCTGAATGTATCCGTCAAGGGAACCGAGGCTTGCCTGGTGCTTCTTGTAGTATTTCTTGCTGTGGGATGCGGAAAAGCGGACATAGAAGAACATCAGTGCATAGGAGAATGCCACTATGAGGGAAAGCCTCCAGTTGAGGATTATGAGCATCGTCATTGTGCCTATTATCTGGATACCGTTCTTGATCACGGCAGTGAAACTGTTGTTAAGCGCATCAGATATCGTATCGACATCATTGGTGTAATAGCTCATGACATCACCATGCTGATTCATATCGAAGAAGCGTATGGGAAGCGTCTGCATATGTGAAAACAGATCCTTTCTTATGTCATAGACTATCTGCTGGCTGGACGCGGCCATTATCTGGCTGTAGCCGAGAGAGGCCAGCACTCCTGCGGCATAGATAACGGCAGTGATGGCGACACCTTCAACCAGTTCCGCCATTCCTCCCCCTGAAACGAGAGAGTCTATCACAGGGGATATCATGTAGGTCCCGAGAAGGTTGCAGGTGACGCTTATGACAACAAGGAGGGCAACCAGCAGCAGGGAAATCCTATGACGCCCCATGTAGGAAAGAAGGCGTTTCACCGTATAGACAAGATTCTCAGGTTTTCTGGCACTTACCATTCTGGGCATCAGAGTACACCTCCTTTCATCTGCGAGTCATAGATTTCCCTGTATATTCCGCTCGTCTTCATAAGCTCGTCATGGGTGCCGGAAGCGGCAAGATGACCGCCGTCAAGAATGAATATGCAGTCAGCCTCGATAACTGTTGAAATGCGCTGCGCAATGAATATTTTCGTAACGCCTTCAAGTTTTCTCAGGTTGTCCCTGATCAGCTTTTCCGTGGCACTGTCCACCGCGCTGGTGGAATCATCGAAAATGAGGATCTTCGGCTTTTTCAGAAGCGCACGTGCTATGCACAGTCTCTGCTTCTGTCCTCCCGACACATTGACGCCGCCCTGCCCGAGATCGGTGTCCAGGCCCTTCGGCATCCTGCGTATGAACTCTCCCGCGCCGGCCTTGTCGCAGGCTTCCATCATCTCCTCGTCATCTGCACTGCTGTCACCCCAGCGGAGGTTGTCCCTTATCGTTCCGCTGAAAAGCAGGTTTTTCTGAAGCACCATGCCCACAGCATCCCTGAGGGTGCTGAGGCTGTAGTCCCTGACGTCATTCCCTCCTACAAGAACCTGACCGGAATCAACGTCGTAAAGTCTGTCTATAAGCTGCACCAGAGAAGATTTTCCGCTGCCCGTTCCGCCAAGAATCCCGACTACGGAACCGGGTGCAATTGAAAGCGAGATGTCTTCAAGTGTCTTCTCTCTGGCCTTGCTGCTGTAGCTGAAGGATACATTCCTGAATTCAACGGAAGAAGAAGGAACCTCCTTCAGCGGATTCTCACTCTCCTTCATGACTACCTTCTCATCAAGCACATCACAGATTCTTCCGGCAGAAGCCAGGGAACGGGTCAGGAGAAGAAAGACGTTTGAAAGCATCATCATCGAGTTCAGAACCTGCATCACATAGCTGAGGAAGCCTGTAAGCTGACCGACCTGCAAAGTGCCTTCAAGCACCATGGAGCCGCCGAAGAACATAAGGGCAAGCACGCAGATATACATGATAAGCTGGAAGAACGGAAGGTTCAGCACGGCAGTGCGGTTGGTTCTTATTGCCGTGTTCTCAAGCTTTGTGTTCACTCCGTCGAACTTGTACTCCTCAAATTCATCCCTCACAAAGGCCTTGACCACCCTTACCGCCCGCAGGTTTTCCTCAACCACTGAATTCAGAGAATCGACAGTCGTCTGGAGAACTGAATACATAGGAGCCACATGCCGTACAATCAGGAAAAGTCCGATACCGAGAAGAGGCGTCAGGATAATGAAGACAAAGGCAAGCTCTGCATTCATGGAGAATGAGAAGATTATGCCGAGCAGCAGCATCACAGGAGATCGCATCAGCGGCCTCAGCCCGTTGTTTATCGTGTTCTGCATCACCGTGATATCACTGGTCATGCGGGTCACAAGGGAACCTGTCTCGAACTTGTCTATATTTGAAAACGCATAAAGCTGCAGTTTCTCATATTCCTTTTCTCTTATTTCAGAGCCCCACCCGTATGCGGCTCTGGCGGCAAAACGTGCATATGCAAGACCGGTTGCAAGAGCCAGAAGCGCGCACACTGCCATCTGACCTCCCTTGACCAGCATATAATGCACATCACCTGCCGACACTCCGTTATCGATGAGGTCAGCCATCATTGACGGGATGATAAGTTCAAAACTTGTTTCAATCACGACGAGGATGCATGCGATGAGAACATCCTTTTTATATTTCCCCAGGAGGGAAAACAGTTTTCCCAGACTTTTCACACTTCCTCCTGCCGGACGGCATTGTCAAGAAGACGCTGCAGCATTGACTTGAGCGTCTCTGTCTCCTCACTTGTGAAACCTCTCAGCATCTTTCTTTCCACCATTTCACAGGATTCATTCCAGTGCTGTGCCGCATCCTTTCCCTTTTCTGTCAGCTCAAGTACATTCGAACGGCGGCAATCCTCTGCTGCCCTGCGTGTCAGGAATCCGTTCTTTCTGAGTATTTCCGTCATTCTGGAAACAGCGGCGGGATCTATGCCGAAATACGATGCGATGTCATTCTGGCTGCTGCTGCCATGAGAAAGCAGGTATGTCAGAAGCCTCGGCTGGCCTCTTCCGAGTCCGAGTTCATCCCGCACACTCTGGAGCATATTGTCTTTTTCATGAAATGTGCGGAACAGAAGCTGATTGAGTGTCAGAGCCATTACCATCTCCATTGACTTATCAATTATTGATATGTCATATATTAAAAAACGGGAACAGACAAGTCAATGAAATAGCAGGCAATTGTAAAAAATACTTTCAAAGCCCATCATTGGAAGAGAATGTGGAAGAATGAAAAATGAGAATCATGAAATATGAAGGGGAAAAGACAGATTTCACCGGTCTGCTTCTCCTTGCAGATGAAAGCCGGGACATGATTGACCGTTATCTTGACAGAGGGGAAATGTACATCCTGGAAGATGAAGGCATCGTGACAGGAGAATGCGTGGTTACAGATGAAGGCGGCGGCATTCTGGAAATAAAGAACATCGCCGTGCTTCCCCGATATTCGCGCAAGGGTTACGGCAGGGCCATGATTGATTATCTTTCCTCTGCTTACCGTGGTTCTTTCTCCATCCTTCAGGCGGGAACAGGAGACAGTCCTCTTACAATTCCGTTCTATGAGAAATGCGGCTTCAAGCGCTATCATATAATAAAAAACTTCTTTGTTGAGAATTATGATCACCCTATCTTTGAGTGCGGCATGCAGCTTGTTGACATGATCATCATGAGGAAAAGCATATCATGAGATGCACGGACAGACAGATCTGTTCCCTGCAATATTGCTGATGCTGCAGATTCAGCTGATGTGGATTTTCAGACAGTTTTTCTGATACGATCGTACAGGATCGGACTTATGAAAATAATTGAAGTATCAGAAAGAAACATTGACTTGCTGGAAAAGCTTGTCAGCATATGGGAAAGCTCAGTCAGAGCCACTCACCTTTTCCTCTCAGACGGAGAGATAGAAGACATAAAGAAGTATGTCCCCCGGGCTTTGAAGGAAGTGCCGGTTCTGATCGTAAGCGAAGATGAAAGCGGAAATTCTTCCGGTTTCATGGGACTTTCAGGGCAGAAGGTTGAAATGCTGTTTGTAAATGCACAGAACAGAGGGAAAGGCATCGGCAGGAAGCTTCTGGAATACGGAATGGAACACTATTCGGTCAATGAACTGGCTGTGAACGAACAGAATCCTCTTGCGAAAGGTTTCTATGAACATATGGGTTTCCGTGTTTATAAAAGGGATGAACTTGATGAACAGGGAAATCCGTATCCCATTCTGCGGATGAAAAGATCACAGGAGGCATGATTAATGAAAATCGGAATAATATGTGCAGATGAGTGCGAACTGGCTCCTTTCATTCCGGTAATTCAGAACCGAAATATTACACGGCATGCAATGCTGGACTTTCAGGAGGGAACAATCAGAAATGCTGATGTTGTTGCAGTATACTCCGGTGTTTGCAAGGTAAATGCCGCAGTCGCCGCACAGCTCATGATCGACAGGTTCAATGTTGAAATGATCATCAATGCAGGAACCGCAGGCGGTATGAATCCGGATGTGAAAATATTCGATACCGTCATCTCAAGCGAAGTCTGTTACCATGATGTCAGGCCGGACAATCTTACAGATTACCATCCATGGCTGGAAACACCTTTTTTCAAAACAGAGGAAAAACTTGTTGAGCTTTCAAAAAGTGCGGCCGGCAAAACAAAGACTGACGGAAAAATATTCTGGGGAAGAATTGTCACAGGAGAATCATTCATCACAGATGAAGGCAGAGACAGGATATTGAAAGCCTTCTCTCCTCTGGCTGTCGACATGGAAAGTGCTGCAATCGCCCATGTCTGCCATGTCAACAGTCTCCCCTTCATCTCAATAAGAACCATCACAGATACCGCACAGCACAGCGGTGTGGAGACTTTCGAGGAAAACTGTGAGAAGGCAGCTGTTATCTCAAAAGACATTGCGGTATCTTTCATAGAGGAACTGACAGGAAACAACATTCTCGGATAAGAAGAAAATCTGCCGGATAAAATAGAAAAATAGATATATGAAAATAACCTTTCTCACCATATTCCCCGACTCTTTCTCAAGCTTTCTTTCCTGCCCTGTAATCGCCAGGGCAGTGAATAAAGGCATCGTAAGTTTCGATGTTGTTGATATCAGAGAGTATGCTGCCGGCTGTTTCCGGGCAGTGGATGACTCCCCCTACGGAGGAGGAGCCGGACTGCTCCTCAGGGCAGACACACTCACAAAAGCACTTGATGAGGTGAAGGCTGACAGCTCAAGAACAATCCTCCTCGGCCCCAAGGGAAGAAAATTCACACAGGCAATTGCCCATTACTTTGCCGGTGAGGATCATATCATTCTGGTTGCAGGTCATTATGAAGGTGTGGATGAGAGATTCAGAAGTCATATCGATGATGAAATCTCAATCGGGGACTACATCCTGACCGGAGGAGAAAGTGCCGCAATGATTGTCGCAGAAGCGGTTACCCGCCTGCTTGAGGGCGCACTGCGGGGATCATCGGCGAAAGAGGAAAGCTTTGAAGACGGGATACTTGAATATCCTCAGTATACGCACCCCGCTGTATTTGAAGGCAAGTCTGTTCCTGAAGTTCTCATGAGCGGGGACAGGAAGAGAATCGCATGCTTCAATGAGACGGAAGCATTGAAGGACACAATACGTCTGCGCCCGGACCTTCTATCCTATGACCGAGATTTCAGCTGTTGCTCACTTCATAAGGACTATGGCAATGAGGCTGACATCATCAGATGGATAAACGGAAGACTCCCTGTTCCTGAAATCCTTTATGAAGATGAAACTTATCTCATTCTGTCAAAAAAGAAAGGAAGAAGTCTGAAAGATTGTACGGAGAACAGAATTCTGAAAACCTGCGCTGCCCTTCTCAAGGCATTCTGGGCCATGGATGTTTCCGGCTGTCCATGCTGTGAAGACACAGAAGCGACAATCAGCAAGGTGAAAGGCAGAACGCTTTCATACGCAAAGTGGAACATCCTGCAGAAACTTGAGAAGACAGATTTGAGTGAAGACCGGGTGTTCTCCCACGGAAAACTCACACTTGACAATATCATTGTAAATGGAAACGGACTTTTATTGCTGACCGGAATGCAGAAAGCTGGAACTGCTGACAGATATAGGGATCTTGCCATTCTGCTGCCATCTCTTGAAGAAGCAGGCATCAGAAAAGAAGAGCTTTTTTCTCTGCTTGACTTTGAGCCTGATGATGAGAAGATTGAATTCTTCCGGAATCTGAATTCTCTGGTATCAGGCTAATCGAAATAATCTCTGCTGCTGTGAATTAAAATCTGATTGATTAGGTGCAAATAAAGTTCAGGTAAAGTCAAATGAAAGAAGCAAACATGGATGTCTGTGGTTCCTTATGTTTGGATTCTGGTTCCTGCTTCTGATTCCATTCAAATGGGTTATCGGTGCAATTGTTTTCATTGTCTATGACTGGTGGATGGCTATTATCAAGAAGATGAAGGGTAAAGGCCATGTCTGGAAGTGTAAGGGATGGTTTGTCGGAACAAAGAAAATCTATACTGCGGACACAATTTCCGGGCATAATAGCAGCAACCTAATCTGTAAGAATCCTAAACTGTTAAACAAGTAAAAGAGGTTTGAGCCTCTGAACAGAGGCTCAATGCAACATAAAAAGCAAGAATCTTCTCAAAACCTATTGCAAAGAGAAAATTAATCTGCTAATGTTGCAAAGCAAACAAAAACTGAGGGCGGTTAACTCAGCGGGAGAGTGCCACCTTGACGTGGTGGAAGTCATAGGTTCAAACCCTATACCGCCCACTAAGGCATCTTCTTACTGTATAAGTAATTAGATGCCTTTTCTTTTTGTGCTTGCAATGGTGTGTAACCTCCGTGTAGCATAATTTGTAGCATGTTGAAACCAAAAATTCTGTAGATTTTCTGCTCTTCTTGCCTCCTGAGGAGGAAGAATATGGTTAGATTTTCGCTTTATAAGCGTCATCTTTCCGGAGGCGTATATTATTACGTCCGTTTCTGGAATCCTGAGAAGAAGAGCTATGATGCCGGAATAAGCATAGAGACTCTCAGGGCAAAACTCGGTGATGACAGTATCAGAAGGATTGGAACAAGAAGTGCAGCTGCCGCTATTGCTGTCAGAGCTTACGAGGAAGGACTTACGAAGAAGGATAAGAAATCTCCTAACTTCATTGAGTATGTCCTTAACTTCTGGGACTTCGATAATTCATCATATGTCAAGTTGAAGAACAAGACCAGGAAGAACAGTATCGGTCGCGATCACTGCCTCAATATGCTTGGAACCTTCAAACGGAATTTTATGCCAAGAATCAATCCATCCTTGAAGCTTTCAGAGATTACCCAGAGCGATATCGAAGCTGTTATTGTATCGCTCATCGATGAAGGCAAGATTTCCGAAGCTACAATAAACAAAGTCATCCTCTCTGTTCAGAAGCCCATCAATGAAGCATTCTCACGAGGAATGATAAAGGTAAATCCGATGCAGAACATCAGCATGCTTCAGAGAAACCAGAAGGACAGAGGTATTCCTACAAAGAGAGAAGTCGAAGCAGTCCTTGAGTATCTGAGAAAAGAGGGATTTGCAGGACGGATCAGCATGAAGATATATCTCGCTGTTGCGCTTGCCGCCACAGCTGGTATGAGACAAGGAGAAGTGCGTGCCCTGAGAAAAGAAACAGTCGAGTTCGTTGAGAATAATCTTGAGTATGAAGACCAGGCGATAATCACCGTCGGCGAAAGCTATGCCAAGCTGGATGGTTTTAAGTCTACGAAGGGAAAGAGAGTCAGGCATGTTCCTGTATCAAAGGCACTCGCAGAAGAGCTCATAAGGATGGCAGATTCGAATCCCTATGGTAATGGTCTTGTGTTCTGGTCTGAATCCTCTGCTGAAGCTCCTATGGCTGCAAGCTATCTTCTCAAGTATTACTATGCAGCTCTTGCATCTGTCGGTATCACTGAGGAGAAGAGAAAGGAAAGGAACATAGACTTTCATTCTCTCAGGCATTTCTTCAATTCGATGCTCCGTGGTCAGATTGATGACAGCAATCTACGTCTCATCGTAGGTCATCAGAGCGAAAGAATGAGCGACAACTATACGCATGAAGTTAGGGAAAGGCTTCTTCAGATTGGCAAGATTTCGAGCAACATCATTGTCTTCCCGAAATCATCTTGAAGTCTGTCATGTCTATTTGGTAGGATTCGATAGTCGTCAGCAGATAGCAGACGGTGGCCTCTGATCCTGTAGAGGGAGAGCAATCTTCCTAAACCACTGCAGGGAAGGAGGTGAAGGATATGATGAAAGCAGTATTAGAGCTTGCTCTGGTGCTCCTGCGGATCTTGAAAGAGGTTCTCGGCCTGATCAGGGATATAAAGAATCCTCGCCGTCATAATGCCAACCGATAGCGAGGAGTCTATTCTCAAAGTCTGAGGTCGCCGTCTTGCTGGCGACTCTTTCTATAAACATAATACAGCCCAAGTGCTTAAATAGTCAATGAAGCATATGATTCCATTATGTTCAGATTTTGTTTATTTTATAGGCTGATTCCCTGAATTCTTCCTTGTTTGAAACACCTCGTGTTTAATTGCGTTTAAATGTAATATCAATTCCGTAAGTTGCAACATAGCAATGAAATATTTATGTTGAACAACTGATGATAATAGGCGATATTATATATCAATGGACTCACTTGACATAAAACTTAGTAACCTTGAAAAGCTCAGGAGATACCTTGATAACATCATCCCTGATATCTATGAGCAGATGATATCCTCAATGGTGCAGCAGAGCTCTGTTTATCATCGCTATACAGGTCTCTGCTATTCTATTCTGAAAGAGTCCGTAATTGCTGAAAACGGGTTCAGAGAATATGGGAAGATCCAGTCAGATTCGCAGATGAAGATCTCCATGCCTGAGACCGATGAATTCATTGAAATCAGGCATGATACTCTTGAGAGAATATCTTCTGGTCTTAATGAAGAGTCTCTTATTTTCTTCTCGTCTTTCTATAGGAAGATCCACAGCAGGAGCAACATGAGCTTTGAAACTGAGCTCTTTTCCTATTCCATGCTCTTATGGATCCTGAGAGGAAAGAAGAAAGCAATTGCACCAAGGAAGGCCAGGAGGATTGCTTTCATGTTTGCCATCGCTCCGAATATCCTCCCATACATCTACAGATGGTTTCATAAGAAGACGCTGACACCTTCTGATTCTGTGACAATTCATAATCCCAGGCTTGTGATGCTTCTTACCCTCATTGATAAGAATATCGAAGAGGCAGAAAACAGCAACAGGGAAGCATCTTCATCTCTTCTCATGTTCCTTGAAAGCAACGGAGTGATTACTAGAATTGAAAATACCAGCAAGTATCTGATTGCCGTAGGGAGAGGAAGCCTTACGGATCTTTTCAATGCGCTCTCATCTTATTCATATGAGATTGCAGAGAAGAAGATTATGTTCCCTAAAAAGGAGATTCTCTTCGATTCAATAGTCAAGAATGAGAAGCTTGAGAAATTCACGCCCGCAACTCTGAGCAAGATGTACAGCATATACCAGGATATCAACTGGTTATTTTACAATCTTCCTGCTCCAGATAAGGCGATTTGACCGTTTTTACTATATTCATACCGAAATCAGACTGCTAATTTTGCTTTTCTATCCTATGGTTTCCATATCAAACGCATAGGAGGACACATGATGACGGTAATAAACACCCCATCCAATCAGAGTGCAGGCCATACGCCTCATAGAGTTTTCATGACCATCGATGAGCTTTCTGCATATATCGGGCTGTCTAAGAGGGCCATATATCAGAGAGCAGCGAACCACACGATACCATCCCAGAAGATAGGGAGTCTGCTCCGTTTCGAGAAAAGCGAGATTGACAAGTGGCTGCGTTCACAGAGCGTCACAGCTGACGAGTCGATAAAGATGATGATGTGAAGGAGGTAAAGGGAAGAGCTGAATAATCCAGAGAAAAGGTTTTAAGATGCCGGCAGGGAGAAGAGCTAACCGTCCAAGTCCAGCAGATTCTCCCTGACCTTTCAGCTTTTCCCGGCACAGAATGCAAGGAAAAACCATTGATATCCATCTCATACATGGTAACGAGTATTTCAAGAAGAAACAATCTCAGAAATGGCTCATAAAAAACTGGATTCCGGAACGTGGTATCGGAATGCTCTATGGCGATTCTGCTACCGGCAAGACTTTCATAGCTCTCGATTTGATGCTCTCCATCTCAACAGGCCAGGCAAAATGGTTTGGAAGCAGGATTGATGATGAGAGACGCTCTGTCGTGTATCTATGCGGAGAAGGTGCAGACGGCAATGCCCAGAGAATCGGAGCTTGGACAAAAGCAAAGAACAACGAAACTGAAGATACTGGCAACTTTTATGTTATTGAGGACGAGTTCAATCTCGATAATACACTCAATACTGAAGCTCTCATCAGGGCTATAAAAGCGAAGGTTAATTTAGATCCGTCATTCATTGTCATAGATACACTCAACTGCTATTTCTCAGGAAATGAGAATGATGCTACAAGTGCACGTCTCTTCAACTTCTCCTGCAAGAAGCTCAGTAAGGAGTTTGATGCATTTGTCCTGATTATCCACCACACAGGAAAGAACAGGGATTATAAAGGTGAAGCAAGAGGTAGCAGTGCATTCTTCGGTGCGATGGACATATCAATCATCGCGTCAATTGTCAGAGACAATATCATCTCTCTGAAAGTGAATAAACAGAAGAACGGCAAGCTTCCTGAAGAGCTTCTTCTCTCTTCTGAGGTTATCACTCTCGATACATGGGATATGGATTCTGACGGTAACTATCCATCAAGCCTTGTATTCATAAGAGCAGAGAAATCCTTCTATGAAGGAATCGAAAAGGATAAGGAATTGCTGATTCGTATTCTTCAGAAGACAAGAGTGGAAGAAATCTCTTTGAATCAAGCAAAGGAGGCGATGAGGGCTCTCGGATTCTCATCAGATACAATCTACAACACATTCTACAGAGGACGGAGCAATTTCCTCTCTCGGCTTGTCAAAGCAGGAATTGCAGAAGAGGACCACGGCATCTTCAGAGTTCTGGATAGAGAGATTGTCAGGTCAATAGAGAAAATGTCGTCACATCCCTCCTCCCCTATGGGGAGAGGTGTGACGACGTCAGGTAATACGGAGGAAGGAGATGACTGATTTCAAGGTTATCAATGCATTTCTCTCTGATTATCTCTACTCATCCGGCATGCTTGATTTCCCCAGAGATAATGACCGGGCAAGATACCCACGAGGAATACACTGTTATGTACGTTGTCCTATCTGTGGAGCGAAGACCTCAACTGAAATCATAAAGGGAACAAGACGTTTCAAAAGCTGGCAATGCGATCATCTTTCAAGCTCAAGTCCTTTTGATTACTTCATGCTCTCTTGTGGTATTGAAGAGCCCTCAGAGGCAATAAGACGAGTTGAAGAACTGAGGAATGGAAGAATCGTACCTTTTGAAGAAAAGCATTCAGCCAATTTCCATCAAGATGATGAATCAGAAGCCCTGAGAAAGAAGAATCTTGAGCTTGCAGAGAGTGTCTTCAGCAATCGTGATAATGAGCTCACAGCAAGTTATCTGAAGCTCAGGGGCATTGATTACAGTCTGCTTCCAGAAGAAGTACGGAGTGATATCGCATATACAACCCGGCTTGAACAGATAAGCCAGTCTTCAGGCAAAGTCTTTCATGTCTCTGGGATGCTCTTCAGGAACAGATATCGTGATGAGGTTTCCTATACTCTCAGGAAGACTGAAAAAGGAAGCTATGTCAGAAATGGATTCAGAGTCCTTCAGATTGGAAAGATTCTTCCGTTCGGATTATCTGGAACATCTGAATCAAGAGTAGTGGCTATCACAGAAGGTGCTTTCGATTGTCTGTCGCTTTACACAGCTGGATTGCCAGCTATCTCCATCTCAGGGGTGGCAAACGTGAGAAAAGTTCCATTATATCTTCCATCGTGCTGCACTGATGTTGTCATTGTTCTTGATAACGATGAGGCAGGAATGGTGGCAACATCAGAACTCGGAGAAATTCTTAAAGCATCAAAGTGGAACTTTCATATTCTCCATATTGAGGAAGGAAAGGATGTGAATGAGTGGATCCAGAGAAAATCACAGGGGCTTCTGACCTCTGTAAAGAAAATAATCAAGAAGGTGACAGACTATGAAGAAGATAGTTGTCGGAATTCGTATTGATGAACATCTCAAAGAAAAACTTCAGAAACTTGCAGATAGTGCTGGAGTATCGCTTTCTGCTTTTGTTTCGGAAAAGATTGAAGAGACAATCTCTGAAACAGAGAGGATGGAGCCTCTTGTCCGCAATATGTATGAAGAGATTCTGAAGCTTGGCGACATGCTCTCTCTCATGATGGGATTCAATACAGAGACGTATGCAACCATGATCAGCCGCATCAGCGTGAATATGACAGATACTCAGCTGAAGGCAAGCAAGGAGAGAAGAGAATCAGTTCTCAAAGGACTTCGCAAGTATCTCAGGGAGACCAATGAGAGACTCAATGAAGGCGCAAACGTCTGGATTGGAGAAGCTCCTGTTGTAATAGCCCAGGAAAACTGAAAAAGCAGTTCATCCCTCCAGTTCACTTGTTGTCATTATGATCACGAACTTGAGGGATGAAATCGCCTGTGAGGACGTGTCAGACCCGCTATTTGACAGGAATATTTGAAAGCATATCAATCAATTCATTCTCGGATTTAAGCTTCCTTTCTTGTTTGTCATTTATGCAATAGATACTCCTTTCCTCACCTACATTATTCCATTCATTGTTATAGTATTCATCCAATGTAATAATCTTTCCTGTTGAAATTAGATAAAAGGTTTTATTTTTATATTTGAATCGAGTATAGTTCACACCACTATACCATTCTCCCAAAATAACCAAATGAGATATAGAGGAATCTGTACCGTTAGAAATACCATCGGCATCTATTAATGTGTAATACCCCTCATCAAGGTTTACTCCTCTATCATGCATTATCTTAAAGAAACGTGTATTAAGTTTGTTTTCAATAATATTTTCTTCTTCAGAAAACCACCCTCCGGCATCCCAATAGATGACATTGTTACAATGATATTTATGAAAACAAGGATGTCCATTAGGCCATTTCAGAGAATATTTTTCGCTATCCCATTGTTGAAACATCCATTTTATAAACCAGTCATTCTTTACTAAAGATGATTTTACCGCCAAAAAGAACCCGTCTGTTTCTTCTATTTCAATCTCATTAAGGGCATCTTCATCGGTTGCAGACAATAATCTGCTCACAAAGCATCTGTTATCATCAGTGTTAGCCTTTGCAAAGATCTCACTTCTCCAATAGTTTCTGGATGCATCGAAGAAATAATTTTGTCCCCACCTCAGTGTGGAAAGCTTGATATATGCCTTTGCAACGACAACCCTATAGTCTTCGTTTAGCCCATTTTCAGTAAACCAAATTCCGAAGCTTTTCAATCTATTTGTGAACTCATTCCATGTATCATCAAAAAAGAGGAAATCTATTCTTCCATCGGCAAAGGCTGTACTTTCAGCTTTCTCAATATCTTCCTTTTTTACATCTTTGTTCTTTATTGCAATAGCTTTTGTTCTTTCTTCCGCATACTGGGGAATAGCACTATCTTTTTTACTATCATCACTTGCAAGATAGGATATGATTTCATTTGCTTTTGTATGAAGCTTGAAAATCAATTCAAGAGCTGATTCTGGCTCACTTACATTCCATATGATATTAGCGCAAAATCTCATCCAGTCTTTCATCTGATCCACAGAAAAACTGTCACCAGCTGTAAGCAGATAAGAAAAAAGCAATGATTTTTCTTTCTGGCCTTTTTTATGACATTCATTCATCTGTGGCTTTTTTGTATATACAGGACAAGTGTCCATAAAGTTATTCTGATATTTTTTTAAATCAAAATTTTTATCCCCCATAGCACTAAAGAGTTTTTCCAATGCTTTTACATAACCATCATCACCCATGGCTTTAAATGCTACATAGGCAGAAGAAGGAACCAAATCAGGCTCATAAAAATTAATTCTTTCTTTGTTTCCACTCCTTTTGTTCTCAATCATGGAGAAAGCGTCAAACATTATGCTAATGAGTCCCATAAAATATTCTTCATATTTCTCATGGTTGGCTCTAAAAAATTCCACGGCTATCGCATCTATACTCTTTGCTTGTTTTTCGTCTCCTTTTCCAAACCAGGATGATTTGAATCTTTCCAGTGAAGTCAGCCTCTTGCCCCTAGAATTCATCTTCCAGTAGATATCAGTTGAAAGCGAAATATCAGAAGGAATATAGAATACAATAGAGTTAAGTTTTTCTATCTCTTTTTCTGAAAGTGAAAAGCTTTGAATTTTCTCTCTTATAGCTTTTTTCATTTCCCGCATACCTTTTACAGAAGGATTTGATGAGTCATTCTTGTCTTCATTGCTTCTAATGCAGGATACGCAATAGGCCTCAGCTTCTGGCCTGTCGGCATATCTGAAATTTTCCAATAGCAATTCAGCATACATTCCTTGTTCTCGACACAGCTCAGCATAAATCAGAAAGAGTGTGGTAAGACGCTGCTGCCCGTCAAATGGGAAGAACTCATTTCTGTCATTAACCCTTCCATAGATGAAATCAAGCTCCATTTTTTTCTTTGATTCATCTTTAAGAAACTGGAAAATATCATTAAGGAACATTTCTCTGACAAATTCAGAATGTTTATCGCATCTGCCTTGTGCATATTCTCTCTGAAAATCAGGTATAACTATCTTACATTTCCTTATAATGTCTATGAGACTGACTGGTTCATTATTTCTAAAAAAAATCAACTCTGCAGTTATCAACATAACTTGTTTTCTTAATCGATTCTTCCAAGAATGTTTTTATTCTTACTTTGATTTCTTCGAGATACTTATCACACTCATTCTTGAGCCAGAGCTCTCTATCCTCTGCAAGCGTGTAAGCATACAATGTGCCTTCAAACAGTTTTCTCCTCTCATCTGAATCTTTTAGTTTATCATCTAGCTTGAGGAGCTTATCCTTAACAGATGCATTGTTAAACGACGAATTCTGATTATGCTCAAGTAATACTAGGTTTCCAATTCCATTGATCCAGTTATCGATCGTTGCATCGCTAGATACAAAAGTTCCTGTCTTTTTATCGAATTCCTGAGCTTGATCTCTTAAATCATATAGTAAGTTCTGGTATTCAAATTGATTGTGCTCAGACATGTATTTTTCTTTTGCTTTCTGAAGCAAAGTACAATCAATCTGATTTATTTGTTCTTCAAGTTCCTTTATTTCCTTTTCATTGAGCTGTACTTCGTTTTTTGCATGTATATGATCAAGAGTCCATCCACTGTTTCTTCTTACTTCCTGATATGTTTTAAAATCAAAGCGTGAATCTCTATTATTATAGAATGTCAGATTAAACAACAAAAGAATATTTTCAATCTTATCGTGATTGTCATAATAGTTTAGTTGTTCGAAAGATTCCAAATCTCCAACAACATTTTTTATTTCAAGATTTAGATCCTTATTAACAAGGGCTACAAGAAACTCATACTGATCAGTCCTGTTTTTACGATTAATAAGAAATCCAATTCTGTTATACGTATCAATGTCGTTATAGCAAGACTTCAATGCAGTAAATAAAGAATAGAGTTTATCAAATATATCTTTTGCAGAATGTTTTTCTGAAAGAGAAGAGAAAACATAGTTCTTATCTTTTTCCCAATTATTTTCAATTGCTCTTCTGTTTTTCTTATCGCCTGAAATTATTATCTCAACCAGTTCTGCAAGATAATCCATACGCGTTGCATAATATCTTGGTGACTCTGGCTCAGAATTGATAAAGCAGAAGAAGAAATCATCTTCTAACAGCTTCTCCATTTCATTCCATTTGTCTCTTACATCCTCATAAGGAAGGGATGTGAAAAGCCATGCCTTGAGAAGCTCTGCAGAAGATAATGGAATCTTTCCTTCATTTACTCTGGTGAAAATTTTCCTAACTTCATCTTCATCCCCTTCAACTATATAGCTGATGAAAAATGATCCTCTTACTTTCTGCATAAAACCGAGGCATTCTTCAGTGCCAAGCGATGACTTAAAATCATCAATCTGTTTTCTTGCCTTTTCTATATTATCTTTATCTATCTCATCGTGTGAGAAATTCTCAAATTGCTTGGTATCACCCAAGATTAGAAGAATAGTAGTCAATCTCTGTTGCCCATCAACTACATCATATAATTTATTATCTTTGTCCTTCTCACATAGAACCAAAGGCTGCAATGAATAATCTGTTTCCGATTCCTTGATATCCTTTAAAAGCTTTTTAACTTCGTTATCTGCTCTCCATCGATATCCTCTCTGATAAGAACGTGGAATAGCAAAATTATAATCTTTTAACTCAGTAATAGGCAGTTTATGTATTTGGGACATGATATTCTCCTTTTTTCTATTTGATTCCGTTAATGTATGTGTACGGTGTTGATATCAAATATCTAGAATGGTTTTCATGAGATAATTGTAGAGGATGTACAATCACATGAATAGTTTGATTTTTTATCCTGATATCTCTGAATCACATTAACAATCTCTTTTCTTACATCTGAATTCCTTATCTTGGATAGCGCCTCAAGAATCTGTGGCATTTCATCTGGCCTGACATAGCCTCCTTTCCCCAGATATCTGATTGCTCCAAGATTTCTTGCCTCTAATGCAAGAAGAAAAGGGCTTTTTCCATCTTTGCCTAATGCAGTAAGAAATGACTTGTCGTTAATAGAGTCGAATACGTGCCAGTCTTCCTCAAAGAAATGCAATCCCCAATTTTGGTCCGCAGCTAATTCACATACTGCATTATTTTCTGTATTCAAAACGTCAGTATCAGCTCCATTTTCTAGAAGGAGATTAAATACTGACATTTTGTATGGGCTCAGTGATTCAACTAAGGGACATCTACCAAAAATATCTTTCTTGTTTAGGTCTACCCCTCTTTCAAACATCTTCCTATAGAAATTAACATCCGTTATATCTGCTATTATCGCTTGAAGTAACGGCGTAACTCCTTGAGGGTTCACAAAATCAGGGCCAACATAATTCAGCAGTTTAAATATCTGAGTATCAACTAATTGACCTTTCTTTTCATCATGTCCGACAATTTCTAACCATTTACAGATTAACTGCATCAGCAGTGCCCCTGCCTCTGCCTTCTGAGAATCGATTCCAATCTCTGTTGATAGTTTGCCATTCCCAATAAATAAATACTTTTCATCATTTGTCATCAGCCTATATGGAATCAATAAATCATAAATCAGCCATGAAGGTGAAATATCTCCTGAACGATCCCACAAGAACTCATGAAAAATATTGTGTTCACCAAAATGATAGTCTTCGGGGGATGATTTATCCAATACTTTCTTGAAACACTTTGGGAAGAGATTAAGAGCACGTACGGCATATGCCAGAATACAATTACGATTATCTGTATTCAAAGAGAATACTTCATCTGGCATGCATTTCGAGATTCTTTCAAAGTAAGAACAAAACATATCGTCAAGCTCTCTGATAGACTCAATGGATGGATTTGGAACCAGATTGCTGACAAGCCTTGAAAACCGTCCTATTCCTTCGAGGAAATGCAACATCATCATATATAAATCTTTTATGGTAAAATCTGAGATTCTGCTTTCCAGTAAGCTGCATAGATTATCAAATGTATGGAAGAAAACTTGTGTTTTACTATAGAAAATAATCTCTGGCCTATCAGAAATGAACGCATTAAAATGCAATCCTTGCCTGACAAGATATTCAACTACGCTATATTGGCATTCCATAACCGCAATATCCAGAATGCTGTTGTTTTTGTCATAGCCCCTTACTCTATAATTCTTTGCATTTTCCAGACCAATCCATTGAACGAATTCTGTTAATTCAGATGAACAGTTCTGAAAGTAAGCATAGACAATTCCATCCAGAGATTTTAATTCCCTGACATTGTCAAGTACGGCAGCTGGTAAAGCAATCCTACCATCATATCCGAGGAGGAAAAGCTGATCATAATCGTAGGGTTCCAGATCCAGATAATCCCTCTCGTCAGATGATATAATGGTGCCATTTTTATTACTATTGGACTCATTACACAATGACTTATACCGTATCCCTGAAGCGTCCATTTCTTTTAGATAAATATCATTATCTGAATCTTTCAGAGCCAGTAGGATACATATATCAACATCGGAGCTTGTTGTGGAATTGAATCTTATATGGAGATTCTTGTACTCATGGGAAACCAGCTGCTTCGGAGATAGTCCATTCAATTCTTTTATTTTTACTTCATATCCAAAGAACTTCTTATATTTGCAATCACAGTAAAATAGAAAAAGCTTATTCTCGTGAATATGCAAAAAAACCCTACCTTTAGAAGATATTGAAAGAGAAGTATAATCGTCAGTCTTATTCATTTTTCCCTCCTTTTTTTTACACTTGAATACAGATTCTCCAATTCCTCACGCATTGATTTTGTATTCACCCTGTCGATCTGCTTCCGGATGTATTCCATGTCAGAATCCTGTACATAGCCGTTATTCATTAGGAACCTTATCGCCGTCAAATTCATATATTTGAACGCTGTCATGACTGGTGTGAAACCATAGTCGTCAGACAAGAAGAAAGCTTTCTTGCCCTTTGAGGTTCCAATGATTTTCCAGCCTTCCTCATCAAATCTGAACGAACGAGCAGCGACATGAATGGCAGTTTCCCCGATCTTGTTCTGGATTGCCACATCAATTCCATGATTGATAAGAAAGAAAATCTTCTTGTTGTTTTCCCAATTGTCCCAAGATGACTGAATAGCATACATCAGAGCAGTATTTCCCGCCCAATCTATCGCATTGATATCGATGCCTGCTTTCAATATGTCATCAAAAAGCTCGGGCTCGAACCTGTAACTGAGGAGATGCATCAGAACATTTCTACCATCATTCCTGAAGATAGCTTTTTGAGGATTTACACAGTCCTTCAAAAGAACAATAAGGATTCTCTTGAAAACCTCTTTCACATACCCACAGTCAAAACAGACAGCATCAGCGACTGCAGGAATATACTCATATCTATTATGCCCCATCCACTCTTTTGCCCGATTGACAATTCCACTATGGAAGTAAGCGGAACAGAATACACTTGTGCCATTTATTGAATCTTCACTTACTCCAGCAGTCATCAACATTTCTGCGACTTCCTTGTCTGTACCTTCCAAATGTCGATGTGCATTATTTCCATTACCATCAATAAGCCAGGGATCTTTCGTTAATTCAATAATCGTCTTATATAGCTTTGGAAGAAAATATCTCCTATGCAGGATTTCGCTTGCATACATGAGCAATGTCTTTCCATAGGCATCACGATATGAAAACACCTCTTCTGGAAAGAATGCAGTCAATCTCTTGAATTCTGAGCAGAATTTCTCATCTGCATCTTCCAGCAATTTGTTCTGATCACTATTCCGTGGGCGATGCAGCAGATAACGACCGCTCTCTTCACATTCAGTTGTATATCTGAGAAATGAAATAGCTATATAGAAAAGCTCCTTTACACCTGCTTTGTAACCATTTTCCAGTAGCCAGCAAATCTTATTGAGGCTTTCTGGATCCATAGAATCTGATGCCAGTGCGGCTAGTCCTAATCCCTCATCTTCCTCGTCATCTATACACGAATAGGTTCTGTACATGTCTCCATACCCCAACAAAAAAGAAACTATTTCATCCATGGAATCCGGATTGGAGTCAATTGCAATTCTAAGCAGAGATTCCCTTCCAGGCATAATAGGCCTCTTATTTTCCGGATATCCAATTCTGTCTAAGAATTTCTTTATGATTTCCAGATTCCTTGTCCTGATGAAATACTCTGACAGTTCCTGCCATTCGTCTCTTCTGAGAGACTCTTTTACTTCATTGTCTTCAAGAACAGAAAGCAAAAAAGAAGAGAATGCGTCAGCACCCGGCTGTAAGATTATATGCTCAATGACTATGCAATCATCCCAATTCTTTTCCCACTGCTGTCCGTTTTCAGGAGTATCAATGAGCAGGAATCTGAGATTATTTTCTTCACCGAGGAACTGTCTAATCTGTTTCTTTTCATATTGCCCCAGAGCATTGCCATCAATAATGAAAAATCTGTTATATGGTTCGTTCTGCATCAAAGAGATGCCATCAACTATACCGCATCTCTCTGCCCTCGGGAAATGATACAAACCAGTTTCTTCTGTTACAAATACAATATCAAGATTCTCAAACATCATGACGGACACAGCTGCCAAGACAGCGGAAGGCCAATAATCTGGGGATATCATTATCCTCTCTTTCTTGTCTTTATAAAAAAACCAGTAATACGTTCTGTTGTAGTAACTCGTGATACTGTATTGGATATCACCATCTTTTAATGCGACACGCATGCTCCAATTCTGAGCGTCTTCATATATCCCACAAAATGGTTCACGGGCAAGTTGCTGTGCATAATTAATGGTAATTCGATTAGTCCAGTCAGATATATAGTTTCCTTTGTTCATAAGCTTATAATAAGCCCTATGTGTACAATTTCTTATACAGTCGAATCTTTATTTCTGGAATGTCTGCAGCATAGTCTCAAGTTCTTCTTTCACTTTTTCCCTCAACCATTCTGGCTTGATGACAGTCGCACTTGATCCCAGTGACATAATCCATTTTAGAAGACCGTACGAACTAGCCGTTTTAAGCGTGAACTGATAGCTTCCGTCTTCCTGCTGATTGAATGTGACACTCTTTGGCCATGCTTTCTGAATCTCATACCATCCCTGATACTCATCTATTAGGACTTCTGCGATGAACGGATCTTCAGTCTGGTAGAATGGGAAAGGATCCTCAAAATCATTGATATGTTCTGGCTCAGGGTATTTTTCATGCCTGAGCTTTACTAATTTCTTGATTCTTGATAATGCCAACAGTTGCCTCTGTCCATAGTTGTTGAGAACCTCCGCATAGACTGCACCATCCTGTACAATAACCTTTAACGGGTAGATATCATATTCCACATCACACTCTGAGTTCCTGCTTTCATAAACTACATGACATTTGATTCTCTTCTCTGATGCTTCAAGAAGGATAAGAAGTGTTTTGAAGTATTCTGGAGAAAGCTTGAAGAAAGAGCCAAACTCTGAAAACCGGGGATTGATTTCAGTCTTTGTATTCGGATTTATCACCATCCTCAACCTGGAAATAAAATCAGCACCACACATCTCCATAAGCGGAGACGTTGAGGATACTGTTTCCAAGACAAAGTTAAGGAAACGGATGTCATCTTCGCTCAGAACTTCGCTGACAATGCCACTCTTCCAGCGAGCAGCCGCATCAGACTCAATCTTGTAAAGCATCTTCCTGCTTCCATCACTTGATTTCTCCGTGTAATATGCAAAACCCATCTCATCCAGAGTCTCAAGCACATTGAAAGCCGAAGAGCGGTTGTTGACTCCAAGCATGTCCATTATTTCATATATCGTGCAGCCCCTTTCTTCCCTTTCGGTTATCAAAGATGCAACGGCAAACACCTTGGCAAATCGAGACCAGACTTTTTCTTCTTTCATCTTTATCACCTCATGTGAAAGATTATCGCACAACTGTACAGGATTTTAAACACTTATTGTTTATCCTGAGACCATGAACAAAGAAATAGAATTGTTTTACCTTGACAGAATCGATGATGATCAGCTGCCAGGAGATTTCATCAGAGAAGCCCTGATAACCGGAATAAGATGCGATAATGCCGAACTTGTGAAAAAGGCAGCGGGAGAAAAACTCATTCAGGGAAGCTTCTATGGCTATTCTTCACCACTGGAATTTGCCATTAATGAGATGGCTTCACATGAAGTGATTGAGACTCTGGTGAAGGCAGGATATGAGCTATCGAAACCCTGTCATGACCTTGCGCCGTTTAATGGCTCACCGCAAGAAATTGTAAAAATGTGGATGGAGACCAATGGGAAAACAAAGGAGGAAGCCTTGCAGCTTCTGGCTGGTGATATCGGCTACTTCTTTCACGTGATAAGGACAGACTATTCCTGTTACAGGATTACATATGATGTGGACTCTGAAGACAGATACAAGCCTTGCTTCTGGAATTATCTTGATGAATGGATGGCAGGATTTCTCAGGCTTCTGGCAGATGAGAATGAATCTGCCATTATAGACTCCTACTTTTGCAGGGGCATCATGGAGAATGTTGAATTCAAGAAAGCGTTAGGCACTCTTTTTGAGTTGTTCGGACAAACCTTCAGCAACGATGATCTCATCTGGTTCATCAATATTGCTATCAGCCATGACAACGAATATGCATTTGCAAAACTGGTTGAACATTATCCTTCTCTGATAAAAGAAGTGAATTGCTATCCGTCTTCAAGCAAGAAGATTCTCTCTGCAATCTTTGAGGCAGGACTTCTGATACCTGGAACAGAAGAAGGATTCGATGCTTTCATCCCACGCATCGCATACGGAGAGATTGAAAAAGATATCCTGACAGCAATTGTTCATCCTTCATATGCATCACATATAACAGAAGAAGGGAAAACGCCCTTGATGTATGCAGTCGAGAATGATGATTTCCCTGTCGAGCTGTACAAGCTCCTCATTACATCATCCAGTGATGTCAATATTCAGGACGAGGATGGGCAGACCGCACTGCACTACATGGCAAAGACCGATTATCCCGAATGCATAGAGAACCTTCTGGAACTGGGAGCAGATCCATTCATCACTGATAACAAAGGAAACAATATCCTTCATGTCCTTGCAGAAAACAAGGAAATGCTTTCAATCGATATTCTTCGTGATTGCGTCTCACTGCTTCCCAAAAAGTTACTCACCATGGAGAACAGTCAGGGAGTAACACCTGTTGATCTGTTTTTCCAAAAACTCACAGGTACAGAGCAAGAACCTTACAAGAAACTCGCTTTCACAGACTTTCTTGACCAGTATCTTGCCTCTCCAGATTCCTTGAAAGGAAACATTCTGATAGGTGGGGCTGATAACGAAACACGATTCAAGCTTCTTTCTATGGTGAGGCAACATATCATAAAGCGACTCAGAGTCAGGAAAACAATCTTCGGCGTGATTGCTGAGAGATCAGAAAAAACTATAGTCAGACAACTTGAAATGCTTGTTGACGGTATACTCGGAGCCAAGCTTCAGCCAAATGGAAAACCCCGTTTCTATTTGGTAATCATCAATGAAATAGGTGATTGCCAGAGTGAGGAATTAAGCAGACGATTTGAAACTTCCTTAAAAAGGCTGGAAGAAAAGGATAATGTTCTCATTGTTGCTACTACAAAACTGAGTTCTGATGATGTGATCACAGATGTAGTCAAACGGGCCTTTCCTTATCGAATCACAACATTGCATTCCAGCGACATAAGCAGTGAGGTTTTCCTTGGCATTGATGATGCTGCATATATCAGCAAGGATGAAGTTCTCATCAAGGGTTTTGAAGATAGTCTCCTGTTAAGCAATCTCGAATCAGAAGAAAAACCAAGCGAGAAAAAAGATGAAGATTCCATCGTTATTGCTCAAGCCGAGAGAATCCTGAACAAGCACTTGGCTGCATTCAAGGAGCTTGCAAAATGATCAGGCTGACAAAAGATCAGGTTCTTTTAATATACGGAATGCTTATCCAGAAGACCGGAGGCTCTCATGGTGTGTTGAATGAATCGCTGATGGACTCCGCCATCAACAACATCTGGCAGACATTTGATGGTGTGGAACTATATCCAACGATGGAAGAAAAAGGTGCAAGGCTTGGGTACTCTCTTGTCAGAAATCACTCATTTGCAGATGGGAACAAGAGAATCGGGATTCTTGCAATGCTGGTTTTCTTCGCAATCAATAATGCAGAAATAAGATGCGAAGATGCAGATATCGTGGAACTCGGCCTTTCCCTTGCATCTGGAACAATGGATTATCCTTCTCTCTTTGATTGGGTGAAGAAGCACACTTCTATCTGCTAACTACGCAAATCTGTATTGGAAAAAATTCTCATTTTTATTGGAGGTTATTATGAGTGTTGGAAAGATAATGGAATACGACTCCTGGCTTAACAATGAGAGATTACGTCTTATTGCATTAGGCAGAGCCAAAGAAAAGGAGGTAGGCAAAAAGCTCGGAGAGCTTTTTTCTACGGTACTTATTACAAGGAGATTCAGCAAAGCTGGAGCACACAGAGCAGTTGCTGGGTATTATTTAAAGGATGAAAAAACAATAACAATTAATCAAAGAGTCTTTAGAGAAGGACGCGTTTATGCTGATGAAGTAATGCTTCATGAGCTTGCGCATGGTCTTGACCGTGAAACAGAAGGGTACACAGAAAGATTCACTATTCACGATGAAAGATTTATCACTGCAGCAAAGACTTTAGGTGTTGATGTAGCACACTATATTAAAAGCGCCAGACTCAAGAATGAAACTGAAAAGTTTGAAAAGGAGAGAAGAGCGAATTATATTCCCCCAGAATTTTCTCCACTCCCGGATGACAGGAATAACTGTTACCAGTATTTCCATGAGTCAAAACATCCTTCATTGATCTGCAGAAATGTGTTTGAAATGATGCGTGCCTATGCTGATATCTATGGTGACTGGAAAAAGGATTACTATAAAGGAGGCAAATACGTGATGTGTGGCTGGGGACCCCGCGAAAATATGGAAATGGCCCATAATCTGTTTCCAGATCTGGACTGTGCGGTGCGTAAACTGTCCAGAAAAATCAGACGGGATTTTGAGGTGGGCACAGATGGAATAATTGTGGGCCTCAGGTATGGATTTATTTCATATTTGAAAGACCTTGGCTTCAGACGTGCCATGAATTACGATTTCGCTCGAGTAGAAGGAATGAAAGAATGTCTTCAGGAAAAAGTTGCATTTTATACTTGTGTTTCTGTTGCTGGTTTCTGGAAAGGCTTTGAGGAAGGACCTCATCTGGCAGAAGGGATGATAAGAAAATACGGCAGACCGAATGACAACACCCCTTTCATCTGTTAGCCAGTTTGTACAGATGTGAAGTATACTAAAAACAAATCGGAGGTTTGATATGGCAAACTATTATTGCAAGTATTGTGGTCAGAAGTTTTCAAGTGTGAATTCTCTTACATCTCACAATTGTCCACGACACCCCAATGGGACATTTAAAGGTAACCATGAACTGTATGAAGGAAGTGAAAAGTCAAAATACACATGTAAATACTGCGGACAGATTTTTTCTTCTATCAGCAGCATGACCGATCATAACTGTCCAAGGCATCCTGATGGAACATTTAAAGGAAAACATTCTCCAGCGTTGTAAGTCAGGACCTTTAACATCATTGATGTATATTCACCTCATCATTGAGGAAGCCATAAGATTGTCGCGGTTTATTCCCTTGTTTCTGTCCTTTGGAGAAATGACTGATCATTGTTTACAGAATGCAGGATTAGGGAAATGCTGTCTTTTCTACACACAGTGAGACTATGGACTCTTCTAGTGCAGCGTACCCATGTTGCAATGAAACCTCAGACAGTGAATGGGTGATTGTTCAGATGATGAAAGAGCAGTAAAATATGTGCATTCATATACCGAATTTGTACCGGTCTGTCCCCGATGCGGAAATTCTATGATTACGAATCTCTGTTCTGATGACAGTTTTGGGAATATGAAGGTTGTGATAAAGCCGCAGAACGTTATGTAACGTTCCTGAAAAACATAAAAGAATGAAGATCCTATTTCTGGAACTCGGTGTAGGCTATAACACGCCAGGCATAATAAAGTATCCGTTCTGGAAGATGACAAATGAAAATCCGTAGGCGGTTTATGTGGTAGTTAACAGAGGGGAGGCCAATTGTCGCTGGAGGTTGAGCAGAGGAGTGACATCACTGCCTTCGCCCTTGAATGGACTTGCTCAACTTCTACCATCACAGAATGGGAATGCTACGGATGCTCAGCGGATCCAGTATTCCAGGAAATACCGGGATAGTTAAGGATGCGCTCATTATTTCTAGACCTGCACCACAACGATTGGAACTGAGGACGAAATGCTAAAAGTCTTCGGGTCGCACTTATCTCGTTTCCTGTTAAAATCGTATATCAAGGAGTCATGGTAACCAATCTTCATTGGAAAGCTTCGGTGAAAAATCATCGATATTTCTATTGATCATGGCCAGATGAAGAAGGTAAGCAGGTAAAGAAGAAAATCCGTTCTCAATGAACTTTGCAAGTATCACAGTAAAACCATCAATGAAGGGGCAAATGCCTGGATTGTGAAGAGGAATATATCAGAGGTAAGTAAATATACACTGATATCAATTTTTCTTTTCTAAGGCGACTGTTGTCAGAGTAAATCCTGTGTAAATGTTTACATTGGACAAGATAAATATAGAGTGTTTACCTTAGAAAGATAATCCTTTGTTGTATAATGTGTTAACCTGTGTACGTCACATTTCATCCAGAAAGCCGTATTGTTAACAGACTTCCTAAATTGATTTTTCAATTTTATTGACGTTAGAGAGACAAGGCAGTAAACTTTAATTACGACATCGGTAGATATCGTCAGCGGTGGGAACCAGTCGAACCGTCTAAGCGTATGTTAAGTACGTTGGCCACCGCGAAAAGCCACCTCGTTGAAAGGTGGTTTTTTCTTTTTTCTTTTTCTGAGGAGATATGGATGAACATCTACGTGTTTTCTGATGAAAGTGGAATATTCGACTACAAACATCACGAATGGTTCGTGTATGCAGGTATTGTCGTCATCGGAAAACAGGAAATGGATATGCTTTCCCGTAAGTTTCTGGCACTTGAAAAGAAGTTACGACAGAAAACAAAATACAGAAAGATGTCGGAACTGAAAGCAAAATATCTTGATGAGAAGGATAAGAAAAAGCTTCTTGGAGTATTCTGTGAAACATATAAATTCGCAATAGCGATTAAACTGAATCATCTGGATCTTAAGAGGGTATTTCATAATCAGAAGTCAAAACAGAATTATATGGACTTCGCATACAGGTTTATATTAAGAAAAGCTTTTGAACACATGATTGGAAGAGGGTCTTTGTTCCCAGATGAAGCTTTTGATCTTATTATCAATGAAGACAATCATCATATAGCAGAGTGTGATTTACAACAGAAGTCGGACACGATTTATAAAGAATTCAAGGAAGGAACATTCAGGACAACATTTGGTGTATTGTTCCCACCTCTTTTTGAAAATCTGAGGAAAGTGGAAATTACGCTCCGAGATTCTGTAAACAGTGCACTTGTCCGCGGTGCAGATATTGTAGCCAACACGGTTTACACCTCTCTTCTGAAGAATGAGCTTGATGTTCTGGAAAATGATGATTTCTATATTGAGTTTTTACCTTAAAAGAAACTATGCCGAATGGTTCAGAAATAACTCGCGAACAGTTCGCGAATAGCTCGCAAATAACTCGCGAGTCATTTAATAGATCAGATGTTGTTCCTAAGAAAAAAAGTTTCAAAGGAGGCCGTAAAAGCTGCTATCGTTTCATATCTAAGAAATAATTCCAAAGCTACATATCAGGAAATTGGTGATGAGGTGGATATAAAGAAGACAACAGTTTTCAAATATCTAAGCGAATTAGTGTAGGCAAGAATAATAGGAAGGATTGGAAATAATAAAAGCGGATACTGGAAAGTTCTTTAATGCAAAATGCGAACGCACTGTGTTCGTAATTGGATTTGATTGTAAACATCAAATTCCGTCGGCCATTTCTTGACGTGAACGCACTGCGTTCACACATACCCTGCTTATCAGTTTCAGAATGATTTATGTATGTAGCACTATTTGTAGCAGGTCATGTAGCAACTTGTGATACCGTAATGACAAGAAAGCGGAGATAATGCGTACTAAGGCATGCAAACATCTCTCTTGCATAAAGTGTTAAGGGATGTTAAATTAAAGCAAAGAATGGTAAGAAGAGCGTTGTAATTTCTTGTATTAAAAGAGATTATAAGCGTTTTGACGCGGTGAAAGTCATAGGTTCAAACCCTATACCGCCCAACATATAAGAAGCCTTGTAACTGGTCGGTTGCAAGGCTTATTTTTTGTTTTCTTATATGGTTCATGCATAAAAGTATTGGGGTGCGTGGGGATTAGCTTAGGAGAAGCAGAAGTCAAATCAAGAACATGATAATTAAATAATAGACTAAGAGTACTAAATAAAAAGGTTTCCATGCCTCATTGTTGTAAGTAGACAAAAAACAAAAGGAAGGAAACCCATGGATCAATTTATCACATCATTGTTGTCTTTGCCAGAGTGCGAGTATACAGAAATCTGTCAGATGATTGAGAGAAGGATGGATGGCATAACTTCAAGGGCAATACATCCCATCTCCAATGGCCCACTTGAAGGTACTAACAATATGATCAAGACATTGCATAAGCAGTCTTATGCTTTCACAGATACACACTACTTCTTCCTTAAGATCTGGGATGCGTATGGACTGATTCCTAAGACAGGAAGGTATAAAGCCCAACAAAATTGTACATGAGCCTTCTATTTTATCTTGATACTTAAGAACATCAACAATGCTTATACATTTCAGTTCCTGTATGTAAACTGCCTTCTATATCCTGTTTTAAATCGTTCTGAGCCTCCAGAGAGAGGCTCAGTGGGATCACTCTGTTTTCTTCTTTATGATTTCAACGGCTTCTTCAAGGGTGAGACCGTCAACGGACTTCTTATACTTTGATGGAAGGGCAATGTTGTCTGTACCCCACTTGAGGTAGTAACCGTAACGGCCGTTTGCAGCTGCGACATCCTTTCCTTCATACTGGCCGAGAACAACAGGCTGAATGGATTTTATTTCCTCTGCTTTCTCAATTGCCTTAATTGCATCTTCAAGAGAAATACTGCCGGCAGACCTCTGGCTGATGCGGTAATTGCCGTCATTCCATTTTAGGTAATAACCGTAGCGGCCTGAGACCAGCTGGATATCGCTGCCTTTGTACTGGCCAAGAACACTGTCCGGCTGGTTCGCTTTCTCGATCTCCTGCACGGCTTCTTCAAATGTAATGCTGTCCGTACCCTTGCTCATACGGTAGTTCTTTCCGTTCCATTTCAGATAATAGCCGTAGCGGCCGTTATGAAGAGTTATGTTCTGACCATTGTATGAGCCGAGAACAGTACCGTCCTTCGCTGCCGCAGTTTTGACGGAAGCACCCGCCTGACAGAGATTCTCAGCCTCCTCCTGAGTCAGCGTCTCGCTGTCGGTTCCCTTCGGGATTCTGACAGAAACATCTCCCCATTTCAGATACGGACCGAACTTTCCCTTTCTCAGGCACAACGACTTTCCTTCATAATCATCAAAGGTCTTCAGATCACTTCCTGTCTTTCTGCCTATCAGGGCGAAGGCACTCTCCGCACTCATATTGTATGGAACTCCGTAAACCCGGTAGTTTGAATCCTTGTACTTCAGATAGAAACCGAAAGGACCGCTGTTGAGGACAGCTTCATTGCCTTCTTCATCTTTTGCCACGACAAGTGGAAGGGAGAAAAGGTATTCAATCTCGTCAATGCTGTAGTCTTCTGCCTTTTTCTTGCCCTTTGGCACATTGCAGGTTTTGTCGCCCTTCTGCCAGTATTCGCCCCGGCTTCCCTTTCTGAGAACTATCTCATTCTCATCAGATGGTGTCTGCGGAGAAACCGCGTTGCTGATAAGAGATGCGATATCATCATCACTCATAAGACCCGGAAGCTCGTATGGCGGAATGTTCACGAGAAGAGTCTTTCCGTCCTCCTTTTTGAGGTTTGTCTGGATGTATGTGCCATAAGGACCGATCTTTATGCTGTAGGAACATTCACTGCCATCACCCAGCTTTGCCTTCCCAGTGAAATGAGGGAAAGAAAGAGTCTTGTAATCATCTTCGGATGCTCTTGCAATGGCAAGCATGTCCTTGAGCCCGACGTGCTCACCATCTCCGTAATAGAACTCGTTGAGATAAGTCAGGCTGTCCTCTTCCCCGTTTGAGATTTTATCAAGTTCATCTTCCATTCTGGAAGTGTAGGAATAGTCGACAAGCTGGCTGAAAGCCCTGTTCATGCAGGCATTCACGGCGAATCCCGTGAAAGTCGGGATCATGACCCTGTCCTGTTCCTTCACATAGCCCCTGTCAAGAAGCGTCGATATGATCGTGGAATAGGTACTGGGCCTTCCGATACCCTGTTCCTCAAGTTTCTTTATGAGACTTGCTTCGTTATAGCGGTTTGGGGGTGTCGTTATATGTTCGCTGTTTGTGAGAATGGCATCATGGAGCTTCTCACCTTCACTCAGCACAGGAAGCTTGACACCCTTGTCATCTTCATCCTTGTCATCGGCATACACCTTCAGATAGCCGGCAAAAAGCACAGATGTGCCGGAAGAAGAGAATATGAAATCACCATTGTGAATCTTGACCGTAGTTGTGCTCTTTCTGGCATTTGCCATCTGGGTTGCCAGCGTTCTCATCCATATGAGTGTATAAAGAGCAAGCTCCTTGCCTTTCAGGCCGGTCGCCTCGGGACGGCGGAATACATCTCCGGCCGGACGGATGGCCTCATGGGCTTCCTGCGCATTCTTGCTCTTATTGCGGAACTGACGCTCAGAAGGACTGAGATAATCCTGCCCGAACTCATTCAGTATTTCATGGCGCGCAGCCTTTATGCATTCATCGGAAAGGTTCACGCTGTCAGTACGCATATAGGTTATGAAGCCGTTCTCGAAAAGATTCTGGGCAAGCCTCATGGTCTCCTTTGAGGAAAGTTTCAGACGGCTGGAAGCGGCCTGCTGAAGAGTTGATGTCGTGAAAGGCGCCTGCGGCGATGAAACATTCTCCTTGCATTTCACGCTGATAACTTCATATACAGGATTCTCATTGCACAGTGCGATGATCTTATCACCGTCTTCCTTTGAAAGAAGTCTTGCACGTCCGTTGAATTCACCTGTTGTGGAATCGAAATCCTTGCCTGTTGCAATCCTCTCGCCCCATGCACTTTCAAGTGTGGCACAGAAGGAAGAGAAATCCGCTTTTATATCATAATATGAAGCAGCCTTGTGATGCAGGCGGTCAAGCTCCTTCTCCACGATGAAACGCAGACCGACGGACTGAACACGGCCGCCGGAAAGCTTCTTGTTTGAAAGCTTCTTCCACAGAAGAGGAGAAACCTCGTAACCGAAAAGACGGTCGATTATCCTTCTATCCTCCTGTGCTTTGACAAGGTTCATGTCTATGTCCCTTCCCCCTTCCAGCGCGCTCGTTATGGCAGAACGGGTAATTTCATGGAACACCATTCTCCGGTAGGGAACACGCGGCTTCAAAAGCTGCAGCAGATGCCAGGAAATTGACTCGCCCTCACGGTCCTCATCAGTCGCAAGCAGCAGCTCGCTGCTGTCCTTCAGTTTCTTTCTGAGGTCCTGTACAAGAGATTCCTTGCCTTCTGTTATTTCATACTCGGGCTCGAATCCGTGCTCGATATCAATGGCCATGCGGTCCTGCGGAAGATCCCTGACATGCCCCTTGCTGGCAACAACCGTGTAATTTGACGGAAGATATTTCTTTATGGTCTGCGCCTTGGTGGGAGACTCTACGATTACAAGCGATTTCTTCTCCTGACTCATCTTTGTTTCCTTCTCAGATAGAGAAAATATTGGGATGGGAAATGATTTGTCAAGTCAGGAAAAGCCGATTTCAGCCGGTATATTATCCTTATTACTACTAGTAATAACTTTTTTCAGATTTCCATTACTCTGACCATCTCATATGTGAATGGATCATCCTCATTCATGGGATTGCGGAAAAGCGCCGACTCGACAAGACCGGATCCGCTTGTCTCGTAAACAAGATAAACACCGTCCTCCCGCATTGAGAAATCATAGCTGGTGGTGGTCGTAACCTTGAAGCCGAACGCACTTGACTGTATCTCCACCGATGCACTCTCCGGTGTGATGAATATGCGGCTGACGCGGAAACGGCCCGGTTTGAGGGAACTTGTATTGAATTTCTCGCAGTTGAGTCGGTAGGCAAGCGCAGTCTCGCCCCCGTCATCATAATCAATCCAGGGCCAGGTACTGTCATCGAGACTCTGGAGGGGGAAAATCACAAGCTCGTCGTCTCCGTACGGTATCGAGATTTCCATATACTGTCCGTATTCCGGGCTGGTCTTCAGTCTTGCTATGTAGACAATCTCCTTCAGACGGCCCTTATTGTCATCATCAGTCTCGTTCACCCATTTGTAAACGCCGCTGAATGAGTCCGTTTCAATCTCCAGTGCATCAGCATCAAGGGTATTGTTGTTCTCATCCCTCGCACCGACAATGAGGCGGTAACCGCTGTCCTGAGCCAGATTTTCGGCCGTGTAGGAGAAAGTATCAGCATCAAGGCGTGCAAGAAATATGTCATTTGCATATACATCATAGAAAGAGGCACCCTCCACCTCACTCCATTCCAGATTCACATCATTGACCAGCACCTGTGCCTTAAGGTCCAGCTGACTGGCATACAGGGAGAATGAAATCATTATCATGATGAAGACAAGACCCGATTTTCTTGAAGAAAACATAACAGCACCTTATAAATCAAAATTTTACACTTGTGTGTGTTATCACAATTTTATATCTTATGTCTATGAGAAAGATCCTATTTACCGTCATTTCGGTCTGCATCCTCCTCAGCGGATGCACCGTAACCGAGACACTGACGCTGAGCAATGACGAATCAACTTCCGTTACAGACATTTCAGTAGAACGGTTCTTCATCGATGTCCTCACCGACTTCCAGGAATTCATGCCATCAGGTGATGAGAACATAATGGACAAGGCCATCACAAGCTTTGCAGGACAGATTGAGGACACGGATAACGCATACGGCACGCTTTTCGTAAAGAGCGGAGAGAACGAATATACAGGCACATTCAATTTCGGCAACATAGCTGTGCTTGCAAATGAGCTGGGCGGAATCGAACAGAGCATCATCACGCAGACTGACAACTCTCTCTCCTTCTACTGCGACATCGACAACTACACCGAGCTTGAAGCAGTCGTTCCGTTCCTTGCGGATCCGAACGTCTCGGTATACCTCGCAAACTATAATGTAGGATACAGCGAACAGGATTATTATGACATGATGATCTTTGCAATCGGCGAGCAGGCTCCCGAGGCAATCAGCGGCAGCACAATCACATTCGACATCACGGTTCCCGGCAGAATAACATCAGTTGAGGGTGCCGTTCAGACAGGTGAGAACACCATCCGGTATTCATTCCCCCTCATCGATTTCCTGCTGCTTTCCACCCCTCTGTCTTTCTCTGTACAGTGGGTCTGATCGTTGACAGCATACTTCCTTTAATGCTATTTTCTTAAGCGTTGTGTCCTTCTCGTGGGAAGGACACTGTGCATTTAATAAAAGGAAGGTCCGCAAATGGCTGATACAGAGAACAGGAATATCGACTTCAAAGACGCATCGAAAGAGTCTGCCAGAGCCGATAAATCACACAACGAGAAGAAACCGCATAAGAAGAAAAGCTTCGCCTGGTGGGCGGGAGTGATTGTCTTAATTCTGATTTCCATTACCTTCATTCTTCCGGCTACGGGAATTTCATCGCTTTTCGTTGATTCAAGCATCAAGTTCGGAAGCTACGGCGGAAAGCCGATCGAATATGCCAACGGCAGCGATATGTACAACCAGTATTCATCCCTCTACATGCAGTACGGCGGACTCATGGATTCGGCATCACTGCTTCAGCAGGCTTATTACAGCACCGTTGTCTATGAAGCACTCTCCCAGAAAGCTGAGGAGGCAGGAATATATGTCTCCGAGGATATGATCAACCAGCGCATTCTCGCCGACGGATACTACAACAACGAAGACGGTGTCTTTGACGAGTCAGTATACAATGCCGCAGGCGTCGCCGAGAGAACAGGCATCTACAACACCGTAAGGGATCAGCTCCCATATGTCACCGTCGTCAATGACATCACGACACTCGTCTCATCAAATGCAGAAAAAGAGTTTGTCGCCTCAATGTCCGCCAACGGCAGGACTTTTGAATATGCCGCTTTCGACTACACGGTGTATCCCGAGGACAGAGCTGTCAGCTATGCGAACTCCAATCCGCAGCCGTTCACACAGATAAATCTCTCAGTTATCAGCAGCTCGACACAGAGCGAGGCGGAAACCGTTCTTGCAGATGCGCAGACAGACCCTGCAAGCTATGACACAGCTCTCGCTGAGGCTGAAGGCGCCAGCCTTCCCTACTTCTTCTACGAACTTGAAGGTCTGGGAGAAGAAAATGTGAATGCAATCTTCTCGGCTGATGAAGGCAGCATCGTCGGTCCGTTCCTCAACGGTTCGACATATGATCTCTACCGTATCGACAGTGCTCCTGTTATGCCGGACTTCACACAGGAAGAAACACTTGCTGCAATCAGGGAGTACATCAACCTGAATGAGCCAGAACTGATCACCGAATACGCAGCGGAGGCAGCAGAGGTGTTCTATGCCGCAGCATCTGATGATTATGACGGTGCTCTCGGGCAGGCTGGTCTCACAAGCCATGCAGTAGACATCACAGCACCGAGCGACGGCTCATCTGTAATCATCTCATCACTGCAGTACACAGACAGCTACGGACTGCTCAACAGTGCAGCATCTTCCGACAGCGGTTATCTTGAGTCTCTCTTCAAGAGCGAGCCGGGTACTGTCCTTGCTCCGCACGCCGCCGGCAATGCATACATCGTGACACGCATAGGTGCCGATGAGACTGACAGCGACCAGAGCGGTTTTGTAAAGACATTCTATGATTACGTCACATCCTCAAGCGCTCAGAGCGACCTGCAAAATGCAGTATTCATGAGCGACAAGTTTGAAGATCACTTCCTTGAAACATATCTTGAACTCATCGGTGCATCAGCAAACTGAGGATTTCAGGGTTCCATATGACAGGCACGGCAAATAAGCTGTGCCTTTCTTTTTTCCCGATTTTGTCTATACTTTAGTTTATGGATGAAGCAGAAGTAAAAAGCATCGTTCCCCTTCTGGACAAAAACAGAATTCCTTTGAAGAACAAGTGGGCACGGCACCCGTATTTTGCCTACAACAGACGGAACCTGAAGTGTTTTCCTCTCTCACTCTGGCAGTGGAACGTCTGTACTGTGATCAACAGCAGAAAGGAATATATGCTGAATCTCTTTTTCTCGGATTTCGGCTCATGCGGTTTTTTCCAGATCACATATACAGATCTGCGCAAAGGTTCATGCGCTTCCATCAGCAGCAGGAAATGCTTTACGCTTTACCGTACGGGGCTTATGGATACCTCCGGTGAAAATGAAAGTGCGACTTATCTTGACAGGGACAATCTGATGACGCTCTCCCTGATAAAGAAAGGTCTGGACAGACATATGATATTCAATGCACCTTTCCTCACTCTCCCTGATGGCAGCCGTGGTCTTCTCGGCGATTTCTCACTCTCCCAGAGTCTTGAAAAGGAAAGTCTTTGCACTGTAAGCGGATGGGAAGGAAAGGACAGAAAATTCCGTCTGTGCGAGATGATTCCGGCTCTTGAGGTCTCCGGCGGTTTCATAAGAAAGAACGGTAGGAAAGACTATATCGCTGAAGACAATGCACTTGCCATCCTTGAGTGGCACAGAGGTGTATGGAACAGGAAAAGCAGTGTCACCCAAGCCTTCGCATCCTCCCTATCAGATGAAGGAAATCTCTCACTCACCTTCGGCTTCGGGGAGCATGACAACGCTGTTTTCATAAACGGCAGGCTGTACAATACCGGACGGGTGACAATGGACGGCAGCAACCTCACGGACGGGAACGGATGCATAAACCTCCGCTTCACCCGGCTTGCAAAGTGTGAAGACAGATACAGAGGACCGGGTGTATCACTCAGACGCAGACAGGATTACGGAGTATTTGACGGCGAAATGATCATTGAAGGAAGGCCGGTGAAAGTATCAGCAATGCCGGGTGCTCTCTGCACACTGTCCACCCCATGACGCTTGACCATCGCCGGTAAAACAAATATAGTCATTCAGCCGACTTAAAATTAACAAGGACACATGATGAGTGAAATAACACATGAAGGTTTCAAAAACCTCGGCCTCAGCGATGCCACGCTGAGGGCACTTGAGAAAAAAGGATTTCAGGAGCCGACTGAAATACAGAGAGAATGCATTCCCCTTCTTCTGGAGAAGGACAGTGATGTCATAGGACAGGCGCAGACCGGGACCGGCAAGACTGCTGCATTTGCACTTCCCGTCCTGGAACGTCTTGATGCCGGTGACAAAACCACACAGGCTCTTATTCTCACTCCTACCAGAGAACTTGCAATGCAGGTTGCAGAGGAGATCAATTCGCTCAAATGGAGCCGCTCAATAACCGTTGAGCCGATCTACGGCGGGACAAGTTACGAAAACCAGTTCAAAAAACTGAAGAAGGGTATACAGATAGTAGTAGGTACACCGGGCCGTATCCAGGATCATCTTGAACGTGGAACCCTTGATATCTCACACCTGAAATTTGCCGTGCTGGATGAAGCCGACGAGATGCTTGACATGGGCTTCATTGAAGACATTGAAACGATTCTCTCCAGAACAAATGATGATAAGCGCATGCTGCTTTTCTCCGCGACGATGCCGGATGAGATTCTCCGTCTCGCGAAGACGTTCATGAAGAACACTGAGATCGTCAGGATAAAAAAGAACAGGGAGGAAGAAAACCTCACCAGCCAGTATTACTGCTTCCTGAGAGAAAGCGACAAGATTGAAGTGCTTACAAGGATAATAGACAGTGCATCATCTTTCTATGCGATAATCTTCTGCAAGACAAAACTGCAGTGCGAAGAGATCGGACGCAAGCTTATGGAAAGAGGATATGAAGCTGAAGCGCTCCATGGAGACCTCTCCCAGAAGCAGAGGGAAATAATACTGCAGAAGATGAGGGATCATAAGATCAGCATACTTGTCGCGACCGATGTGGCCGCCCGCGGCATCGACATAAGCGAACTCACGCATGTGATAAACTTCACCCTTCCCTCCGACGGTGAAGTCTATACCCACCGCATAGGGCGCACCGGACGTGCCGGTCATAAGGGCTGTGCAATAACATTCGTCACCTCTGCGGAAAAAAGACGCTTCCTCTTCATACGACGCACCGTCAAGGGTGAGATCGAAGAGTACAGGATTCCAAGTGCTGACGAGATTTTAATGGCAAAGAAAGAAAGAATTGAAGCCGAAGTGATCAAGGCGCTTGAGAAAGAGTGCGGGGATTATGACGGCATGGCTTCATCCCTTCTGGAGAAAAGCGATGCGGCAAGTCTCGTGAAAGCCCTGCTCCGCCTGCATTACGGAAATGATCTGGACAAGAGCCAGTACCACACCATAAAAGCGCTGGATGAAAAACGTGAAAAGCCGAAAACAGGCAGAAGAGTGGCAGAAAGCCGGCAGTCCTTCACACGGCTTTTCTTTGCAAAGGGCAGAAATGACAAGTTCACAAAACGCTATCTTGCAAACACCATAATTGAGGAATGCGGTGTGAGGGATGAGGACCTGCAGGATATTCAGGTCATGGAAGCATTCAGTTTCGTTAATGTTCCATCCTCTCTCGCCGGGTACATCATAGAGGCATTTAGGGACAAAGGAGAAGGAGGACGTCCTCTTATCGTAAGGGCAAGACCGGAGGAAGGACACAAGAAGAGCACATCTTCACTGCCGCTGAAGACGAAGAAGCCGTCTGCAAAGACCAGAGTCCGCAGCAGGAAAGGCTGGCAGGATGAAGTCCAGCCATACGGAAGGGACACTTATGTTGAAGACTTCATTCCACGTGCGAAAAAGAAAGAGCACGGGAAATACAGCAAAAAGAAAAAGAAATGAGAAAAAAAATGAAGAATCCAGCCTCGCAGCTGGATTTTTCATCATCTTGTGACCGTGAATCTCAGAGAACCTATGAAACCTTCCGTAAGACTGTCATACCCTGCCCTTATCGTAATCGGAATATTCTGCAGACCTATGAGGGAAAGCTCGAACTGAAGCTCCACTCCCGTGGAGAAAGCAGGCTCCGGCCCCTTGTTGAAAAGCAGATCGCAGTACAATGACAGTTCAAGGTAATCAGCCATGAGCAGCTCTCCGAATGATGGCGCTGCTGTGAATGCATAGCCGAATGACAGGGGCAAAAGCAGGAAATAGTTCTGTGCTCTGGAATCAGGCTCGGGAACAGCATTCAGATTATTATCGTTCGTAAGGAATCCGTCTGAAGGATAAAGCGGCACGCCATGCTGTCCGTCAACGGCAAAACGGGAAAAGAGCCCTACATCCAGATAGAACGAAGTCAGACTTGGAAGCAGGTAGAGCCGCGTCTCCGCACCGCCCTGCAGATAATGGTGGAGATCGCTGTCAATGGAATCAGCATACATTATGTAGCCGAAATTCATGTCAAGGCGTGCATAATCGAAAAGGTTGAGATCCCCCTGGAACTGTGCAGACAGAAGAAGCTGGTCATCATCCGGACCGTCCTTGAATTCCTCATACATTTCAAATGCCTGATTGAACTCTATTGAAAAGAGATCTGATGAATAGATTTTGTAATCGAAACCCTGACGGACATAAAGATCAGGTATGTACCACTTGGAGTTGTTGCCGAACGTGGCGGCGCCGTAAAGCGAAAGCCTGATCTGACTGACCGGATAGAATTCGATTGAGGATGAAATCAGGAAATCCGAACTGGTATTCCTGTTTGCGGTCAGATCGAATGCACCTCCGGCCAGGATGGAAAACTCGAACATGCGGCTGGACCATCTGTACTCCATCCCGATATCGAAAGTGTTTCTCAGATAATACGGGTAACTGCTGTCCTGGAACGAGTAAATGCCGAGTGATATCGTATTTGAAGACTGAGGCTGTTCGACGCGCGAATAATAGTACTGGTTCATTCTGGCCTTGTCGATGCGCTCCTGATATATCTCGCGGTTATCCAGAATCTCCTGTGAAATACCGTGCTTATACAAGAGCGACAGCTCATCCGCCATCCCGGCTGCACTCTCGTATCCTATCTCCGACATCTCGGCTGCAGCACCGAAGTCCATGAAACTGAACTGCTCGACCGCACAGCGTATCCATATCATGTCATCCATATGGGCCCTTATGTCAGTGGCGGCATTCTGGCGTTTTACAATCTCAAATGCAGTGTTTATTATGTTAAGCGGATTTTTCAGGTTAAGCTCATCGTTGTCATAAAACGTCGTGGACACTATGACGGTATCGCTGTAATCATATGCGATCGAGATCGGTGCAAGGTTGACGATTCCCCCGTCAAGCAGCAGATGCCCTTTGTACTCCTGAGGAGGAAAGTAGACAGGAAGCGCAAATGACGCGATCAGGATATCACTGACGGTTCCCTCCATTATCCGTATCTCTCTTTTTGTGACAAGGTCCTGGCTCACCACCATGACCGGGATGACAAGGTCCTCAAGCTGGAGATCCGCCCCTATAACCGACTCAACAAGTCCCTTGAAACCGGTAGGATCAAGGATTCCTCCCTCCACAGGCAGTGTCAGTTTGAAAAATGTGGAGAGATCCCCTGATGTGATCACCGACATAATCTGCTGGGGGGAAAGTCCTGCGGCATAAAGCACTGCAATGATCGAGCCCATGGAATTGGAAATGATGAAGTCCGGCTCAATACCGTTCTCCTCCATATACTCAAGCACGCCCAGATGCGCAAATGCACGTGCACTGCCTCCGGTAAGCACAAGGCCTATGGGATCTCTCTCTCCGCCTGTTCTCTCAAGGATCCTGCTTCTGAATTCCTCTTCGCCGTATGCTATTGGGATATCAGCGAGAATGAGATCATCTTCGGAAAGGCCTTCTGCTGTATATATGAGTGTGGAACCGTCTGCACCCCCTATGATTCCCGGGATCGCATCAGCGCCGGAATCAGAGGCAGACAGAATAAGTGAACACATCATGAAAAGGAAGACTAATATCTTTTTTCTCATAAGAGATCCCCCCGAGAAACACTTTTTTAATATAACTCAAGTACTTACAATTTTCAATGCATGGGGAAACTGGGACAAAACAGCCCCATCCGGCATATAAAACAAAAACAACTCCTTATACAACAAGGAGCTGTTCATTTCTAGCCGCAATCGGGATCGAACCGATATGGTATTACTACCGGCAGATTTTGAGTCTACTGCGTCTACCAATTCCGCCATGCGGCCGGTACTCTGTAGAATCCTAAAGAAAAGAATACTGCAAGTCAATAGACAAAAATACACCCGGACAGACCTTATCGGAAAGCCGGGCGCTTTGTTTCCGCCTGTCTCAGGCAGACAAAGTTTCTTATTCCTCTACGACTTCAAAGTCCTCCGGACCTGCGCCGCATACCGGACATACGAAATCTTCAGGAAGGCTGTCGCCCTCATATTCATATCCGCACAATACACATCTGTACTTCATAGCTGTCTCCTTATCAAGAATCGTTACTGATAATTTACCACGCAAGAGGCCAAAAGGCAAGCTCAAATTTTAACAATACATCTGTCCTGCATGTCATTTGCTGAGATCGACATCGACATGCCTGTACACCTGTTCATAGCGTGCGGTGGAATTCGACTTGAGCAGCAGTATCGGCTGAAGCCTGTATGAATTCTTCAGCGCGAGTTTCTTCACAAGATGCTCGATAAGCAGTTTCAGGGCTGTGTACCCGATATATGCAGGACGGTTGTCGATCACGGCATCAAGGATTCCGCTGTGGAGTGCATCATAGCTCTCATAGAAAATCTCACTGCCGATGAAAGCCGCACACTTCCCGCTTTCCTTCATTGCATTGATGCACTTTAGCGTATTGCGGGCACAGGATGCATAGACTGCCACAGGCTTCTTCTCATCCAAGTATGACTTTATGATGCTGTAGGCATCACTGCTGTCAGGATTCAGGGAAACCACCTCGACATCAATATCGCTGCGGCGCTGCATTATCTCATTTCTGGCATTTAACGCACTTTCATCCCCGAGATTCATTTCCTGACTGAATATCACGGCCCTTCCGGATGAATGCACAAACTTGGAAATGAGCTCTCCTGCCAGACATCCGCTGGCGCATCCGTCCATACCGACTGTGATGATCCTGCTGTTCTCGATCGGACTGCTTTCCATGGCGATAACAGGAATGCCTGATGCAATGATCTTCTCAAGTGCAGGGATATATTTTTCAGGAATCGAGAGAACATGCATCAGAACAGCATCGAAATTACCCTCTTTTCCGCCCGCGATGGATGCAAGAAAGCCCGCATCCACATCCTGTCTGGAATATGTGAAGAATTTGTAGTCTATCCGGAACTGGGAGAACTCCTGCTGACAGTACTCAAGCCCACGGCGGAGCCTGTCAGTGAAAAACGGCGATGCATCATCATGCGCGCTCAGGATAACTGCGATATTCACCTTCTTCATTCCAAGTGAAGCTGCGTAATAGTTGACCGCATACCCCTCTTCAGCGGCAATCTTAAGAATTTTCTCACGCATTGCATCAGAACAGTCCTTCTTGCCGGTAAGGGCACGATGGACCGTAGTGATTGAGACTCCGGCCTTCTGTGCAATGCTTTTGAGACTAGAATTATTCTTTTGCATCTGAACTCCAAGACGTCAAGTTTTCATAACCACTATCGTTCACTTTAGTCTAGAGCGTTGAAGAAAAGACGTAAATACTTTTATCAATGTAATTTTTACGCAACTGACAGGTATGGGGAAAGTGTGCGTGCAGGTTTTTCAGATATGAAGATGATCATCATAGCGTTCGGAAAGCCGTGCTTTTATGTACCCGTTCTTTTTCTTGAGCATCTTTGATCCCCTTGTTATGCGGCACAGGCTTATTTTCAGGTTTCTGGCTATCGTGCGCTGGGGTACATGCTCATACAGGTCGTTCATGAGTTTCCACCTGATCGTGAAGTCCTTTATCTCGGCATCCGTGAACATATCCTCAAAAAGAGCTTTCATGTCATCAGTGCTGCTGACTTCGGTGAACAGTCTGATCAGCTCATTGTAGGAATTTTCCAGATTAACCGTGCTTTCCTCTGTTTTTTTCTTAGTCAATTTCAAATTCTCCATCAGAGAGCAGTGGCGAAGAAACCGAAGAAAGTCCTGACAAGCCGGCGGAAGAAGCTGACCTTCACGACCTTCTCCATGGTCTGCTCATCACTGCGCTCAAGTGCATAAATAGTATCATCCTTCACACTTTTGATCACCGTGCCTCCGGCAAAAAGAACGGAAAGCTCGAAGTGAAGGTAGAATGACCTGTAATCCAGATTCGCAGTTCCGACAAGAGCGATCTTGTCATCTGCGACAAGAGTTTTCGAATGTATGAAGCCCGGTGTGAATTCGTAGATTCTCACACCCTGGCTCACCAGTCTTTTATATACCGAACGCGTTACCTCATGCACCGATTTCTTGTCGGCATAATGAGGAGTCACTATACGCACGTCAACACCCGATGCGGCGGCGATTGACAGTGCGGTCGTGATCTCGCTGTCGAGGATCAGATACGGACTGACCATCCATACATACTGTCTTGCATTGTTTATTGCCTGAAGATAGACATTGCGTGCTATTGCCGTCTCATCAAACGGGCTGTCGGCAAACGGCTGGACATAACCGTCAGAGGGAACACTCACACCCGGGCGGAACAAGGAGAAATCCTCGTCTTTCTTTGATATGGCCTTCCATACAAGAAGGAACATCAGAGTGAAGTTCCATACCGCCTCCCCGGTTATCTTCATTGCATTGTCCTTCCAGTAGGCGAATCGGATGATGTCATTCGTGTATTCATCGGCAAGGTTAAGCCCGCCGGTATAGCAGACATTGCCGTCTATGTTGAATATCTTGCGGTGATCGCGGTAATTGAGACGCGGATTCATATGAAGGGCAAGAGGGTTGAACGTATAGGCCTCAAATCCCATTGCCCTGAGCTTCTGGGCATAGCCTGCAGGGAGAACGTTTATTGATCCGAGATCGTCGTAGAGTATCCTTATGAGAACACCTTCCCTGCTTTTTCTCCTGAGTATTTCGAGGATGGTGTCCCATATTCTTCCCGGTGCAAGTATGAAATACTCTATGAAAATGAACTTCTGAGCCTTTTCAATCTCGTTTATCAGGTCATTGAAAAAATCGTCACCGAAAGCGAAATACCTGACACCGGTGTTCTTTGCCGGGGCATATCCGCTTGTCTGGTATATATATGCCATCTGTCTTGCTTCAGCTTCGTCAATTCCCTCAAGATTCTCCAGCGTTATGTCCTCTATGTCATAATGGCCGAGATCTCGCGTCTGCAGGATTTTCCTTGATGCGATCTTTCCTATCTTCTTCTTTCCGAAGATGAGATAGAGAATACCGCCTGCAAGAGGAAAGACGCAGATTATGAGCATCCACGAGAGCTTGTAGTCGGGAGACTCTTCCCTGGTGACGACAAAAAGCACGGCACAGAAAGACATGGCAAGCAGCAGGAACAGCACATGCACGTCATTTGAGAAATAGAATGCCGCAAGGACGAGTATTATGAACTGGCTTGCCATCAGAAGCGCGAACCACAGCAGTCTGGATGAAAGCAGCCGGATTGTTTTCTTCAGAAACCGTCTCACTGTCTCACCCCGATAAGAGAAAACTCGCAGCCGCAGTAATTCTGCCGGTAAAGTCCCAGCTGCCTTGAAATTTCAATTGAACGGGCAAAGCCGTTTTTCTTCTTGAAGTCAATCTCCTCAAAGCCGTCAAACACATCGCCTGCAGTGAAGATCTTCCTGCTGTTCTTGAAACGCGACACGCTCAGCGTGGTCGTGAAATGCTCAATGCCGAGCTCAGATGCCTTCATGGCTGCCCTTCTCAGGTTGTAAGAAAAGCAGAGAGAGCACCTCTCTCCGCCTTCCCTGTCATCTTCATGACCGCTGACGGCCCTGAGCCATTCATCATGGTCCTGCTCCTCCCTGATGACTTCAAGGCCGTAGAAGGCTGCAACTTTCAGAAGTTCTCCGTACCGCTTCTCAAACTCAGCTGCAGGATAGATATTACTGTTGGAGAAAAAAAGCACAGGAAACCAGCCTTCAGAAAGAAGACGCTCGATTGAAGAGGTTGAACAAGGGCCGCAGCAGCAGTGCAGCAAAATCTTTTTTTCTCTTTCCATGACTGAGATATTACCATATTATTAGTATTTTGTGAGGAACCAAAATTGAATAGGAACAATATTATCATAATCATTGCAGTCATATTGATTCTGATTGCCTTTGCAGCTTTCGGCTCAAACACCACAGTGCAGATAATCATGCTGCTGGCTGCCCTGGTTGCCCTGCTGTACACAAGAAGATCGACAATGTACTTTGCAAGAGCCAACAAGGCGTATACGGCTAAAAAAGGCGATTACATCCAGCTTTACAACAAAGCCGTCAAGGCCGGTCTGGCATATAAGTACAGTGTCATCGCAGGCACCATACTTATCAAGGAAGGTGCTGTGGAAAGCGGAAAGAGCGCCCTTTACAGAATAATAAATGACAGGCACTTCAAGGATGGGAAGATAATCAGCCAGGCTAAGATCGCCCTTTCGATGGGCTATTATCAGGAGAAGAACTACATCAAAGCCGCAGCGATCTGCGAAGAAGTCATGAAGAGCGATTACAGGGACAAGAACCTGTACATCAACCTGTCAACCTACCTGCTGGCACTCGGCAGGCTTGATGACTTCTACGCTCTTGTCGATGAGTTTTCAGCCAAAAGCAAGCTCAGCACTCCGGCTCTTGCCGACCTTCAGGTCACGAGATGCATTCTTCAGGGCGATTTCATAAAAGCATATCAGATGCTTGTATACTTCATGAAGCAGTACACCTTCAATTTCGCGGATCCGTATGTGCATTTTGCCCAGGTGTACATGCATTACGGAGAAGCCGGGAAAGCCGCAGATGTTCTGAGGGAATGCCTTGCAAAGGTTCTTTTCGAGCCTATCTACATAATCTCCAAAGAAGTGATCAGGCAGCTTATTGAAGAACTCTCAGATCCTGACAGGGCATCCTCTCTCATGGCAGCAAACAATGCCGATCCTCTTGCACTGATCAACGGCCACATGCCGCAGCCTTACAGCGGCGAGATAAGCTTCGCCTCATTCAGTGAAGTCGAGGAAGCCGAAAAACAGGAAGAAATCGAAAAGCGCAGACAGAAGAGCCTGATCGAAAGAGACCACTCCACTGACCTCACTGACGAAGATGAGCAGTGGCTGAAAAGACATCAGGACAACTAATCTTTCAGAGGTATGGTGAAACTCATTCTGTCCTTTGTGAGGACTGTCTCAGGGAATATTTCCCTCGCCTCGGCAAGAAGTATTTTAAGTTCCCTGTCGCTGTAGCGGGGAGAATAATGCTGAAGACAGAGTTTTGCCGCACCTGCATCACGTGCGACCATGGCAGCCTGAAGCGCTGTCATGTGTTTTTTCTCCCTGGCATCATCAACCAGAGCATGCTCAAACATTCCTTCGCAGAAGAGAATGTCAGAATCATGCGCGTAATCCGCCATCTCAGGAAAGTAGAGACTGTCTGTCATGTAAGTGAACTTGCGCCCGCTTCTCTTAGGCCCGAGTATCATGTCAGGAGTGATGAGCTGCCCCTGCGCATTCTCAACAGCGGCACCGTGCTGGAGAAGTGACCATTTCGGCCCTTTCTCGACATTGTAGAGAATGGCCTTCTCCACGGAAAACTCTCCGGGACGCTGTTTTTCAACCAGCGAATAGCCGTAGCAGATCTTGGTATGCTTCAGCATGAAGCAGTTTATCGTGTATTCATCAGTCTCAACCAGCACGCCCTCCTCAACGGGAGTGAATATGATCTCGTAATTGATATACATATCAAGTATCCTGCGGCTCGATTCAATATACTCCCCGAGTCTTGAAGGACCGTAAATATAAAGAGGCTCGCTTCTGTCGACCTGACTGGACAGCATCAGAAGCCCCGGCAGACCGGTTACGTGATCAGCGTGCATATGGGAAATGAAAACGGAGTTTATGTGTTTCCAGCTCAGATTGAGCATCTTCAGCGACACCTGCGTTCCTTCTCCGCAGTCGAAAAGGAAAAGCTGTCCCTCCCTCCTGACGAGGACACTGGTCAGAAAACGATTTGGAAGCGGCATCATACCGCCTGTTCCGAGACTGAAAACTTCAAAATTCACAGATGTGAGTATAGCTGAATGGCAAGCTATGAAACAAGAGCCTCTTTCAATGATGCACCTGTTCCTTTCCTGAGACTTGCGAAAAGGGAAAGGCAGCTCGAGAGTAAAAGCGCGATGAACAATGCCAGCAGCATTCCGTAAGGGATCCGGACGGGAAAATCAGTCACGTAGCTTTGCAGGAACGGATAATCCTGCACATTTACGCCTGACAGGAATGGAATGAAAAACAAGGCTGCTGCAATGCCCAGAACAAGACCGGACAGCAGTGCGTACAGGACTCTCCTCACTGTTATCCTCATATAACAGGCAGCCATATCCTGGCCGCTGCTGCCTGAGAGCATCATAAGGGCGATGTCCCTTTTGTCACGCTCTATGTATTCAGCTGAAACTGAAATCGAGAAAAAGCCGGCAAGGAATGCCAGCAGGGTGACAACAGCGGAGAGAAGTACAACCGAAGTCTTTATATTGGAATAAATTGATGAATATATTCTCTGATAGCCATCTACATTGTAACCGCGGCTTACCAAATCATTTTCAAGATCCTCAGCATCACTTTGGGCATATATCTCCCACATCCGGGTATCGCCTGCAAGTTCTTTGGACGTGAATACAAGAGAGCTGTCAAATTCACTGTATCCTGTTGAATAGGTTCCTTCAATGAAAAGGTAGACCGGCCGTATCCTTTCCATATCCGCATCATAAATCATCAGGGCAAGATTGTCTCCGGCCTCAACTGAAAGGTCTGATGCAAGAATGCGGGAAATTATGATGCCGTCAAGCGTTGTGGGGTTATCAATGAGGTCAAGGTTCATGGCATCCCTTCTCTCGCTGAAAAAATAGTCATCATCAACTCCTTTCACGATCACCAGAGCACTCTCATCAAGAGAGTAGCACAAGGCCTGTGTTGTCTTGACCTCATTGACGTATGAGTGTGGCGGAAGAAGCGAAGGTTCTATTTCGTCATAGCTCACCAGTGTGCCGCTTCCAAGCAGCTGGAGAACGTTATCAAGACCATCGGCCATGGAGAAAATGAAAACGACAGCAAAAGAAAGGAGTGCAGTTACGGCAAGCAGGAGCAAAGTGGAAAGCGCCGTACGTATTTTCCACCTGATGCTCTGCCCTTTTCCGCTTTTGCGCTTCACATACAAAGAGAGAGCCTCATTCCTCATAAGGCACCAGATCCTTATGCGTCAGCATATAATGATGTTCCGCTTTTATGGCAAACTGCGGATTATGTGTCACAAGTATCATAGACAGGCCATTATCCCGAACAAGGGAAAACAGGAGATCCTCAATCATCGAAGCGCTCTCCTCATCCAGTGAACCGGTCGGCTCGTCTGCGAATATTATATCAGGAGAGGTTATCACGGCCCGCGCAATCGCCGTCCTCTGTCTCTCTCCTCCGGACAGTTCTGCCGGCCTGTGATTAAGTCTTTCTCCAAGACCCAGACGATCAAGAAGCATGGAAGCTTTCTCAAAAGCACTTCTTTTCTTCACTCCCCTGTTCAGAAGAGGAAGGGCGGTATTCTCAAGTGCGCTGAAATCTTCAAGAAGGAGGCTGTGCTGGAAAACAAAACCCATTTTATCCCGTCTGAGAGATGAAAGGCGGCTGTCGCTGAATCCGGTCACATCGGTTCCGCTGTAGAAAACAGAACCGGATGTGGGTTTTTCTATCAGCGATGCAATATAGAGAAGAGTCGACTTCCCGCTTCCGCTTTTTCCCTGAACCGAGATGCTTTCACCTTTATGAAGAGTAAGGTTTATGTCTTTAAGGACATCAACACCGCCGGGACCGCTGAAACTCTTGCATATGTTCTCAAGACGCAAAACTACACTGTTCATACAGCATTCAGCACCTCCACAGCCGTATCTTCTCCCAGTTTTCTGAGGAATGCAAGCCCGTATACTGCTGATGACAGAACAAGCATTGCCACTGAAATCACACAGAAATATGTCCAGTCAATGCTGTACCTGCCGTACAGTCCGGTGATATAAGGAAAAGCTTTGAGGAAAAGTCCTGTAAGGACAAGTCCGGCAATGAGGGAAAGAAGTGCGATGAAAAAACCGGTCAGCGAGAAAACTAATGTCAGCTTTCCCTTTGAGAACCCCGTAAGATGCAGAGCCGTGACCTCCCGTCTCTTGCCCGATGCGAGCATGGACGCATTCTGCACACTCTGGACTAAAACTATGACATACAGAGATGAAAGCAGCACACTCATCACTGTTTTCTCAAGCATCAGCGCAGAACAGTATATGCTTTCGCTTTCATACCACATTGTGACATCCCAGCCTTCGGCTTCCAGATGGGAAGCAAGTTCATCCTCATCTGTCATCACATTCCTGAATGCGACTTTCCATTCCAGTGACTCATCACTCATACAGAGCGGAAGGAAAACATATTGCGAGTCAAAATCGCTTAAGACAGTCTGATACAGTCCTTCAACGGCATACGTCCTCGTGCGAGGTATCATCCTCACCGCACGCCCCTGAACAAGACTTGTGATGCTGACATTGTCAGAAAAGCCTCTGACATAACTTCTGAACGGAAGATATATTCCGTTTTGCGGGACCGTGCCAGTACTCGTCATAAGAGCACCGTCATAACTGTCATCTATGTATCTTATGACAACGCCTCTGGTACCTGATGCGTCGCTCATGAGCCCCTTTTCCTCTTTGTACGGAAAAACCTCGGCAATGCCGGAATACTCTTCGCATAGGATGCCCGCATCCTGTGCATCAGATACACTGACAACCAGAGGAAAGCTTTTTATTTCCCTCAGCGGCTCTGTCCCTCTGGACTGCATGTAATCCATGAGAGAGATTATTGAAAGCATGATCATTGTTGAAATTGCAAGTCCTGCCATTATGCGGATGACGCGCGACCTGTGATGGTTTGATCTTGAGAACATATAACGGAAAATGAGAAGTAATGTCATCACAGCATCTCCAGCGAAAGCACACGGCGTCCGTCACTGTCGTAATGAATGTCGGCATAAGGTTTCCCGTCGCGGTAGCGCGTGCACATTATTGTTCCATCCTCATTATATACATATCTGTTCTTCACTCCGGCATCAGTGCTTTCGACTTTCTCAGCAAGACGTCCGTCAACATAATAAAGATCATTTACAAGTCCGTCCGAGCTTTCGCGTATGAAGAACAGTTCACCGTTTCTGTCATAAATGTACTCTTCTGATGAAATGACATTGCCCTGTGGATCAGAAAGGACCTCTGATCTTAAAACAAGATTCTCATCATATGTTGAAACCAGGATTCCGTCAGGAACAGTCTCCCGGACGGAAAACCCTCCATCATCACTATATGCAATGTCTGTATCATCCGAGATCTCGGCACCGCTTTTAAGGGAAAGTATCATATTTCCCCCATCGCGCACCTCACTCCTGCCGTCAGAGCGGTAGCTGACGGAAGTCCCTTCATAAAGGCTGACGGCGTCATGAGTCGCATCCACTACGGCAGTAAGTCCGGAAAGCGGTGAATAGTTATACTGCACCACTCTGTATACTTCTCCGTCCGATGAATATATAATCCGTCTCAAAATTCCGTTATCGGAATACTCATATGATAAATCAGTCTGATGACCATCGGAAATTATGCTCTCGCTCATGAGCCGTCCATCAAGGAAATTCCGTTTTACCGTCTCATTCCGTGTAATGGTTGTTTCACCTGTCTCATCGGATATGACTGTTTTCACAGCCTCATCATCAAGATAGAGCGTCCTCTCATTACCATCTTCCACAATGTAATACCCCTGAGACGGGACTTCAGGAAGAAGCCTAAGCGGCTGCATGAGCGCGTTGCTTTCATACACCGCCGCATGAAGGGAAAATGCAAGTGTGAAAAGTGAAAGCAGCGCGGTAAGTCTCAAGTTTTATTTTTCCTCCAGGCCTACAAGTGCATCAAGGAACTCATCCTTGTCAAACGGATGGATATCATCATAAGTCTCGCCGGTTCCCACAAACACGATAGGAAGGTCGAGAGCCTGTCCGATCTGGACAAGTGCACCGCCTTTGGAAGCTGAATCATATTTTGTGAGGATGACACCGTCAAGTTTCACGGCAGAATTGAAAAGCATTGCCTGACTCAGTCCGTTCTGTCCGGTTGTCGCATCAATGACAAGATACTTCCTGTAACACTCAGGCTTTATGCCCCTGTTGGAGATTATCTTGTCAATCTTCTGAAGTTCCTTCATGAGATTCTCTTTGTTGTGCATACGCCCTGCTGTATCTGCAAGGATGAGATCATCATTCTGGGCAATTGCAGAAGAAAGTGCATCGTAAACGACAGCACCGGGGTCAGATCCTGTTGACTGTTTCACTATCCTCATGTTAAGCCGTTTTGCATGAATGTCGAGCTGGTCGACAGCAGCGGCACGGAATGTATCAGCAGCAGCAAGAAGCACCTTCTTGCCCCTCTTGGTATAATAATTTGCCATCTTGGCTATGCTTGTAGTCTTGCCGACTCCGTTGACACCAAGAATGAGGAAAACATTCAGTCCTGACGGATCAAGCTCCACGCTTGAAGTCTTCACATAAGAAGAGAGAAGATCCTTCATGATCCTCTGCAGATCCTCAACCGTCGAAGCTTTCTCCTCCTTTGCCTCTTTCCTCAGAGTCTGTATGACTTCATCAGTAAGGCGGGCACCAAGATCACCTTCGATCAGGGTATCCTCCAGCTCCTCGAAGAAAGCTTCATCAATCTTGCGGGATGAGAATATATTTTTAAGTTTCTCAACGAATTTATTGAACATAGTGTAAACTCCTACATATAAACCTGACGGGCTGTATCGTAATAGACAAAACAGTCCCTGATGAAATCTAGCAGATTAATCACGCTGATTCCAGCACTGAGCGTTCCCACAGGGTTGATCCATCCTGCAGTCTGAGGGTATATATTTGCAATTGAGCTTGCCGCCACATACAGGGCAAAGCTCAGTATCGTGTTTCTGAGAGAAGTGTACATCTCTTCCTTTGCATCCCTGACTCTGCCGTCCCCGGCCATCCACTGGGGTTTGAGCGTCACGGAATAGAAGGATGTGCCGGGTGTGATCTGAAGATTCTCGCTTTCAAATCCCTCGCTGCTCACACTCATTATGAGAGCCCCGGATTCAAAGCTGAGTGTCTGCGGCAGCTTCGGCAGTTCGACCGCAAAAAGGGAGGCATCCGCTGAATAAGGATGGGCTGTCACAGTTATGCTTCCACCGGGGATGCTCTTGAGCTCTCCGTCAATGACTGCCGTACCGTCCTCGCCTGGTGTAATTTCCGCATACATGTCATAATAACCGGCAGCACTTATTCTCATACCGGTAACAGATGAAGGGAGAAGCAGCCATGAGGAATAAGGGAACACCTCGGTCTCTTCATCTATGAAGAAATGGGCATTCGAGAAATTCTCAACATTCACAAGCACATATGACGGGGCAAGGAGGGAAACGACAGAAGACATGAGGGATGGAAGTTCATCCTCAAGAGTACCGTCGACATACAGAGACGAATATAACTCAGTGACTTTGCCACCGGCATACATATACACATCAAGGCTGCTGATCCCGTCCTCACCGGAGCTGATGAAGGCAAAGAAAAGATCCAGACTGTCTATGCGGCTCACATGCTCAAGCATGGCAGGATCACGCAATGAGAGAAACACATCTTCGACATCAACCGGTATCAGGATGAAATCCTCATCACCTTCGTAATACGGGCTGTAGGAAGAAGGAGATGATTCTCCATTCTCCCTTTCTGCCGCATAGCCATCGTGCACAGCTTCAAGAACCTGTCTTTCTGTTTCCTCAAGGTATCTGGCATAATTTATGCCGGTAAGTTCCTGGGAAGGAGGAAGAAGAGAGAAGACCGTATCAAGACAGCTGACTGCAAAACTGTCAATATCCTCAGACGGATTTCCGCCTGCAGCATACCCGATATTAAGCGCAGATGCGCACACAGATACGGAGAAGAATGCAAAAAGCAGGCATGATACAGCTGTTTTCCTGAACATATTCTTCTCCATCCGGCATTTATGCTTCTTCTTTCGCCCAGTTGAGATATGCTTCGATGAACGGGTCAATCGCACCGTCCATAACCGCATTTATGTTTCCGATCTCGACATTTGTCCTGTGATCCTTCACCAGGGTATAAGGCTGGAAGACATAGCTTCTTATCTGGCTGCCCCATGCGATGTCTTTCTTTGCAATGGCGTTCTTCTGATGTTCCTCCTCACGCTTTTTCTGATAGTACTCGTAAAGGCGTGAACGGAGCATCTTGAATGCGACTTCCTTGTTCATGAACTGGCTTCGTTCATTCTGACACTGGACGACAATACCGGTTGCATAGTGCGTGATACGGACAGCTGAATCGGTTTTGTTGACATGCTGGCCGCCGGCACCGCCTGCACGGTATGTGTCAAGACGGTAGTCTTCCGGCTTGAGCTCGATTTCAATGTCATCATCAATAAGAGGAGACGCATAGACGGAAGTGAATGATGTATGTCTTCTCTTGTTCGCATCAAACGGGGAGATTCTGACAAGACGGTGCACACCGGCCTCTCCCTTGAGATAGCCGAACGCATAAGGACCGGAAACCTTCACTGTGGCACTCTTTATGCCGCCTTCATCCTCAAGGATGTCAAGGATCTCACTCTTGAAACCGTGACGCTCACACCATCTGAGATACATTCTCAGAAGCATGTTCGCCCAGTCACAGGCTTCAGTTCCGCCGGCACCGGCATGAATTGAGAGGAACATGTCGTTCTTGTCAAATTTGCCGTCAAGCAGAGTCTTCAGCTTAAGAGGCTTATACTCCTCGTCAAGTTTCATGATCTGTTCATCAAGTTCAGCGGTAAGAGCCTCATCATCCTCGCTTGAATACATTTCAATCAGGTCGGAAATATCATCAATATCCTTGATCAGCTTCTGCCACGGGAAGTATGAGTCCTTGAGCGCATTGAGTTTCTGGAAAGTTTTTTCCGCCTCATCCTTGTCATTCCAGAAGTCAGCTTCACCTGTCTTCTGTTCAAGGTCGTTTATCTGAGAAAGCACGTCAGAGCTTTCAAAGACGCCTCCATACGTTATAGGCTTCTTCTTTTATGGTGTCGAAAAGTGCTCTGTTCTGTAAAAACATTCATTTCTCCTTCGTACTCGATATACGGGTAACAATATTCAGACTTTGTGCACTCTGCGGTGCAATGCTGACTTTGAAAGTCAGCTTCACCTTAGTATAGAGATAAAACTGCTCTGAGCCAAGACTTGTGACTTCACTCTGATAGCGGTTTTCCTCACTGACTGAAAAATAATCAGTGCTGGTGAAGGACAGCTGGAGGCAGCGGGAAGAATCAAAGAACCTGACATTCTTTATTCCGGAAAGAGCGCTGCCGACCAGGGGTTCCCTTTTCTCGTTATATGCAAATGCGGATGCACCCGGCAGCGTGAAATATATCACGGTTGAATATTCCCCGCTCAGGAACTCGCTGCCTTGATTCACGAGCGTATGTGACATGTAAAGATTCTGGTTGTTGAGCTTGTAATGCTTCTCGACAGAAAAATTCATATCCTCTTCCTGATACGAGAAGCAGAACTCGCTCCTGCTCTTGTTCACGCTGTCAAGGCTGTATGTCCTGTAGCCTAGGAGATACTCCCGTCCGTTTATCACATAGCTGTCAATAAAGCTTCTTTTCTTTCTCGTTTCAGGGAACGTCTTGAGCCAGAAAGGCACTGTATCGAATATGTTGAGACCGAGTTCCCTTGAGGAATATTCATATACCGATGCACCGGTAAGGGAAAACAGGGCCCTGGCCTGGCGGCCATAGCAGAACTCCTCATCCAGTCCATCGTCATCCACATCGGCACAGTTCAGTCTCAGTCCTGCCTCATCAAGACTGTTCTCCGCATCGATCAATGTCTTGTAATACTGCCTGTGCTCATTCAATGACAGACATGAGGCCTGTGTGTCACAGAGAAACAGAGAACCGCAAGGAAGAGTCGAAAGCATCTCCTGAAGTCTCCGCCTGAGCACTCTGTCTTTCTTTGACTCACTGGCAAACTCAGCAAGAGTGAGATAGCGGTTCAGGTAGAACCTGAAGTCCTCGCTCCGGCTGAAAAGATCGTTGAACGAAGCAAGTCCGTTTGCATATGCATCACGCCCGTACCAGCCGTTTGCAAGATAACCCACACACTCCGTATCACAGTCGCGTGCGAGAATTATGTCCGCTCCGGCACTCTGTGCCGCAGAGAAAAGAGACGTGAACACGGTATAAAGTTCCTCATCATCCTCCCTGTGGTAGCTTGCACCCTGACACAGCTGGTCAAGATTTATCATGCAGGTGAGATTCTCATCATCAGAATTCAAGACTATCTCCCTCATGATCTGCTTGAGCTGGTCAAGGGATATCTCATTCTGGGCATATGAGCTGACGGCTTTTGAGAATTTGTCATTTGCCTGAAGCACATCTATTTTTCTGCCTATCTCATTCATTCTGAATGATGATCTGCCGGATGATTTCTGACCCAGGGCATCGTATGATGATATCACCAGCCTCTCCAGCCCGATTGTCTTCATCATCGTGACAATACTCGGCGCCCATATCTGACCGTAGCACCAAAGCGTGGTGGCCCTGACACCATATGTCTTGCGGATGAGCGTGGTTGTCCTGTCAACGGCAATGGACCGGTCCTTATGCGGAATAAGCGGAAGAATGGTATTGTTGTACGCACTGGTGAAAAGCTCCAGCGAACCGCATTTGGCAAGCGTGGAGACAAGAAGATTTATCTCGGGAAAATGCATCCCGAGATACTTTATCATCGCGCTGGGACAGGCTATTGAAAGCCTGCAGCTGCGGTTATTGTGAACATAAGTCAGCACAGGCTTGAGAATACAGGTTATCAGTCGCATGAACACCGGATGCGGAGATGCATGTGATACCTGTGAATAAAAGCCTAGCACGAACTTCATGAATCAGAAACCTCTTCAGTCCTTTTTGACTATGCACTTCTGCGGGCAGAGTTCTGCTGCCTGTGCAATATTGCTGTGATCAGCAGAAAAGTCAATCGAGGAAAGGAAAGATGTGACCTTGCAGCCGGATGAGGGAACCTTGACTTCACATATCTTGCAGCCGATACAGCCGACCTTGCATTCCTTTCTGACCTTTGCACCGCTTTCATGGTTGTTGCAGGCAACCACGTACTGAGCACTGGCAGGAATCATCTTTATTACTCCGGTAGGACAGACACTCGTGCATTTTCTGCACCCGATGCACTTCGAGCTGTCAACCCTGATGAAACCTTCGCTGTCCTTATATATAGCCTGTGCAGGACAGACTTTCATGCAGGAACCAAGATGGAGACAGCCTTCCTTGCAGGCGTTCGGACCTGCCTGAAGAAGATAGGCGGCATTGCAGTCCATCATTCCCTCGTACTTGAAATCAATGCCGGTGACGGCTTCATTGCCGCGGCAATGAACGAAAGCGACCATCTTCTCACCCGGCATATCAACACTCACGCCCATGATCTCGCCCATTCTGGCAGCAAGAGCAGCTCCGCCGGGAGCACAGAGCCCCACTTCGGCTTCTCCCTTGTATACAGCTTCTGCATATGCGGAACAGCCGGCAAAGCCGCAGCCGCCGCAGTTGGCACCCGGCATTGAATCCTCAAGTTCCACAAGTTTCTCATCTTTCACAACAGCAAGCTTCTTGTCCGCAACCGCAAGTCCGAGGCCAAGGATAAGACCCATGCCCGCAATAACGCAGAATGCTGAAATTATGGCAGTTATCATCTTTTCCTCCTCATACCAGACCGAGATTAGTAAGCAGACTCTTGTCGAATGCCATGAAGGCAAGCGCCATCAGTCCTGCTGAGATGAATGCGATAGGAACACCCTTGAAGACCTTTCTGACCGGTGTGAGTTCAAGTTTCTCCCTTATGTTGCTCATCAGAACAATCGCAAGCGTGAACCCCAGACCGGCTGAAAGCCCTGCAAAGAAGCTTTCAAGCAGATTGTAACCTTCATCTATGTTTATGATCGCGATGCCGAGAACAGCACAGTTCGTCGTGATAAGAGGAAGGAAAATGCCCAGTGCCTTGTAAAGAGACGGGCTCATCTTCCTTATGACCATCTCGACGATCTGCACCAGTGCGGCGATGACCAGGATGAATGAAATCGTCTGCAGATAGGCAAGATCAAACGGAATGAGCAGATATGTGTACACTGCATAGCATACGACACTGGCAACTGCAGTTACGAATGTTACCGCCATGCCCATGCCGAGGGCGCTTTCACTGTTCTTCGATACACCGATGAAAGGGCACAGTCCCATGAACTGTACAAGAATGAAATTCTGGATGAACACATAAGTGATGATTATTGCGATATAAGTCATGCTCTCTCTCCTTTTGCCGCCTTGCGTTCACTGTTCCATGTGAAGAAAGCCTTGAGATAGCCCATAACCAGCAAAGCACCCGCAGCCAGTGTGAGAACTCTCACAGGACTCTCGCTCAGGCCGGGAATCGTGATGATGAGACGCTGTGTCTCGCTGAGATTGAAAAGAGTAATGGTTCCGGCTCCGAAGATTTCCCTTATCGCGGCAATGAGGGACAGGGCCAGCGTGAATCCGATTCCCATGCCGATTGCATCAAGCGCACTGTCAAGCACCGTGTTCTTGTTTGCAAATGCTTCGGCACGTCCGAGGATTATGCAGTTCACGACAATCAGCGGCAGATAAACGCCAAGTGCGTTGAAAACTGCAGGAACGAACGCGTGAAGGACCATCTCGACGATCGTGACGAAGGATGCGATGACGACAATATATGCCGGGATGCGGATTGAATCCGGAATGATCTTTCTCAATGCGGAAATGAAGATATTGGAACCGAGCAGCACGAAAAGAACGCTGGCTCCCATGCCGAACGCATTGAACACCTGTGTCGTGACACCGAGAGTCGGACACATTCCGAGCATGATTATAAATGTCGGGTTTTCCTTGAAAATACCCTTTGTGAGTTCATATCTGTGTGACATCAGCGGCCTCCTAAGCTCTTCACGTAATCAGAACCGGATCTTATGGCGGAGCTTACGCCATTGAAAGTGACAGTTGCACCGGATACCGCAGAAGGATCGGCAAGATCATTCTTCGATTCAGGAAGAGCCTGATCACCGCCAAGTCCTTCAAACATTGCCATGTACCAGCTTTCCTCGGCTTTCTTTCCAAGGCCCGGAGTTTCACTGTTGCTCATGACTTTGGCAGAAAGAACGGAACCGTCGGTGTAATAGCTTGCGGCAATCACGATATCGCCGCCGTAACCTGTTGTCGTCAGCTCGAGAATGTAACCGACAAGTTTTCCGCTTTCATCACTGAGAGGAATCACGTAGCTGATATCATCCCCGTTACCCTCTCTCTGTTCACCCTGACTGTAGCCTCCGGAAACGGCGGCAAGGGTCTCCATCGTGGTCCGCTGTGTGTTTATTTCAATGTAAGGTGCCGTTATCTGGTTTATCACTGCAAGCAGGATAACGGAAACGGCACAGATTGAGAAAAGGATGAAGGCAACTTTCAAACACTGCTTGATCATTTCTTTGCCTCCTTTACCGGCCTGACATAACCGAATTTTCTGGGTCTGACATATCTGTCGATAGTCGGCGTGAGAATATTCATGAGTATGATTGCCAGAGATACGCCTTCGGGAAGGGAGCCGAAGTAACGGATGAGGAAGGTGAAGAACCCGCACCCGAGCGCGAATATTACCTCGCCTTTCTTCGTTGTCGGAGTTGTCACCCAGTCTGTTGCCATGAAGAAGGCGCCGAGCATGATGCCTCCGGTGAAAAGCGGCATGAGGACTTCCCCGCTGAAAAGACCTGTTCCCGCCCTGAGTCCTCCGAAGATCCATGAAAGGACGGCAAACGAGGAAAGGAAACAGACAGGAATATGCCATGTGATGACTTTTGATGCGATGAGGAAGATTCCTCCGATCAGTATGCAGAGTGCCGAAACCTCTCCGATACAGCCGCCGACATTGCCGATGAACGCGTCAACGGTGTACGGTGATATATGAAGCGCATTGCCGATACTCTGTGCTATGCCTGTGGATGCATAGCCGAGTTCGCTGAGGACTCCTTCATAGTCCAGACCGGAAAGACCGCCTGAAATCGCAGTCTTCACAGCCCCGAGCGGAGTCGCGCTTGCAAGCGCATCGGCACTCAGCGCACGCGGTGCGATGAATGCAGACATGGCTGACGAGAAGGAGAAGAACACGAACACACGTCCGGCAAGAGCCGGGTTCATCCAGTTGCAGCCCAGACCTCCGAATGTCCATTTGACAACAAAGATCGCAAAGAACGATGCGATTACCGGGATGTAAAGAGGAATCTCCGGCGGCATGTTCATGCCTACAAGAAGACCTGTCACGACAGCCGACAGGTCAGGCAGGGTATTCTTTCTGTCAATGAGGCCGAGCAGGAACTCCGTGAGAACGGAAGCTGCAACTGACACGAGAAGGACGACAAGCGCCCTTATACCGAATGCATATATACCCCACAGACAGGAAGGAAGAAGAGCGATGATGACAAAGAGCATGCTCTTTTGTATATCCATGCCTGTATGGATGTGCGGACTTACAGTTACTCTTTTCATCTTACTTTCTCCTTGACATCTTCTTGCCCAGCTTGAAGCCCTGCACAAGAGGAAGGTGTGCCGGACAGATGAATGCACAGCATCCGCATTCCTTGCAGTCCAGAAGACCGAGATCAAGAGCTTCCTTGTATCTTCCGTTCTTGATATTCCTGAACATCCTGTTCGGCATCAGTCCCATGGGACAGTGTGCGACACACTTTCCGCATGAAACGCAGACACCTTCACTGACCACTTCAGCCTTAAGTGCGAGAATTCCGCTGGTGCCTTTCAGCACCGGTGCCTCCTCATCCGCAAATGCGAAGCCCATCATCGGGCCGCCGGAGATGAGCTTGTCAGGCTCCTCGCAGTTATATCCTCCGCAGTATGCGATAAGATCGCTTGTCCTCGCTCCTACCGGACAGAGAAGATTCTTCGGCCTGTTCACGGCCTCACCTGACACAGTCACGATTCTTTCAATCAGAGGCTTATGGAAAACGCATGCCTCATATACTGCATATACGGAGCCGATATTGCACACCACAGCTCCGACATCGATCGGAAGCTTTCCGGAGGGGACTTCCCTACCCACCGCAGCTTTTATGAGCTGTTTCTCATCCCCCTGAGGATATTTCATCTTGAGCGCAAGCACTTCCACAGGGTATGAATACTTCGCGATTCTCTCCTGCAGAAGAGAAACAGCATCAAGCTTGTTGGCTTCTATTCCGATTATTATCCGGGAGGGTGAGAGGATCTTTGCAAGTATCATGACACCTTCCAGTGTCTCATCCGCCCTTTCAAGCATTGAACGGTAATCACTCGTCAGGTAGGGCTCGCATTCAACACCGTTGATTATGAGAGCATCAACCTTCTTTCCTTCAGGAACGGCGAGCTTGACATGTGTCGGGAACGTCGCACCGCCCATACCGACAATGCCCATGTCCCTGATCGTATCAAGAAGAGCCTGAGGACTTTCATTCTTCCAGTCGTAGCGTGTTGTGAACATTTCGGGCTGAATCTCATCGGCCTTGATGACCACAGCTTCACAGCTGACACCATTGGCAAGTCTCACATTCCTCACGTCAACCACACTTCCCGATACAGGTGAATGCACATTGGCGGAAACGAACGAGTCAGACTGCCCTATAATCTCTCCCTTCATGACAGAATCGCCCTTCTTTTTCAGAACTTTTGCCGGAGCTCCGATATGCTGTGACATCGGAACAACAAGTGTCTCCGGTACAGGCAGTATTTCCATCGGACTGTTTTTAGACAACTCCTTCTTGTCATGAGGATGAACACCACCGCGTTTAAAGGTGGACATTCTTATCATATACCTACTCCTTTTCAGTTGAATGAACAGAATAATGATACAACAGGATTGCATTTTAACTCAACAAAAGTTTTTGACATGATTGTGCCTTTTTTGTGTGCTGATTCAAATGCGGAAAGTGAATGGATGCCTGAAAAAAAGAGAATCAGGCAGTCCGTGCTGCAGACTGCCTGATCAAAGCAATATTCTGACAGAAGAAACAAATATTCTCATTTTTTGTCGTCGTACAGTTTCTTGCCCCTTACCGCCTCTTTCATAGGAAGCCCTGTATCATAGTCCCACTGGCGGGGCTCATATTCCTCATTCTCCCTCTGCCGGGTGCAGCCGGAATTGATCCATGCCGGTTTGAGATCATCTCTCCACGGGCGGCATGCCCACTGATACCCCCTGTAAAGATCCCTGGTTTCATTCATATGCTCGAGAAGCACATCATGCAAATGGTTCCTTACCGGTGCATATGACTCATCATTGATCAGATTGACAACTTCGCAAGGGTCTGTCATCGTATCATAAAGCTCATCGGTATCAAGCAGATTGACAGAAAGCTTATAGCGGCCGTCAGTCACCGCCCTCATCATCTGAAGGCCTCCGAAACCGTCATGATCTATCTCGTATCTGGTGAACTCGGTGAAAACATAATCATTTATTTTCACATCACTGTTCCTGATCTGCGCAAGCATTGATTTTCCTTCAAACAGCTTCGGAACAGGAATTGAGAAGAAGTCGAGAACCGTAGGGGCAATATCAATATGGGAAGCAGGTGCTGCTACAACTCCCTTCCGGCTGTTTCGGCCGTCCCTTATGATCAGGGGAATGTTTGCGATCTCCTTATAGAAAACCGCATTCTTTGTCTGCAGCCTGTGCGCACCGAGCATATCGCCATGATCGGATGTGTAAATCACCATGGCATCAGGGCATTTTTCATATACAGCATCAAGAAAACGGCCTATCTCATAATCAGCATAGCTGTTGCATCCAAGAAACAGGGAAAGCATCTTTGATGCCTTGTGCAGCTGTGCAGGATCCTGATTCAGCGCATCTCCTGCCCACAATCTCTGCATAAAGGGTTTGTTCTCCAGACTGTCATGGAAAACAGGATCATCACTGAAGGCAAAATCATCATACATATGGTTGTAAGGAGGAGGACAGATACACGGACCGTGAGGTTCGTCAAGGCTGAGTGTCAGGAAGAAATCCTCTCCCTGATGTTCGTTCACATACCTGATTGCCCTCTCTGAACACTGATGGGCATATGTCATTTCCTCACCCCATGACGGATCATATGAAGTATCCGGCTGACGGGAACGTATTCTGTCTTCATCGCTCATGTGCTCTAGATAATTATGCATGTCGAACCAGTAATCAGGATCCCAGCCGTCAGGACAGCGGCCGAGGCCGAAATAGTCTCCTCCGTCAAGATGCCACTTGCCGACATAAGCAGCCTGAATGCCGTTATCCCTCAGTCTCTGTCCTATTGTCTTTACATTGTCTCCCAGAGGCACACAGTTTGTAACCATTCCGTTTGAATGAGGGAATGTGCCTGTGAATATAGCACTCCTTGCAGGTCCGCACACAGGCTGGCATGTGTAGGCATTGTCATAGCGGAGCCCCTGTTCCGCCAGCTTGTCAAGATTGGGAGTTTTCATTCTCGGCTCAATCCCGTAGGCCCCCACCATATCCTTGCGTGTTGTATCAGTCATTATCAGTATAAACTGTCTTGCCATAGTTCAAACCTCCGGCGCGCTCGGCCCTGTATGCTTATCATATCCGATATCATGGCATCTCCATCTCCTGTCCGCCTTGACTGACAGCGAATAGAACGGATCACCGCTTTCACTGATATACTTTGCAAAAAGATTCCTCATTTCATCAAGAACCTGTGAATAAGAAGGATCTCTGGCAAGATTAGTCATCTCATATGGATCACGGGAGAGATCATAAAGCTCCTCACCGCAGCCTTCCAGATAGCATATATACTTGATATCGCCCTTTCTTATCATCCGGCCCGGCGAAATGGTATAGCCCCACTCCGTATACCACTGACTGACAACATATTCCCTTTCCTCCGGATTTCCCCCGTCAAACAGCGGCGTCAGGTCGATGCCGTCTGTCCCGTCAGGTTCGTCTATTCCGGCATAGGAGGCAAGAGTCGGGAAAATATCAAGAAGAGATGCACACTGGTGCACCATGCAGTCCTTTCTTTTCACCCCGGGGCCGCTGAAGACAAGGGGAACCCTTGTGACTTCCTCATATAAAGTGACCTGCTTGGTGACAGAACGGCGGGCTGTTATGTTGTCCCCGTGATCGCTTGTGAAGACAATGAGCGTATCATCATTGAGAAGACCTGCACTGACATATGCATCATAGACTCTCTTCATATCAGTGTCCGCTTTTTCAAGATAATATCTGTATGCAAGCAGGTAATACTGAAAATCCTCTTCTTTCCACTGCGATACCTGACTCTGTCTGACGTGAGAACAGCACAGATACTGCACAGGAAGCGGCCTGTTTCCTATGTCATCAAAATAAAAGTTCTCTGGAAGCGGCGGAAGCGGACCGTCATAGGATTTGTTCTTCACTCCTCCCTTGTTCAGTCCTATCCAGCCGCATATGTTATGAGGATTTATCAGATCGACAACCATCAGGAGGGGTCTGTCATCATTCCTTTCCTCCAGATAGCGGAGTGTCTGCCCGACTGTATAGACATCCGCATATGTGTCCATGTTGTACGGAAAAAGTGGATTGTCATCAGGAATTCTCTGTTCATCCTCTGCGCTGCAGATAAACCCCCGCAGTGCTCCTCCGTCATGCTTTTTGCCGAAATGACGGCATTCATAACCTGCATCACTGAATGTCTGTCCGAGGGCCGGATAGCTTTCATCAAGAGGAGTGATCGGGCACTGACGTCCGTTGGACCACACTTTATTACGATGCGGATACTGTCCGGACCACAAGCTTGCACGGGATGGCTGACAGAGGGGGTAAGAACAGTAGCAGTCGCTTACTGTTATTCCATCCTTTGCCAGACTTGTGATAAACGGCATGGAGCAGTATCCGCCGTAAAGATCAAGGGCACGGAATGACAGCTGATCAAGCACGAAAACCAGTATATTCGGTTTCTTCACCAGTACGGATCCCATTTTCCTGATAACCTCCTTAAAGCCTCAAGGTAATAATAGTCACCCCATATATTGCATTCATCCACACCTCTGTTGCGGCAGGTGTTCCACTGGCTTTTCCTTGCATAGGTGCCATGCAGGAGAAGTCCGTTTGACTCTTTTTCATCCCTGACTGCGCATTTGTCTGAAAGCACCTTCATAAGAGAAGATGCAATATGATGAAGCCGTCTTCCTTCTTCTCCTTCAATGAGGTCCGCAGCCTCAAGCATTGCGCATATGACGATTGCAAGTGCGGATGAATCGCGCGGTTCGTCGCTGGGATTGGAGAAATCGAAATCCCAGTACGGGATTATGTCAGACGGAAGATGGGAGAGGAAGAAACCGAGACAGCGCCTGAAAACATCCAGTGCATATGGATCTTCCGTATGCCTGTAGGCAAGAATCGTTCCGTATACACCCCAGGCCTGACCGCGAGCCCACGCAGAACCGTCTCTGTTGCCCTGTGCGGTCACACCACGGACAGGAAGTCCGGTTTCTTTATCGAAATAATATGTATGATAAGTGGAATCATCAGGACGCAACACGTAATGCAAAGCTGTTGAAAGATGTTTTCTTGCAATCACTGCATACCTGTCATCACCGGTTGTCCCGCTTGCCCAGAAAAGAAGAGGAAGATTCAGAAGGCAGTCAATGATCAGACGGTATTCCCGGGGATCTCCGAGATCTCCCCAGGCCTGGATAAAGTCTCCTTTCTCTTGAAAGCGTGATATAAGATTGTCTGCAGCCATGAGAGCCGCTTTTCTGGCTTTTTCACTTCCGGTAAGCTTATAGGCAGCCACACAGGAAGGAGAATAGAGAAAACCCATGTCATGATGGTTCACATCGGTTTTCCTTTCTATCCTCTCATAGAATGAATCCACCTGCTTCATTGCCGCATCCCTGAAAGCCTCATCATCTGAAAGCTCATAGGAAAGCCATAGCTCCCCTGTCCAGAAGCCTGTTGTCCATTCAACATTCTCCGTTGCGGGATAAATCCCATTCTCGCTGTGGCTGTACTTGAATTTATCAGTATATTCAGGCAGACAGCTTTTGTTCACTGCAAGCGCATTTTTCACTGCACAGGACAGATCACCGGCGGAAAACTCCGGCAAAGATTCAAAATCAATCATTTCTCACTCCGTCATATAAGGAAAATATCGTTATGAATACTCTTGTTCTCTTTTATAAGAGAATCGAAACGCTGCGCCTGCTCATCAGAGGAAGACAGCTCCAGCGGATTCATCTCATAAGGATCTTTCTCAAGATCATAAAGATACCTTTTCACTTCAGAGCCGGGAACAGTGCCGCTGTCGATGACATACTTCTGACTTCCCGTTCTGATGCATCTCCAGCCGAAGCAGCGGTTATCAAGCCCCCTCTCCCGGTAAGGCATCACCTGCTCAGGCATTCCGGGTATCATCATATGATAGGAATACGCTCTGCCGTTCTCCTGCGAGAGAAGAGAGGATGCATGACTTATCCCGTTCACGGTGGAAGGGATCTTCACTCCCATGAGATCAAGAAGCGTCGGCATCTGATCCTCGCTCATTATGATTGAGCTGCTGCATCCGCTGCCTAAATCCGGATCGTGGATCACAAGAGGAATCCTCAGAGATTCCTCATACCATACATTCTTGCCGTACAGGCCCTGAGAACCCATCATATCCCCATGGTCACCTGAAAGGACAATGATGGAATTGTCATACATTCCGCTGTCCTTCAAATAAGTGACAAGACGTGCGAACTGCTCGTCGAGTCCTGCAACTGCGGCAAAATAATCATGCCGTTTCTCAAGATAATCCCTATCGCTTCTCCATTCTTCAGGCACATTGGGACGGAATGCATAATCTTCCGTGTAAAGCGCCTTTCTCCTGTCGTCTATATCGGTATAAGGAGGATGAGGAGGATTCCATGAAAGGAATGCGAGAACCGGCCTGTCCTCGTTCTTCACGCTTTCAAGATATTTTATGAAAACATCCGTATCATGTTCGGCGGACCACCGGTTTATGTTTATCATTCTGCTGCTGTCGTGCCAGTAATGAGGATGCATGTGCCTGTTCATCGCACCATATGAATACCAGTAGTCGAAATTATGCCGTCTTTCTCCGGGCGGGGTGTAGGCATCCCATTCCACGGCACCTGATTCAGGGGACGGAAAAAAATTCATCTCGCTTGCATCAAGATGCCACTTGCCCACATATCCTGTCAGATAGCCTTCTTCATGAAGCACATCGGATATCGCCACCTCCTGAGGATACAGCATCACATTCTCATTAAGACCTATCTTGCAATTTGTCCACATGCCGAGGGACAGCGGATTCTTTCCCGTCAGCAATGCAGCTCTGTGAGGAGAACACAATGGGTAAGTTGAAAGAGCGTTATTGCAGAAAACGCTGTCGCGGGCAAACTCATCCATCGCAGGAGTATTGACGTGGTCCTCCCCGCTGCAGCCCATTGCATGATAGCGCCACTGATCTGCAAATACATAAATCAGGTTCTTTTTCTTTCCCATATTGTCCTCCTCACAGGGAGGGGCGCCTGAGCACCCCTCTTTTCCGTTTGATATTATTGTCAGATATTCTGACTGCTTTCGATATAGAAATCGTAAGCTCTCTGGTTGATCTCGATAGCCTCATCGATACCGCGGGTGTGAAGTTCCTTGATGAAAGCATCATAATCGGCATCGAAGTCGCTTGTTCCGAGAATCCAGCTCTGAAGCTTCTCTTCCACATACGGCTGGATCTGGCCCATGATTCTCTCGTACCTAGTCTCATCTTCAGGGAAGTACTTCATGTCAAGCTCACCGTCAGCAAACGGAGGCTGGCTCTGGTCATACCATTCAGGATGTGCTTCATAAAGTTCAATGACAGCTCTTCCTTCATCGTTTGTGGAAATAATCTCGTACTCACCTGTCTGGTTCATACCGACTCTGTAAAGAGCGCCGATGCTTCTCAGGTATCCGACAGGAGTCTGATCACTGTTGAGAACTGTATCATAGAACTGCTTCTGACCGTTCTCGTCAACATAATAGCTGACACCTTCGATACCCCAGTTCATGAGATTGCTGCCTTCTTCCGTGAAGAGATAATCCATGAACTTGATCACGGTGACAGGATCTTCACACTGTGATGAAATTCCCCAGCCGACACCAGGATATCTCATTGTTCTTTCCTTCACGACACCGTTCTGGTCTGCAGGAGGAGCGATACCGACCATCTTGAAGCCGGGGATATCGGAAGTAAGCTTTGTGTTGTAGTCAACGGCACTGATCCAGTCATGAGTCATGCCTCCGAGGTTTGCTGCAAGAAGAGTATCTCTTCCCTTCGGTCCGCGTGTGAAGATTTCAGGATCAATAAGACCTTCCTGATACCACTTTACAAGATTGCGCACACCTGTCTTGAAATTCTCCTCAAGAGGTTCGTATGTGACCTTTCCATCACGTACATAGAACTCAATTGAGGTATCCCAGAGATACAGGTACTCATCCGGCATCTTCCAGCCCGCACGGTCAAAGAGCGGAATCTCATCTTTAAGGCCGTTCCCGTTGGGATCCTCATTACGGAATGCTGTGAGGACATCATAAAGCTCGTCAACCGTTGTCGGGACTTCAAGACCGAGCTTGTCAAGCCAGTCCTGACGGATGAACCAGAACTCGGCATTGTTCATTGTCTGGTTTTTGGGAATGAAGTAAATGTTTCCATCCGTACTTGTCGCATACTGGGCAAATGCAGGATCCTCTTCCATCAGAGCCTTGATATGAGGTGCATACTCATCAATGAGGTCATTGAGAGGAATAAGGCCCCCGTCACGGCCCAGCGACTCAAGATCAGCAGTGCTTACATAACCGATGACATCAGCGAGGTTGCCGGAACTGAGCATCAGGTTGAATGCCTCATCCTCATTGGAGTTTGACTGGCTTATGACACTTTCAAAACGGATGTTTGTGCGTTTCTCAAGTTCCTGCCAGACAGCCCAGTTCGGGTCAAACGGCATGTTGTTGAAATTGAGGAAGATTGTGAATGTGGTCTTCTCATCTGTGATCGGAAGGTGGAAAGTTCCATCTTCATTCAGCGTCGGTCTTGCTTCTGTCACCGATGCGGATGTTGTCGTCTCGCCGCTGCCGCCTGCCATAAGTGGCAAGACACATGCAAAGAGAGCAAAAAGTACAATCAATGCTTTTTTCATGTTTTATCTCCTTTTAAAAATTAACCTTTGTTAGCGCCAAGCGTGATACCTGACTTGAAATACTTCTGTATGAACGGATATGCAATCGCCATCGGAATGATAGCAAGGATGATGAGTGCATAAATGACCGTTGTCTGGGATGTGAGGGACTGTGCCGTGATGATGGCACTTTCCATCTCATTTGCCGTTCTGTCGACAAGAAGCTTCTTGAGAAGAACCTGAAGAGGCACTTTCTCATCGCTTGTCAGCAGGTTCATCGGCCAGAAATATCCGTTCCATCTGTTGACTGCATAGAAAAGCGCAACTGTAGCCAATGACGGCTTTGACAGCGGCAGATAGACCTGGGCGAAGATCCTGAAATCACTTGCACCGTCTATGAATGCCGCTTCCTCCAGCGATGCAGGCACCTGTTCGAAGAAACTCTTCAGTATGATCATATTGTACGTACTGATCGAGAAGCCGAATATGATGGCGATTCTCGTGTCAAGGAGATTGAAATCCCTGAACGTCATGTACATCGGTATGATGCCTGCACTGAACCACATGGTGAAAACGGCAAGCAGCGTGAAGAATTTCCTGAAAATGAGCCTTGGCCTTGAAAGCGCATATGCCATCGTGGTGGAAAAGAACATATTGACCATGACACCGCACAGTGTATAGAAAATGGAGTTGCCGAAGCTGGTCCACAGCCACGGTGTCTGGAATGCCTCCCTGTAGCTTTCCAGTGTTGCGAGCACGGGAGTGAACATAACCTGTCCGTTCTCGACATACAGAGGTCGGCTGATGGAAGCAATGAATACGTAATATATCGGATAAAGACAGAGGAAGATGAGGACTACTCCGAGTATCTTCACCGAGATATCGAATATCTTCTCTCCCCTGCTTTCGATTTTGGCGATTGAACCGCCTTTGTCTTTTGTATTTACTGCATGTTTCATTTTTTCAGACCTCCTTTGCTTACCACAATGACGTCTCTGTCAGACGCTTGGACAGCTTGTTGGCAAAGACAACAAGGATAAGCGCGATAACAGCCTCGAAGAGGCCCGCCGCCGTTGCAATGCCGTAATCTCCGTTCTGGATACCCATACGGAAGGAGTATGTGCTGATGACATCCGCTGTCGAGTATGTCGAAGGCTGATACAGCAGGAGGATTGACTCATAGCCGACCTTGACCATCTTGCCGATATTCATGACGAACATCGTAACGACTGTCGGGATGATGCCCGGAAGCGTGATATGCCATATTCTCTGGAAACGTCCGGCACCGTCGACAAGAGCCGCTTCATACAGTTCCGGATCGATGCCCATCAGTGCAGCGATATATACAACAGCATTGAAGCCTGCAGTCTGCCACAGCGTCATTATTGTATATATCGGTCTGAAATACTGGGGGTAGACCATGAAGTATGTGGCCTCTCCTCCGAAAAGCTCGATGAACTTGTTGATGATGCCAGTTGAAGGAGAAAGGAAGTTGACGACCATACCGCAGACAACGACAGTTGAGATGAAGTACGGCAGGAACGTTGCTGTCTGCAGCGTTTTCTTGATCACCTTGCCTTTCATTTCCGTTACTATGATTGCAAGCAGGATCGGTGCCGGGAAGCAGATGACCATCTGCCAGATTGCAATCATAAGCGTATTCTTGATGGTTCTCCAGAAATCCGGACCCTGCATGTAAATCTTGAAGTTCTCAAAACCGACAAATGTGCTTCCTTCAAAACCACGGAAAATATTGTAGTCATAGAAAGCCATCCGCAGACCGATCATCGGCTTATAGCAGAACATAAGATACCATATGAGTCCCGGTGCCAGCAGGATGAGAAGCTGCCAGCTTGAAAGGAAACGCCTGCCAAGACTTTTATGTGTCCTCAGCTGGATTTCCTGATTAGATTTTCTCAGGCTCATTCTTACCTCCTCAATGTGTGTTTCCAGCTTAAGGCCACTTTCCTGATAACAAAATCATCAATTTTCAGATGATCTGCAAAATTCTCGATAAATGGAAATTTCGGAACAAACCGGAATTTTTTCCATTTTTCCGCATATGATTTTCACGTTTGAAAACTTTCACGCCTCAGTATAGAATTAAGGAATGCGAGAGAAAGGGAGACTAAAGACTTACCATGCACAGCTCAGTTCGGTGTTCATAGCTACGGCTATTCTTGTTTCAGCCATCGCCATAACAGCAGGCTTCCTGGCCGAAAGGAACATAATGACATCAACAATGCATGCAAATGAATCCCTGGAAGATGTCTCTTCATACATGCTTTCATCGCGCATAAGGGAAATCAGCAATACAATCGACTACCTTTCAACCTGCGAATGTGTCCTCGACTGGCTTTATTCAGATGTTGGAAGCTCGGACTACTATTATCAGGGGCTTCTTTCATATCAGGAACTTGTCAGACGTTCTCCTGTTTTCAATTCCGACACCTTCAATATCGCCATAACGAGCGATGACAGGGATTCCTTCGTCATAACATCCGGCGGTACATACAGCAAGAAAGATTTTCTCTCTTATGTCACTCCGGGACTGAGAAGTCTTCCCGATGATGACGCATCGGTATCTGTCACACCCGACTATTCAACACTTCTTCTGTCTGCAAAACGCTATCTGGGCGAAAAGACACTCATCTTCTACTGCACGATCTCGCTGTCCTATCTTTCCTTCCCGCTTGAAAGCGGCATACAGTATGCCTTCATCGACACTTCAAGCGGACGTATCTACACTCCTTTCGAGCAGGTTGAGAAGAAACTGGAAAACCTCAGCCTCCATATGCTGCAGGACGGGAGGCTGACTGTGGACAACATGTCACTGAGAAAAGAGAGCTATTCATACTTTGACTTCAGTGCTGTCTATGGCCACAGCACAACAATGATCTCTCCGTTCATTTTCATGCTGATTTTCATACCGTGCATCATACTTACATGCCTTTTTGTCTTCCTGAAGGTTTCAGGCAGGCTGTACAGACCCGTGAAGGAGGCATACGAAACCATTGCAAGCGCGGATGAAAAGGAAACAAGCGGGAATGAATTTGACACCATAATCGCAAAATGCCAGGAAGCCGATCAGATTTCGAAGAAACTCATAACAATGAGCCTGGAACTTCAGAATGCAACCGACATACAGAAATACCGTTCATATCTCAGGGGGCAGGATTCACTGTACCGCGCGGAAGATGACATTTCTGCCTTCTTCTGCCTGAGCATTCTCTCTTCTGACAGTCTTCCGGACAGCAGACAGGCGACAGTGAATCTCACTTTCAACTCGATGGCGAGAAAAGTAAAGCACCTGCACTTCATCATAACCGACAGCGGTTTTTCCGTGCTTATCTACAAATCTGGAAACGAGGAGGAATGTTACAGCACGCTGTACAGAACACTGAAGGAATTCACGGCAATCGATGCTGAAGCGGGACTTCAGGCTGCGATCACCAGGCCGTGCGAAGGCTGGACGGGTATAAAGGGACTGTATCAGAATGCACTTAACATCATGGACTGCCGCTATATTCTTCAGGACAAGATCATCATGACTGAAGATGACATAAGCGACAGCACCGGCCTGATGCACTACCCTATCAGCGAGGAGAGAAAGCTGATAAATGCCGCACTGAGCGCATCTGTTAACACACTTGATATCTTTGATGCGATAGTAAAAGACAATACAGCTCCTGAAAGGATGCTCACCGAAAAGGAGTTCGAACGTTTCGCATCTGCCCTGATATCGACAGTCATGAGGATATTCCAGGAAATGAAGGAAGACAGCGACGGCGATGTGAACTGGAAGGCTCTGATGGACAACCAGAAACCGGCTGCCGCAATCAACGAACTGAGAGAGATGCTTGCCGGATACATTGAAAGGAAGACCAGGGAAAACAGCGAACGCTATGACTATCTTGTCGATGAGATGAAAAAATATATTCAGGCTCATTACAGTGAGAACATCCAGCTGATCGATCTGTCTGAAGAATTTAACTTAAGCCCCAAATACTGTTCTGAAGTGTTCAACCGTCTGAGCGGGGAGAATTTCAAGAACTATCTCAACCGTTTCAGGATAAACGAGGCCCAGAGAATACTTGATGAAAATCCTGAGATCAGAATAACCCAGCTTGCAAGCGAAGTGGGTTTCTCATCAAGCAACTCCTTCATCCGTGTATTCGACAAATACATGGGCATCACACCGAAGCAGTATGCGGAAAGCAGGAAAAAGGAAATCTAGAGTGGGAACACCTCACCGGTACTGATTCACACTCAGGCTCTGCCGCCAGAAACATCAGAACTGTTCAGTTTTCCAGTCTTCTGCCTGCATGTTCCTTATATTTTCCCTCAACATAAGAGACGATATCGACATGAAACTTCCGCTTTCCCTCATCTACCAATATGCTGACACTGTCCCCTGTTTCAATCAGCGATTCATCTGCCCATGTATACTGACTTTGAAAAACCTCATTCCCGCATCTGCACAGAACGGAGCAGAGATGATTGCCCCGTATCTGATATATCCGGAACCCGGATCTGAAATTTTCCCCTTCAAATGAAACAGTCCTGTTCACCTTGCAGGAGATGATTTCAGCCTGAAACTTTTCTTTCTTTCCGCATTTCGCGGCAGTGTCATACAAATAAGGAAAAGACATGGCAATCCCACAGACAACTAGGACAATGCTGATAACAGCAAAAAGGAAAGTCACTTTGTAAAGCGGTATTAAAACCAGTGCCATGACTTCCAGCAATATGCCTGTTCTGATGACTTTTCCCCTCATCCCTTTTCTCCTCCCCTCACGCAGCTGAAACAAAGGGAAACATCGAAACACATTTCAATGCACCCCGCATTTATTCTATTACGTTTCCATCATGATGTCACCGAAGCAATTGCGGAAAACAGGAAAAAGGAAATCTGAAGTAAGCATATATGAAAGAAGGCTGCGTGAAATGCCGCAGCCTTCCCATCAATGCTGACAGTATTGGTACAGGGGAAATCACCAGCAGTAGAAAACACCTGCATGAGGCGTGACCTGAACGCCGAGTTTTCCTATGTTCATACTCTCTGAGTGACCTCCATATGATGAATTGAAAACAGTCATGAACGGCACAGCGAGATTCACACCGGCAAGGATGCCGAAATGACCGAATCTGAATGCAAAGTCTGTATTGGCACTCACAGCAAAACTGTGGAAGCTGGAAGACTCTGAATAACCGTCTCAGGATGAACTGCTTCCATGGTATGCATAGTGAACCTCCCCACATTATAGAAGATGGTGCTTCCCGCTACACAGCTCTTGCCGTGCCTGCTCCTTTAGAGAGCGGGGACTTCCCTTCCACCGCCTGGTCTTCTCTCAGCTCAAGCCGAAGCTCTCACCGCAAGAAGACTGATATAGGTGGACAGGGTGCATGTGGCCCGTGCGGATAAGCCAGGAACTTTTGCCTTGGCCTCCGACGC
>CASFTW010000016.1 GCA_949297785.1 uncultured Spirochaetales bacterium
CCTGGTCTTTCTTCCAGTTCGTATTTCAGTATTGACAGAAGCCTCAAGCTTCTTTTACTTTCTCTCTTTTCCTTCGCTCATCAGTCTTTCAAAAATCTTTTGCTCTCTTGCGAGTGCCTTGTCAACTTAGCAGATTCTCCTGCCTACTGTCAAGCCGTTTCACTTCTTTTTCTGAAGTTTTTCTAAAGTGCTTTTCCAGTTTCAGCAGCTCTGCCTGAGCCAACAGAACGAGACATTACACCTTCTTCAGCCGAATGTAAATAGGGTTTTGAAAAAAAACTAAAAAATTTTTCCAAGCTGTTTTTCCCGATTGACAAGAGGTTGTCTTTAGATTAAAAACGCATCTCGTTATGGAAAAGAATATGACACAGGGCTCAGCCCTGAAACTGCTGATAGGTTTCTCTCTGCCGCTGTTTCTCGGCAATCTGTTTCAGCAGGTTTACTCAATGGTCGACACAATAGTCGTCGGCCGTTTCGTGGGAGTGGATGCCCTTGCCGCACTTGGAGCCATCGGAGGATTCAGCTTCATGGTTGTAGGCTTTGCACAGGGACTCGGATGCGGCTTCGCAGTTCTCATCAGCCAGTGCTACGGAGCGAACGACCATGACAGGATGAGGAAATGCTATGCCATGAGCATTGTGGCGTCAACAGTTGTCGGCATAATAATATCCGCATTGTTCTTTGTCTTCTCCATGCCGCTTCTCAAGCTTGTCAGAACACCGGAAAACATCATCGGCATGGCCAATGACTATATATCAATAATATATATCGGACTTCTTGCATCCATCTTCTACAACCTCTTTTCCTCAATTCTGAGAGCGGTCGGCGACAGCAGGAGCCCTCTTCTGTTTCTGGTCATCTCATCTGTCCTGAATGTCGTCCTTGATCTGTTCTTCGTGCTTGTGATTCCTCTTGCATGTGCAGGTGTGGCTATAGCCACAATTCTCTCACAGGCCATTTCTGCAGCTGTATCCTATGTATACATAGTGAAGAAATTTCCTATTTTCAAATTCAGGAAGAATGACTTCAAACTTGATTTCCACATCATCAGAATCCTGTTGAAAATCGGAATTCCGGGTGCAGTCCAGTTCTCCGTATGCGCTCTCGGAGTAATAATCGTCCAGATCGCCATCAACGATTTCGGCAGCAACATAATCGCTGCATATTCAATCGGCACGAAGATAGAAACGATCATGAGTCAGATGTTCACTGCCCTCGGCATGGCAATAAGCACGTACGCAGGACAGAATCTCGGAGCCGGTGAATACGAAAGAATAAAAAAAGGATTTGCAGTGTGTTTCGCACTTATCGTGCTGTGGTCACTCATCTCCTATATCCTTTCGTTCTTCATCACGGAACCGCTCGCCTACCTCTTCCTTGACAGACAGACATCGGGACAGGATGTAATTGACAATGCAATCATCTATGTCAGGACAGTAATCGTATTCTTCATACCGCTTGGCATGATCTTCCTTTTCAGAACCGGATGCCAGGGGCTCGGATCCGGTTCGATACCGATGATCAGCTCAATAACAGAACTGGGGGCAAGGACAATCGCGGCATTCACGCTTCCCTCAGTCTTCAGCTATCTAGGAATCTGCTATGCAAGCCCTGTCGCATGGGTATGCGCAGCAGTGATACTCCCAATCTGCTACGCAGTGCAGATGCACGGTATCAGGACAAAACTGAAGATACATCCGGCAGGATGATCTGTCTGAAGACAGACCGGAATTCAAGAATGTTCAACATCATCCAAACATAAAACAAAGGCTTCCGTTTCCGGAAGCTCTTTTGTCATCTCCGAGGGGAATTGAACCCCTGTTACCGGGATGAAAACCCGATGTACTAACCACTATACGACGGAGACATGATACATCTCCGAGGGGAATTGAACCCCTGTTACCGGGATGAAAACCCGATGTACTAACCACTATACGACGGAGACATGATGTCAAAATAAAAATATTTCGTGAGCCACACTGGATTCGAACCAGTGACCCACGCCTTAAAAGGGCGTTGCTCTACCGACTGAGCTAGTGGCCCGGTGCCGAAGCTCTGAACACAGTAATCTGCTGCAGAGTTCCATGCAACGGGCTTTAATCTAGCAGATATTTCCTTTTAGTGTCAACCGAGTGGAATAACTTTTTAGCAGAAATTTTTCTTGACACAAATCAGAGTTTCTGTAAAAAATACTGGCTATGAATCAGGAATACCAGTCAATACGCGAAAAAATGCAGGATTATTATGACAGCGGAGCAACGCTTTCTTATGCATCAAGGAAAGCCGTGCTGCTGAAGCTGAGACAGACACTGAAGAAATGGGAAGGAAAGCTGAACGAGGCTGTCTTTCTAGATCTCAGCAAAACCGCATTCGAAAACTATGAAACGGAACTTGGTCTCACATTGAGCGAGATCACACATACACTCAGGCATCTGAAAAAGTGGATGAAACCTGACAGGGTAAGCACACCGCTGGCCCATTTCCCCTCTTCTTCCTATATTCTCAAGCAGCCGAAAGGGGTTGTCCTCATAATGAGTCCGTGGAACTACCCTCTTCTTCTTTCGCTCACGCCGCTTGTCGCAGCGCTGAGTGCGGGCTGCTGTGTGGTGCTCAAGCCGTCACGCTACAGTGAGAACACAAGCCGTGTGCTTAAAGATATGTTCGACAGTGAGTTCGATGAGCGTATTGTCAAGGTTTTTGAAGGCGGTCATGAAGCAAACACCCAGCTGCTTGAAATCAGATGGGATCATATATTTTTCACAGGAAGCCCGAATGTCGGTAAAGTCGTTATGCAGGCGGCCGCAAAAAATCTTACTCCGGTCACACTTGAACTTGGCGGGAAAAGTCCATGCATAGTTGACGGGACCACCAGTCTCAGGACTGCAGCAGTACGCCTTGCATGGGGAAAGTTCCTCAATGCCGGACAGACCTGCGTTGCGCCGGACTATCTGCTTATAGACAGAAGATACAAGGATGCTTTCATTGAGGAACTCAGGAAAGCAGCAGACAGGCTGTACCCGGGCGGATGCAAAAACAGAGATCTGGGGAAAATAATCAACAGAAAGCATTTTGACCGTCTCTCCTGTCTGCTTGAAGGCCAGAAGATTGTCTATGGCGGAGAGAAAGATGAGAAAGCACTGAAGATTGCCCCGACAATACTTGATGATGTCTCTCCTGAAAGTCCGGTGATGAATGAGGAAATATTCGGCCCGGTGCTTCCTGTCCTGACTTATGACAACTTCGATGATGCCATACGATTCATAAAGAAAAGGGAAAAGCCGCTTGCCCTGTATATCTTCTCAAAAGACAAGGCTCATATAAAGGCGGTGCAGGACGGCATCACATACGGCGGAGGATGTGTCAATGACACAGTGGTCCATCTTTCCAATCCGAACATGCCTTTCGGCGGTGTCGGATATTCCGGAATGGGCAGCTATCACGCAAAGCAGGGTTTTGACACCTTCACCCATGAGAAGAGCACCCTCACAAAGGCTCTGTGGCTCGATATCCCGGTTCGCTATGCACCTTATAATGATAAACTCGTAAAAATTCTGAAACTTCTTTTAAAATAATGGAGATCACATGAAAAAACTTGCATCCCTTCTTTTATCTATGGCTCTGGCTTCATGCCTCTGGGCCGCATTCAATCCTGAATACAGTGACTACCAGTTCTATAACCTTCAGGACTATGACACGGACATGTCCTATCTTGAGGCCTGTCTCGCAGATGCCTCTGATGATGAGGAAAAAGCGGCAATCCTCTGGAGACAGGCAAGAACAGTCCTCACCATGACTGATGCAATCGACGAGGATGACGAAGATGCCCGTCTTGCAGGTTACGGAAAAGCCCAGAGTCTTGCCGAAGAATCAGTTGCCCTGTATGAGACAGCTGACGGCTATCACTGGCTCAGCTCCGCAATCGGAAGGATCGGACAGGTGAACGGTCCGCTCAACAGTCTTTCAAAAGCAAAGCCGATGAGGGAATACATTGAAAAAGTTCAAAATGATTTCAATGCCGACATGTCTGATTCATGGTATGTCCTGGGACTGCTTTACAACCAGCTTCCCGGCGCGCCTCTCAGCTTCGGAAATGATGACTATGCTATCAGCTATATGAGACGCTGTATTGACACACAGGATAACGTCAACAGGATGAACCTTACGAACTATCTTGAACTCGCACAGCAGCTTTACGACAGAAACTGGAAAGCCGACAAGAGAGCAAAGGAAGCTGACAAGATGCAGAAGGACTATAATGATGAAACAGTCCCGACAGAGAAGATGAAATACTACGAAGGCAGGGACGGAAGGAACACAAAGCCTTTCTACTCCACCGTTGCCATCAGCCAGATGAGCGACAGGCAGGAAGCCGCAATGCTCTGCCAGTATGCCATGGCTGTTTACGGCAGCAGAAGCAATCCTCTTCCTTCCGATACGGAAAAGTATAATGAGATTGTGGAATTCTACAACGAAATAACGTGAACAAATTCACGAAGAGGCCTTCGGGCCTCTTTAATTTTTTTCAAGAATAAGCAAAAATGTTTCATCGGTATGAGAGAGTTGCGAATCGGCCATATATACTGGCCCATGCAGATAATAAGAGGCGTGCTGACAGGACTGCTTACAGGCCTTGTCATCAGTCTTTACTCTAAAGCCATCTTCATATTCACTGATCTCAACCAGACCTTCCCCTTCCTTGTGTTCCTTCTTCCTTACGGCGCGATTCTCACCCAGTACCTGTACAGCATATTCGGAGAACGCTACAGACGTTCAACCGTAAGTGCCATTGATGAAATAAACAACCACCGCAGGGAAGACCGCAACTGGGCTGAAAGCCAGATTCCGGATGAAATCACGCCGACAATGGGACTTGTCGCATTTATCGGCGCATCGGTCACCCATATAAGCGGAGCTGCAGGCGGAAAGGAAGGAGCAGGTGTCCAGCTGGGCCTTTCCTGTTCATCCGTGATAGAGAAGACAGAACGCTATTTTGCAAAGAAAATAAACAATGCATATGACGACAGAAGCGACTATTATCTGATGAGCGGTGCCGCTGCGGCTTTCGGAGCTCTTTTCAACGCCCCTATCGCAGGCGTTCTTTTCGGCACCCAGCTTGCAAGTCCGAAAGCAACCAGACTCGATGCATACCTCACATGCATCTGTTCAAGTTTCACGGCCGTCATCACCGGTCAGCTCACAGGATCGCATGTGATGCACATAGATCCTTTCACTCCTCTTGAAATCAATCTGTCCAATTTCATTCTCGTAATCCTGTTTGCAATACTGACCGGCCTTGCAAGCCGTGCTTTCTGCTTTATCCTCCATGCGATCAAGCATGTTCTTGACAGGAAAATCCACGACAGCATGCTGAGGGTGTTTTTCCCATCCATCATTCTTCTTGCACTTTCACTGTCATGTCTTGTTTTCAGCGGAAGAATTCCATATAACGGACTTGGAACCGATCTCATAAACACGGCAATAAACGGTGAAGCCCGGCTAGGAGACTTCATCATGAAATTCATCTTCATCGCACTGACATATTCATCAGGCTTCATCGGCGGCGAAGTTGTACCGCTCATGGTAACCGGTTCTCTTGCCGGATGGCTGTTTGCCTCCCTCACAGGCGTTGACTGCGGTGCCTTTGCGGCTCTGGGCGCCATAGGGCTGCTGAGCGGCGGAACAAACCTCCCGCTCGTGTGTTTCATCCTGGGATTCGAACTTCTCCATTACAGCGAGCTGACACTGCTTTTCATCATGTGTTCGATTTCATTCATCGTCTCGGGAAGAAGCGGCATCTACAGCCACCAGAAACTGCCCTACCGCTGACACTTTTCCACTTTTCTGAAACGAATGAAATAAACAATAAGCTGGTAAATCCATGCAACGGCTTCGGCATAAGCGATTGTCATGTTGCCGAAAAACGGCTTCATGACATACGACATTATTATCCTGACAGTGAGGGAGGATATCCCCAGAAGACCGGATGCAAGCATGTCTCCCCTCCCTTCAATGAAACCGCGCAGTGCCATGCTGAGACCAAAAACCATATAGAATGTCGATAAGCCCCGGAAGAATGAACGGCCGATGAGAACGGTATCCCCGCTTAAGCCGAACATGGCAATCAGAGAAGAGCCGAATGTGAAAACCAGAAGCGTCAGGGCAAGCGATACACAAGCCATCAGCACAAGCCCCGCACGCAGAACATTCAATGCGCCCTGTCTGTCTCCCGAGCCTTCCCTCTGGGCCACAAGTGTCGAGATTCCCGACCCCAGATTAATTATCGGAAGCAGGATCACTGTGTCCACACGGTATGCCGTGGTGATCGCTGCAACTGTCTTTTCTCCGAAACCGTTCATAAAGCTCTGCAGCACGACATTTCCCGCTGATGTGATGCCGGACTGCACCGATGGCGGAAAACCGAAAACAGCACTCTTTTTCAGAGTGTGTGCATCAGCCGGTCTGCTGAAAAAACTGAAACGCAGATGAGGATGTTTCACCACTGTGTAAATCACAAGGTGAACTACTCCATCCTTCGCTAATGCTCAGAAGATGGAGCTTCCGGTCTCTTTCCCATCTCTGGGCGTTTCGCAGAATGCTTCCATATCTCATACGAGGTATCAAAGTCTGAAATCCGCTCCTCCGGAGTACGCTTGTATTCCGCAAGCGTGCAGGACATTTCATGCCTTCCTGCAAGTAGCATTGTTTTCGCTGACTTCACATCACGATCTTCAGTATACCCACAACTGTTACAGATGAATGTCCTGTCAGATAGTGTGATGTCTTCTTTCAAGGCTCCACACTGCGGACACATCCTTGTAGAAGGAAAGAATCTGTCGATGATGAGAACTGTATCGCTGGCTTTAAGCTTTGCCTTTATCGTTCCAAGTGCAGAAGATTGCACCTGACGACCGAAAAGTCCCTTGTGCCATCCTTTTATGTTCTCATCCTGCATTACAATGAGGCTTCTTCCTTTTGTGATGTCATGGTATATCTTGTTTGCCTTGTCTTTTCTCTTATTGGCAAGTTTCTCGTATTCCCTTCTGATAAGATGTCTTGTAACATACCAGCCCCCGGAACCCTTCTTCTGTCTTGCAAGTTTCTTCTGCAATCCCTTAAGGCGTCCCTGTTCTCGGACCGTTATGTCATACTTCTCTCCTTCAGAGGTGGTTATTGTTGTCTTTATTCCGAAATCAAGCCCAAGGTCAGGCTTATTCTCTGAATGCATGTTGCCTTCATTCACTGGAACATAGCATGTGAGCATGAGATATATTCCTGACGGCTTCTTCACAAGCTTGGCATTTGCATATTCAGCACCATATGGAATCTGCTCCATGCCGAAGACCCGGATCGGCCTTTTGATTCCAGCGATATGAACTGTATTCTTATACTTTCCGTTCTTATTTCCAGCGGAGCCATAGCAGATCCAGTGGGTATCCCTGTACTGGTTGAGATCAATGGAGTCGTAAGATGATCTGAACTTCAGCTTCCCGTTCTTCTTTCCTGTCTTATTCCGCTTTGCAGCAAGTGATGCCATGTCACGTTTCAGTGAGGAATACACCGACTGTATGAATTTCGCAGGCATCGTAAGATTACGGTTGACTGTATTGCCATCCTTGTCGAGTGATGTGATGTCTCGTGTCTTCGTATCGAACGATTTGAATGTCTCTGTGTCAAGCGCAATGAGATGGTTGCATAGCCACCTGCATTCGGTGAAGCATAGGAAGAGCTTGTTCTGTTCTGCCTTGTTCAGGCACTTGAGATCAAGCTTCATTTCTACGACAACAGGACGCATCGAGGCATGACGGAGACGGGTGGCTTTACCGTTTTCCCTGATGGTTCTGTTCTTCTCCTTCCTTGCCTTGTCATCCATGTTTTCATTGTATCAGATTTTTACTTTTTCCTGTACTCATTCCGTTCATTTTTCAGCAATTCATCTCCATCTTTCACTCTGCTTGGAAGATGGTGTCTTCTTGCTGGTGTGGGATAAAAAGCTATCAGAATTTAACTCCGATTCCGACACTGGGAAGAGGAATTGTCATATTGAATTCTGCGTTGATCTTATCATTCGGCAATTCATCTCCACCCTATAGAGGATGGAGTCCTCTTGCCGATTTCACGAAAGAAAAACAAGAGTGAGAACAAACACATTGGAGGAAAGAGCCTCCTTGATTCTCTCCTTCTCTCCTCTTCCGTACATCTGGGCGCACAGCACAGAAAGTCCCGATGTGAAACCTGTGATCAATGAGACAAAAAGGGAATATATGGAATTCGTAGCACCGATTGCGGCAAGAGCCGCCTCTCCGTTGACATTGCCTACTATGAATGCATCAACCCAGCTGAACAGCTGCTGGAAAAGTCCGCTCAGAATAAGAGGGAGTGTGAATGATACAAGTTCCGTGACGATTTTCCTGTGTTTCATGATACATGAATCCTGACTATCCGCGAAATGCTAGCATATCCGCTGTTTCCAAAACAACCAATATCTGGTATTTTCTTCATCATGAGCGAAAAAGAAATAAGAAACATAGGCATCATGGCACACATTGATGCCGGAAAGACAACCACGACAGAAAGAATTCTTTATTATACAGGCGAAAACCACAAGATCGGCGAAGTCGACAACGGAGAAGCGACGATGGACTGGATGCAGCAGGAACAGGACAGAGGAATAACAATCACCTCCGCTGCCACAACCTGCTACTGGAGAGACCATCAGATAAACATCATCGACACTCCGGGCCATGTCGACTTCACGGCAGAGGTTGAGAGAAGTCTCCGCGTGCTTGACGGCGCGGTCGGTGTATTCTGCGCCGTAGGAGGCGTCGAGCCGCAGACTGAAACTGTATGGGCACAGGCAAACACCTACCACGTACCGCGTATCGCATTCGTCAACAAGATGGACAGGCTCGGTGCGGATTTCTACCGTGTGCTTGAGGAGATGAAGAAAAAACTCGGCGAAAAGCCGGTTCCTCTTTTCATACCGGTTGGAAGCGAAAGCGATTTCAAAGGCGTGATCAGCCTTCTCGACATGAAAATGCTCACATTCAGCCAGGATGACAAAGGTTCGACAGTAATAACCGGCGACATTCCGCAGGAGATGGCAGACAAGGCTGCACAATGGAGGGAAAAGCTCATAGATGAATGCGCCTCTTTCTCTGATGAGATAACCGAGCTTTATTTCGACGGACAGGACATTCCCAGGGAAATGCTGCTTAAAACGCTCAGGGAATGCACTATAAAAAGGGAACTTCTTCCTGTTTTCGTCGGCTCATCTCTCAAGAACATCGGCGTTCAGACAGTCCTTGACGGTGTAGTCGATCTGCTTCCCTCCCCGTCTGAGGTGCCGCCGATGAAGGCATGGTGGGAAAAGAAGGAAAAGGAAGTCGAGGTCACCCATGACGAGAAAGGACCACTTCTTGCACTCATCTTCAAGATCCAGGTTGATGCGCAGGCAGGTCCGATGTGTTTCGTGCGTGTCTATTCCGGCGTTCTGAAAAAAGGCATTTCACTGTACAACATCACAAAAAAGAAAAAGGACAGGGTCAACAGGCTTCTGAGAATGCACGCAGACCGCTCGGAGGAGCTTTCCGAACTCAAGGCCGGAGACATCGGCGTCATCATAGGATTCAAGTTCGCCCAGACCGGAGACACCATCGGAAGCGAAGCTGCACCGTACCTGCTTGAGAAGATGCACTTCCCGAATCCCGTGATCTCGGTCGCAATCGAAGCAGAGAACACAAGCGAGCAGGACAAACTCAAGAAAGCCCTTGAAATTCTCTCCCAGGAAGACCCGACATTCACATACAAGGATGACAGCGAGACAGGACAGCTCGTCATTTCCGGTATGGGAGAACTGCACCTTGACGTCCTCACCACAAGGATAATAAGCGAAATGAAGGTAAAGGCCCATGTCGGCTCGCCCCAGGTTTCCTACAGGGAAGGCATCACACAGGAAGCACAGGATCATTACACATACGAAAGGACAATCGCAGGAAAGGAGAACTATGCCGGAATAACACTTTCCGTGAAGCCCTCAGGCACAAAGGGCGGCAATTCGATTGCCATTTCCTGCGACACAAAAGATATTCCAGAGGAAATCATGGATGCTGTAAGAAGCGGTATTGAAGGTGCCCTCTCAGGCGGCATAAAGCTCGGTTATGAATGTACGGACATAGCAGTGGATGTCAGACAATTCGATTACAATGAGATGACAACCACACCTGTTGCAGCCCAGAGCTGTGCGGCGCTTGCCTTTGACGAGGTGTGCTCAAAAGCCGGTCCGGTGCTCATGGAACCTGTCATGAGCGTGAAGATCGCGGCTCCCAGCCAGTACATCGGCGATGTGATCTCAACGGTGACCAGCAGGGGCGGCATTGTCCAGGCAATGGAATCAAGACCTGCCAATGACATCATCACCTGCGAGTGTCCGCTTGCGAAAATGTTCGGCTATACGACAGTGCTGCGTTCTGCGACACAGGGAAGAGGAACATTCTCGATGGAGTTCAGTCATTACCAGGTAAAGGCCTGAAAAAACTCTTTCTTGCGGAAACAAGGAAAACCATTATATAATTCTCATGTAAGACAACAATTTGAGGAGTACTGACGAGTGGAAAAGAATTATGATGGAATGTTACAGGAAGTCTTTGGCCGTAACCTGAAGGAAAGACGGAAGAGAATGGGTATCACGCAAGGTGAGCTGGCACAGAGAATCGGGGTTTCGACATCCTTTGTAACTGAGATCGAAAAAGGCAGGAAAGCCCCTTCCTTCTCCACCATTGAGAAGATTGCAGAGGAAACCAATGCTCCGGTCTGGTCTTATTTCTGTGAAGGCGGATACGAAATAATGGAAGAGGATGCCACAAACATAGAAATCCTCCGTTACCGGCTGAAACAGAACATATGCGTTGCGGTTGACAAGACGATAGAGGAAATATGAGAGAGGAAGGCTGCCATGGCGGCCTTCTTCCTTTTTATGCAGTACTGTGCACTGTGATTTCAGCAGCGCCCTCATGCATTTTACATTTTTTCACTTTTTTTTTGACTTATCCCCCCTTTGGCCTTACCATTTCCTTATATTACGTTTGTGACAAAAGGAGGAAGTAATGAGCGTAGAGACAAAAAACCTCAGAAATGTGGCACTTGTCGGCCACAACGGTACGGGCAAGACCAACCTGGTGGAGCAGATGCTTTACTATGCAGGGGTGCTTGACAAGCCGGAAACAGTAGAAAGCGGCAAGACAACTTCAGATTTCACAGAAGAGGAAATCGCAAGAAAGATTTCCGTACACGCTTCCCTCTCATCTTTCAAATGGGAAGACAGACAGATCAATATCCTCGATACTCCGGGAACAGCGGACTTCATCGGAGAGACCATTTCAGCATTCCGCAGCTGCGAGGCAGCACTTGTTGTCGTTGACGGAAGAGAAGGCGCACAGATCGAGACCATCAAGCTCTGGAGAAGACTTGATGAGAGAAACAAGCCGAGAGCCGTGTTCATCAACAAGATGGACAAGGAAAGAGCAAGTTACCGTCACGTTATCGATTCACTGGAAAGCGAATTCAACTCACATTTCGTCCCTGTCGTAATGGCACTTGGCGAAGCAGAGGAATTCCAGGGTGTAATCAACCTGATCGAGAATCAGGCATATCAGATGAAAGAAGGCGGAAAGGAAGTTGCAATTCCTATTCCGGAAAAATATGCAGTCGTCGTTGAGGACTTCAGAAACCGTCTCATTGAAAATGCGGCTGAAGGTGCTGACGACCTCATCGAGAAATATTTTGCAGAGGGAACCCTTGATTCTGATGATATCAGAAGGGGTCTCAGGGAAGGTCTGAAGGACAACAAGGTCGTACCTGTTTTCTGCGGTGCCACCGACAAAGGCGCCGGTATCACCTCCCTTCTCAATTTCATCAAGAACAACTTCCCCAACCCGCTCGACGGTTTTGACTTCATCGTTGACGAGAACGGCGAGAACAGGACAATTCCAATCGATCCTGCGGCCCCTGTTGCGGCCTACTGCTTCAAGACCACGATCGACCAGTTCTCCGGCAAGCTCAGCTTCATCAAAGTCGTACAGGGTAAAGTCACAGCGGAAACAGATCTTTACAATCCGGAAATCAAGAAGAAGGAACGCCCCGGAAAGGTATACAGGGCACTTGGAAAGAAACTTATCGAGACGGATGCGCTTGAAGCCGGCGATATCGGCATCATAACAAAGAGCAATATCGCATCCACAAACTGCTCGCTGCTTGCAAATGCGGACATGAAGTTCACATTCCGCCCGATGAGACTGCCGCAGCCGGTCTATCAGCTTGCCATCAAGGCAGATGACAAGAAGAGTGAAGACAAGATGAATGAAGCCCTCCACCGCATTGCGGAGGAAGACCTCACCTTCCAGATCACACAGAATGTCGAGACAAAGCAGACTGTCATCGGAGGTATGGGAGAACTTCATATCGGCATGATCCTCGACAAGGTCCAGGACAAGCAGAAGATCAAGATCCACACATCCGTTCCGAGCATTGCCTACAGGGAGACAATCACAAAGAAATCAGGACTTGCCGAGTACTCACACAAAAAGCAGTCAGGCGGTCACGGTCAGTTCGGACGTGTCGTTATGGAAATCGAGCCGATCGAAAGGGGCCAGTACTACAGCTTCACCAATGCCATCAAGGGAGGAGCCATCTCAAAGGGCTATATCCCGGGAATCGAAAAAGGCATTCAGGAATCAATGAATGAAGGCTATCTTGCAGGTTATCCTCTTGTGGATATCGGCGTCACGCTGGTTGACGGCAAGGAACACCCTGTCGACTCATCTGAAATGGCATTCAAGCTTGCCGCAAAAGGTGCTATGGAAATTGCACTTGCCAAAGCAGGATGCGTGCTGCTCGAACCGATCATGAAGCTTGAAGTCTTCATTGAAAATGAATATCTGGGAGCAATCCTCTCCGATCTTTCCTCAAAGAGAGGCAGAGTGCTCGGTCAGGAGGAAAAAGGACACCTTACCGCGGTACAGGCAGAAGTCCCGATGGCTGAACTGAGAACTTATGCGATCGACCTCAAGTCAATGACTTCAGGCACCGGTTCATTCGAACTTGAGTTCGACCATTATGAAATGCTCACAGGAAAACTTGCCGATGATGTGATCGCAGAAGCAAAGGCAAGAAAGGAAGCAGAGGCCAAATAGCCATATTTCAATCCCCATCCACGGAGCCGTCTGAAAAGGCGGCTCCTCTTCTTTCTCACACTCTCTCAAACCAGAGTTCGCTGATCCTGTAGTCCTTGTCCAGACCTTTTCTCTCAAACTTGGTTTCAGGTCTCCACTCTGCCGGAGGTGCAAATCCTTCATACCTGTTCCTGATCAGGAGCTCTGACGAAAGTATGTCCATCATCCACCGGGCATATTCCTCCCAGTCCGTGACAAGGTAGAGATAGCCGCCCTTGATGAGCTTTGTGGAAAGCAGGTGGACGAAATCCGGCTGGATCAGACGCCTTTTGTGGTGCCTTTTCTTCGGCCATGGATCCGGAAAGAATATATGGAAACCGGCAATTGAATTATCGGGTATCATACGCTCAAGCACATCGACAGCGTTGAACCTCATGAGTTTTATGTTGTCCAGTCCGAGACGTGATACATCCCTGAGAAGTTTCACAAAACCCTGAAGATAGACTTCAAGACCAAGATAATTGTACTCACTCCTCTCCTTTGCGATGATCTGTGTTGAAGTGCCCATACCGAAACCGATCTCTATCACTACAGGTTTCGTCTCATCCTGAAAAAGAGAAGACGGAGAAACAAAGCCGTCATTGAATGCAAGACAGTATTTCTCAAAGTTGTCCAGAACGATCTTCTTCTGCTCGTCATCAAGAACATTGTTCCTCAGTGCATAGGACTTTATCGTCCTGTGTATGCCTTCCCTGACCTCAACTCTGTTTATTGCTGATATTATCTCGTTTTCAGTCATCTGTTATTCAAGTCTCCTGAGCTGTTCAAGTATGAAATAAGCCTTGTCCTTAAGACTTATGGCATCAGTTTTCATCTTCATGTAATTCGGCCTTGCCGCGTCCATCTTCACCCTTCCGTTTGAAAGCTTGAGAAGGTTAATTATCTTGTCGGGATTGATGGCGGAGAAATGACTGAACTCAATCTGTACAATTCCCCTGCTTTCCGACAGATGATATATCTCAAGCCGTCTGCAGACGATTCTGATCTGTGCAATGCAGAAAAGATTCTCCACTTCCTCAGGCACGGGCCCGAACCTTTCCTCGACTTCGCCCTTGAGCGCGTCAAACTCGTAATCAGTCTTTACGGATGCAATCTTCTTGTAAAGATCGAACTTGCTGGAGGGATCGCTGATGTAGCTGTCGGGAATGAAGCCCGAGTAATCAAGCTCAAGGTACACTTCCCTCTCACTATGGGCCTTTTCTCCGTGCGTGAGTCTGTTGATCTCCTCATCGAGGATCTTCATGTACATGTCAAGGCCAACCGCCTCAAGCTGTCCGGACTGCTCCTGCCCAAGAAGATTTCCCGCACCTCTTATCTCCATATCCTTCATCGCAACCTTGAAGCCGGAACCGAGAGCGGTATGCTCGCTTAAGACCCTGAGGCGTTTTATCGCATCATCATTCAGCATGGATTCATCGGGATACATCAGATAGCAGTATGCCTGCCTGTCACTGCGTCCCACACGGCCACGGAGCTGGTAAAGCTGCGACAGGCCGAACATATGGGCATTGTCTATGATGATCGTATTGACATTCGGGATATCGATACCGTTTTCGATTATGGTTGTGGAGACAAGCACCTGGATACCGCCGTAGACGAAACGGTGCATTATGTCCTCAAGCTCGTCACTCTCCATCTGCCCGTGCGCATATTCAACAGTCGCACTCGGGATCAGTGAATGAAGCTGATACGCGATATCATTCAGATCTGATATCCGGTTATGCAGGTAGAAGACCTGACCGCCCCTCTCAAGTTCCCTCCGTATGGCGGAAACCACTTTGTTTATATCATAATCATCGATGATGGTCTTTATGGGAAGCCTTTCACGGGGAGCCGTCGTAAGCAGCGACATGTCCCTGACCTTCAGCAGCGACATATACAGAGTCCTCGGAATCGGAGTCGCGGAAAGAGTCAGGCAGTCCACATTGACCTTGAGCTGCTTTATCTTCTCCTTTGCCGTCACGCCGAAACGCTGTTCCTCATCAATGATGAGAAGACCTAGGTTCTTGAACACCACGTTTTTCTGAAGGATCTTATGCGTTCCGAAAAGGATGTCGACTTTACCTTCTTTCAGCTGGGAGAGAACTTTTCTCTGCCGGGCTGCAGGAACGATTCTTGAAAGCTGCTCTGCCTGCACGGGGAATTCTCCCAGCCGCTCGCAGAATTTCCTGTAATGCTGTTCGGCAAGGATGGTGGTGGGAGCGAGGAAGGCAACCTGCCTGCCGCTCATGACAGCCTTGAATGCCGCACGGAACGCGATCTCCGTCTTACCGTATCCGACATCACCGCAGACAAGCCGGTCCATGACCCTGTCGCTTTCCATATCCTTTTTTATGTCCTCGATGCATTTGAGCTGATCGGGAGTTTCAGTGAAAGGGAACGAGGCTTCGAACTGCAGCTGCCAGTCGGTATCCTTCTTGAAAGGATAGCCGAACGAGTTCTGCCGCTTTGCATACAGGCTTATGAGCTGAGAAGCAAGCTCCTGTGCCTTCTTTACGGCCTTCTCCTTCTTTCTCGACCAGCTTGAGGTGCCCATCTTGTCAAGCTTCGGTGCTCTTCCGTCGTTTCCGATATATCTCTGCACGAGGTTCGCCTGCTCGATCGGCACATAAAGATATTCCTCATCGGCATACCGTATCTTTATGTAATCCCTTTCGGCACGGCTTGTTTTCGCCCTTTCGATCTTGACAAACTGTCCGATACCGTAATTGACATGGACGACGTAATCGCCTTCCTTGAGATCGACGAAACTGTCAATCGCCTCTGACTGCACATTTACAAGTGCCTGACGGCGGGCAGTCCTGCGGTTGAAGATCTCCTGATCGGCAATCACGAAAAGCTCAAGGGCATCAATCGAGAAGCCCCTGCTTATGTTCCCGATCTCAATCTTCACATCGGGAAGATCGGAGAGAATGTTGACCATCCTCTCTTCCTGTATCTGCGTCGGGACTATGACACGCACATCCCAGGAATTGGCAAGCATGGCGCCGGCTTCTTCCTTGAAAAGCTTCACATTGCCGAAAAAGCTTCTTCCGGCATTGATGTCAAAGTGGAAGCTTTCCTCATCATCTCTTATGTCATATACAACTGTCGCGCTCTTCTTTCCCTCAAGATAGTCAAAAGGATTTGTGATTATCTTTTCAGGCACAGGAGCATGGGCATCAGATGCATATGCTGCCTTGAAAAGCTGCTTCGCCTCATTCATCAGTCCGGTATATACGGTCCGGCAGCGCTCGCTGCCCACGAAAAACACATATTCATTTCCGTTCAGACAGCTGGTGAATGAATCCGTTTCAACCTTTGTGTTTTCATTGATCAGTGAAAGGCTGTAGCTGCTGATATTCCTTATGACCTGCTGTGAGGAAGGATCGTAATAGGCAATCCTGCCGATCTCATCCCAGTCCGCATAAAGACGGATCGGGTTTTCGCTCTGATAGGGAAATATTTCCATGACCTCTCCGCGCAGTGCGAAGGTTCCCACTTCATAGCAGCTTGAAGCCTTGTAGTATCCAGCGGCGGCAAGCCGGGATGCGAGACCCGTGGAATCGAAATGATCGCCGGTCTTCAGACGGATGGAGAAATTCCTGATGCTCTGTCTTGAAATGACAGGACTGGAGAAAGCCCTCACATGAGTGACTATTATGCCGTCATTCATCGACTCAAGCTTCTCTATGGCTTTCAGTTGTCCCGCCTCCTGCACGCTCGCGCTGTAGGAAGAATAAAGCTGCTTGCCGGAAGAAGGGAAATAGACAACCGGGATATCCCGGAGGTCGGAAAGATCGTCAATGAGGTTTCTGGCATTTTCCTCGCTCGGGACGATCACGAGAAGACGGCATGAGAGTTTCCTCTGCCAGAGCTCCACCGCCCTGCTGAGAGGATAACCGTCAAGATTGTTCACCTTTATTATTTCATTGCCGCTCAGATTCCTGTAGGCAGCACTTGTCTTTATGAAAGATTTAACCTTATTTGCAATTGACTCGGCCACGAGTGTGAAACATAATGCAAAACGGGAAAAATGACAATGCATGATTTCAACTATAAAGCTTTTGAAGAACTGGAAAAAACGATAAGGGAATGTGCCGGGCTCGCGGCCGATGCCCAGAAGAATATAAGACGGTTTTACAAGGAAGACGGCTCGGTGCTGACGCAGACCGACCTGAAGATATCCTCAATCGTTGAGGAAGCGGTGACAAGACTCTTTCCATCCGCATCATTCGTATGCGAGGAAAGTCCGGTTATAAGGAAAGAAAGTGAAGACTACATCTTTGTTCTCGATCCGGTTGACGGAACCGACGTCTACTCGCAGGGTCTTCCCTCCTTCGCAGTGGCGCTCGGTATCCTCGACTGTGAGAGAAAGCCGGTCGGAGCTCTGATAGCTGCACCCCGCTTCGGTGTCGGACGGGAAGATCTCTTCCTTTCCCTCGCACCGGGGAGAAAGCTTTACATGGACGGAGAAGAATTCCATGCTGATACATCAAAAGACGAAATCGTACAGGTCACGCTCGGTTCGAAGGAACTTGAAAGACTCGACTTTTCACGTTTTGACGGGAAAGTGCGGGTGTTCGGCAGCAGCATACTCCACATCATCGCCCCTGTTGTATTCTCTTCAATCCAGGGCTGTATAAACCAGCCAAGCTATGTATGGGACATCGCGGCATCTCATGCAGTGCTCATGAGTCAGGGCATGGACATCTCATATTTCAGTGGCGGGAAATTCGAATACACAGATGAATTCCTTTTCGGAAAGAAGAAATACAGCGAGGATATCTACTGCGGAACGCCAAAGGGAATCGAAAATCTGAAAAGGCTGCTGCCCCTCAGAGCCTGATGACTTCGGCACACTCACGGCCGAAGAAATCAAGATACCATTCAAGCCTGTCAAGGCGCACTGAAAGCAGCGCTGAGAGTGAAGGCGTATCCCTCAGATGTACAAGCGACGGGTAGAATCCTCTTTTCCCGCACTCCATCCAGCCGCATTCATCAAGAACGACAAGACCTGACGTCTCTCTCATGATGCAGTCATTCGCGTATGAGAAAGTCTCTTCATCCACGATGAAGACATTTTCGGCATTACGTCTCATCAGCAGTCTTTTTTCACCGGTTTCAAGATTCATGAGGAAAATCTCCTTCTTTTCCTCATCGGGACTTACGGAGACAAAACCCCTGCATCCTCTGCAGTGCTCAAGTATCCAGCGGGTCTTTCCCCCGTCATGGGGAGCCGTGATGAGTCTAAATCTCCTCATCGAAGAATGATTGAAGCACATCATATGCCTTTATGCTGTCTTCCTTTTCAATGACGAAAGTCAGTTCATTCATCGTGGATACGATCTCCGTCAGGTTTATGTTCTCCCATGCAAGCTTGCGTGTTGCCATATAGAGAATTCCCGGTGTCTGAAGGAAATCGCCGGTGAACGAAATCGTAAGAGCCACCATATTGTCTTTCCGGTGGAGTATCTCCTCCCCTTTTATTATCTCCTCGACAGCATCCTTGAACTTGTCGGAAACCGACAGGGATATCTCATGCGAACCGATAGACACATTAAGGAAATCTCCCTTCTGCATCTTCACCTCATCATACAGGGACGAAAGACGTGAGACGAAAACATCGCTTCTGACAAAGTTCACATCATAGATGTTGGTCTTCATGTTTATCTCGTAATTGATCTTCTCCCTTTTCGTACGGCTCTGATTTGCGATCAGATCCTCGCTGTAGCGCCTCACGGCCATCACTATCGCGGAGTGCTTCACGCTGCTGCCGTAAAGCTGCTCGACCTTGGGCTGAATGAAACGTGAAAGGTTGGAATAGCTGATCACCTGCTGGATCAGCATCTCGTTTATGAAAGGACTGTTGTTGATGACATGTTTGACACAGGTGGAAATTGATTCGCTCATGCTGTTATTTTTAATACACTTTGTTATTTTTTTCAAGCTGGACGTAAAAAATAACAATTGAGAGTATCCTGCGAGTTTTGTAGAATGTACGTATGAAATGTCCGCGATGCTCATCAATGGAAGACAAGGTTCTGGAATCAAGACAGATAAAAGACGGTTCAGCAATCAGGAGAAGAAGGCAGTGCCTCTCCTGCGGCTTCCGTTTCACAAGCTATGAGCGCATTGAGGAAAAACCCATAATAGTCATAAAGAAAGACGGCAGCGAGCAGCCTTTCGACATCAGCAAGATAGAACGGGGCGTGAGGACGTGCACGGAAAAGCTCAAGCTCAGCCAGGGAGCGATCGAAAAACTTCTGAACAGCATTGAGGATGAAATTTACAAGAAGACCGAACACACAAGAAAGATAACCTCAACGGAAATCGGAGAGACCACACTCAAGGAACTTTACAAGGTGTCCAAGGTCGCCTATGTACGTTTTGCCTCCGTTTACAGGGAATTCGACGATGTGAACAAATTCATCAATGAGATCGAGAACATCGCAAAAACGGTCGGCGATGATGACGAATCGCACTAGACGTCAAACCATTTGCCTCTCTGGCTCTGTTCTATCCTGTCGTTGAGGTGCTCAGGCTTCAGTATCTCATTGGCGCAGTCAAGGGCGAAGTTGTCGCTCATTCCCGCAACATAATCCAGTACGAGCCGCGCAGTGCTTCCTTCCTTCTCGATATATTTGTCCTTCAGCTCCATAAGATGTGCATAGAAACCGGCGGCAAGCATGTTCTTCTCATCATCATAGCCCTTCTTGTCGCAGCCATATGAAGACAGCAGTCCGTCAAGATAGTTCACGATAAGATTCAGCAGTCTTGTGAAATACCCTGTATAACCTGCAAGAAGCTCGCTTCTGTAAATATTCCTGTAATTGTAATCCTTCATCTCCAGAACAGCCTCATAGACTTCCCGGGAAAATCCCATTCCCTCATCCTGGCTTGTCGATGATATGATGTCATTGACAAGAGTGTTTATGATCGTGCTGTTCCTGTCGCCCAGCATTTTCCTCACTTCCAGCGGGAGAGGCGGTGCCCCGTCAAGAATTCCCAGCCGCCTTGCATCCTCGTAATCGCGCCCGAGATAGGCGATCGAATCGGAGAAACGGACAGCCACTGCCTCAAAGGTCGAAGGAATAAGACCCTTGCGCGTTGTGATGGAATCAAGATCCTTGACCTTGAAATCAGGCATGATGCGCATAAGGAAATGTTCTCCGCAGTGAGAGACTATACCGTCCTGCACGGCATATGTCAGATTCAGCCCCTGTCCGTGATTGCACAGAGTACGCACGACACGCAGGGAATTCACCTCATGTTCGAAATTGCCGAATCCCCTCTCCTGTGACATCGAGCTTATTATCCTCTCCCCCACATGTCCGAATGGCGTATGCCCGAGATCATGCCCCATGCCAATTGCCCAGGCAAGCTCGCTGTCAAGGCCGAAGGGGCGGCAGATAGTCGAAGCGATTGAGGCCACATGCAGAACATGTTCCATACGCGTGCAGATGTGGTCATTGGCAGGTGCAAAGAAAACCTGTGTCTTGTGCTTGAGCCGTGAGAAAGGAGATGAATGGATGATCGCCGTCATGTCACGGTAATAGGCACCCCTCACATCCTCGTCCCTTTTCCTGTCCCGCTTGAAAAGCAGATCATTGTCGATAAGATTACGTATATGCTGCATGGAATTATCGTACAACAACACTTTATGCTGTGCAAGAAAGCGAAATTCCATTATTATTCATTATATGGCTGAATACATTGTCCCTCTGGCTTCACTTCTGCTGACAGTGCTCTCATCTCTGGCCTGTCTCCGTTTTATTTTCTCACGGCAGGGATTCTTCTGGATCATTCCGTTCATCGTCTCCATTTTGCTGAGCGTGAACAATTTCCTCATTCTCTTCATCCCTTCCGCCAGCATCGTGACATACAGCGGGGTATTCGCCCTTTTCCCTCTCTTCCTTTCTTTTTTCTGGTACATGATGGTTGTCACCTTCCATTATGCCCTCAAGAAAAAGGTGGAGAAGAACAAATTCTATTCGGACATGAAGAAGAACTACACTGAGGCGAAGTTCCTTGAGAAAAACGAGAAAAGGGACTTTTTCCGCTTCACGCGCAGAAAGAAGGATGAAGCGCTCAACGGAGCCTTTAAACCCGAAATTGCCGAGCTTCACGACACTGATCTCGATTATCTAGACTGAAAAGAGGCAAAAATAGTATAATTCTCCTTTAAACAAGGAGATAAAATGCATCTTTTTTTCGTTGGAATGAAGCATTGCGGAAAAAGCACGTTCGCACCGCTGATCGCAGAGGATGCCGGCATGACATGCGCCGACAGCGATGATCTGCTTCTCATGATGCCTGACATAACATCCGTGCGTTCTTTTTACAGGACACACGGTCAGGAAGAATTCATGAACAGGGAGCTGGAAGCTGTGGGAAACTACCTTGATGAGCATTCAGATGGAGTGCTTTCACTCGGCGGCGGTGCGGCTGACAACATTCCGCTGATGAATCTCATAAAGGAAAAAGGAAAGATCGTATACCTCAAGCGGAATGAGAAACTGCTTCTTGAAAAAATACTGGCAGGAGGCATTCCTCCCTTTCTTGATCCCTCTGATCCGCAGGGTTCGTTCCATGTCATCTATGAAAGACGCAGCCGGGTATATGAGGAATATGCCGACATAATCATCAACCTTGAAGTGTATGAAGACATCGGCAGGACGAAAGAGAGAATCGAAAGAGAGATAAAGGAGGTCCTTGATGGCGGGAAATAGTTTCGGAACATTGCTGAATCTCACCACTTTCGGAGAATCCCATGGCAGGGCCATAGGAGGTATCCTCGACGGCTTTCCCTCCGGAATCACAATTGACGAAGATTTCATAATAAGCGAGATGGAAAGAAGACGCGGGGGAAAGAACCGTTTCTCCACAAGCCGCAGCGAAGAAGACAGACCGGAAATCCTCTCGGGCGTCTTTGATGGCAAATCGACAGGAGCACCCATCTGTTTCGTCATTCGCAACAGGGAACAGAAAAGCCATGATTACAATGACATAAAGGATGTTTTCCGTCCAAGTCATGCCGATTACACCTATTTCATGAAATACGGCAATGTTGACTACCGGGGCGGAGGCAGAAGCTCAGGCCGCGAAACTGCCTGCCGTGTAGCTGCCGGAGCGCTTGCAAAACTCTTTCTCAGGGAAAAGGGAATCGAGATACATGCGGGCATCCGTTCAATCGGCACGGAAGCTGATCCTTCATCTGAGTTCTCCTACCCCTTCGGCAATGATTTCGGTGCAGTGAATTCTGCCATGGTCCCACTTTTTGAAAAACAGATAGACGATGCAAGGGCCGCGAACGACAGTGTCGGGGGCATTGTGGAATGCCGCATTTACGGTGTTCCCACAGGACTGGGAGATCCCTGTTTCGACAAGCTGAATGCAGCCCTTGCCAGAGCCGTGATGTCAATCGGAGCCTGCAAGGGATTTGAAATCGGGGACGGATTCAGAGCCGCACAAATGAGGGGCAGCAATTTCAATGATGAAATGCATGTTCAGGACGGCAGGGCTGCTTTCAGGACAAACCATTCAGGCGGAATCCTCGGCGGCATAAGCAGCGGAGAGACCATCATCTTCAGCGCGGCATTCAAGCCGACACCCTCCATCAGCAGGATTCAGAACACGGTGGACAGACAGATGAATGAAAGGAAAATCGAGATACACGGACGGCATGATCCATGCATCGTGCCGCGTGCCCTCGTCGTCGTCGAAGCCATGGCCGCACTGACAATCGCGGACTATTACCTCAGAGAGAAAGCCTATGCATGACAAACCGCTTATCGTACAGTCAGACAGGACAATGCTGCTTGATGTACACAGTCCTGCCGCTGATGAATGCAGGGATGCGATCGTAAGTTTCAGCGAGCTTGTGAAATCTCCCGAGCACCTGCACACCTTTACGATATCGAACATAACAATATGGAATGCCTGCAGTGCAGGTGTCAGCCCTGACTTCATAATGGAAAGCCTTGAGAAGTATTCCCGCTTTGAAGTTCCCGAAGTCGTAAAGTACTTCATCGAGGACAACTGCTCCCGTTTCGGCGCAATCTGCTTCGAAGAGTACGATGATGACAGATTCCTCCTCACCTGCTCTAAAGACATCTACAGGACACAGCTCCTTTCGATAAAATCCATGCTTCCATATCTGGAGGACAGGCTTGATGATGATTTTATCATACCGATGGCGAAACGCGGAGAGCTGAAGCTGAAGCTCATATACAGCAATTTTCCCGTCAATGACCTCATCCCGCTGAAAAAAGGACTGCCGCTTGACATCACTCTGAGAGAAGAGACACTCAGCGGAAGGAAATTCGCTCTGAGGAATTACCAGAAAGACAGCATCAGGGCCTTTTATGCCGACGGAGCCAGAGGTGCGGGATACGGCACCATCGTGCTTCCATGCGGAAGCGGGAAAACCATAGTGGGCCTTGGAGCGATGGCCGCACTGAAGACAAGCACCCTCATCCTCGCACCCAATGTCGCAGCCGTCCACCAGTGGATCAGGGAAATCCTCGACAAGACAACACTCAGCCAGGATGATGTCGGAGAATACGGATGCGGAGTGAAAGAAATAAAGCCGGTAACCGTCTGTACGTATTCAATGCTGATCAACCACAGCAACGAAGAGCAGGAGATGAGGAATTTCAGGAATATCGCCTCACACAGCTGGGGTCTCGTGATCTACGATGAAGTGCACGTCCTTCCCGCTCCTGTATTCCAGCTTTCCGCATCCCTTCAGGCGGTATACAGGCTCGGCCTGACCGCAACGCTCATAAGAGAAGACGGAAAGGAAAGAGACGTGTTCTCACTTGTCGGCCCGAAACGCTATGATGTCCCATGGTCAGAACTTGAGAAGAAAGGCTTCATCGCAACGGCATACTGCCATGAGCTCAGGGTTCCCCTTCCCCGTGACATGGAACTTGAGTATGCGGCGGCACCGGGAAGTGAAAAGATAAAGATCGCGGCAAAGAATCCGGCAAAGATAGACGTGGTCAGGAGACTGCTTGAAGAACATGAAGGTCGTCAGATCCTCATAATCGGCCAGTATCTTGACCAGCTCAGGGAAATACAGAAGACATTTTCATTTCCCATGATAACGGGAGCCATGAACAATCTCAGACGCGATGAGCTGTATCAGGAATTCAGGGATGGAAAGATACATGTGCTCATCGTCTCCAAGGTTGCGAATTACGCAATCGACCTTCCCGATGCAAGTGTCGCAATACAGGTTTCGGGAACCTTCGGCTCAAGACAGGAGGAAGCACAGAGACTGGGACGGATTCTCCGGCCGAAGAATATAGACAGCCATTTCTATACCCTTGTGACCAAATATTCAAAAGAAGAGGATTTCTCGCTCAACCGTCAGAAATTCCTCTGTGAGCAGGGTTACAGCTATATCGTGGAGAATGCCTGATGAGCATGAGTTTTTCCTCCTATCTGTCACAACTGGATGAAAACAGCCTGCTGGATCTTGCCTCCCTTTATCTGGGCAGGGTTCCCATGCCTTTCAGCAGGGCCGGCATAACAGAGGCCCTGATGCATTTTTTCTCATCCACCGCCGTGAAGGAAAACCTTGCCTCAGGCGTCAGCGATGATGAAAGCATGATACTCTCCCTCATCAGCATCTTCGGCCCTCTTGAGCCATCTGCCGTCAGGGATTTCTTTTCAGATTCTGATGCGCGGCATGTCAGCAGGATGATCAGCTCCCTGGTCAGACGCACTCTTCTGCTTCGTGACGCGGAGGGAAAACTGGATCTGAATTCACTGTACGACTACAGTCAGCTTGTAAGTCTCTCGCTTTTCTCACCCTGGCTGCTGAATGAAAGACGCACAATATTCCTCCGCGATACGCTCAGGGCCTTCTGTGCGATAAGGACAATAACGAACCGGAGGGATATTTCAAAGACATGGAAATATATATTCCCGCATCTTGACTCCGGTGAGCTGGACTGCCTGTATGATGCCTTCATCACTCTCTCACAGCAGCTTGAGCTGTTTTCCGACAAGAGAAAGCTTGCCTCATTCTTCTCTCAGGATCTGGATGTGATCAAAGCTCAGCTGCTCTCGGCAGGTTCAGGTATGTCCATAAGTGCGGCACAGAGGACAGTTTCCCTTTCTTCCTTCCTGAATGCGGATGGGGTGAGAAAGTGCATGTCATCCATTTTCAGGGACGAAGGCTGTGCAGATGCAGGTTCCCTCAGCTTCATCCTGAGTGATGAAGACAAAAGTGATGAAGACTCGGAGGTATATGTCTCTGCTGATTTCACCATACGCTACCACAGCTGCAGCAGGGACAGCATTTTCCATCTGTACACCTTTCCTTCACTTGTTGACACAATGGTCACTCTGGAAATTAACAGGGACAGCATCAGAAACGGTTTTGACAGCTCTCTCACCGCTGATGATATCATTGCATCCTTCTCAGGCTGCAATGTGAGCGCAGGAGTCGAAAACCGCATCCGCGCATGGTGGGAAGATTACAACTCAGTCAGGATGTATGACTGCATATACCTTGAGACAAGTGAGGAAAGAGCCGGAATAATAAGTCAGCTTCCGCTGATGAAAATACACATAATGAAAAAGGTCGGCAGCACAGGCTTCCTCATGAGGAAATCAACAGAAAAGCAGTGGAGGGTCATCCTGACCTACTCAGGCTTCGACATGCTTGGAAAAACAGTCGTGGAAGATACTGATGACAGGAAAGATGATGCATTCATCCCTTCTCCATCGCTGAAGCCGTTCAGCATAAAGGACATTCCACTCACAAGGGAGGAAAAGCCTGATTACTATAAGAACCTCCTTGCAATTGAAATAAGGGAAAAAGCCTCTGATGATAACAGGGATGCATATCTGGAACTGCTTTCAGCCGGCTACATCCTTTCCGGAAGCCAGATAGTAAAAGACAAGGTCATTCCTTTTTCAAGAAGCATCTCAGGCTTCAATTTCCAGTCGAAGCTGTCATTCATAAAAAAGAACACCGCCAGAAGCGATGCCCTTTTTGAAATAACAACCGTTGATGAAAAGATTGTCTGCTCATTTGAAAAACTTGAAGGGGACGGGGCAGAAAGCATCCTCTCCGTTCTGGACGAGGATGGAAGAAACCAAAAGATTCCCGTCAGCAGGATTTTCAAGATAAAAGAACTGATCAGCTGATATCGATCTTCACGCCGCGAGGATAATGGTAGCCCGTGAAAGCCTCGAACTGGAGCTTGCCCTGACCGATCAGCATCTCAAGACCTGTATGGATGCTGCAGCCTGCAGCCTGTGCGTCGGAAAGAAATTTCGTGATCCTCGGCTGATAAACAATGTCATAGCAGATCTCTCGGCCTGTAAAGCGGAAACCTTCCACCGGATTCTCCCAGCCGCCCTGTCCTACAGTCGTCGTCTGCACGATCAGATCAACCTGTCCTTCATAGGCTCTGGCATTCTCCAGTCTGTCGAACTGGCATATATTCACCTGTGCTATCTTCTCGGCACGGGAAAGCGTTCTGTTGAGAATTGTCACCTTCACATTCCTGTTTCTGAGAGCCCAGACAATGGCATTTGATGCACCGCCGGCACCTATGACAAGCGCACTTTTTATCCTGCCGCTTTCTATGTCGTTCTCAATCGGAGCAAGGAATCCGTAGTAATCGGTGTTTATCGCCTTCCACAGCCCCGGCATCCTCACGACCGTGTTGCAGGCGCCGATCTGCTTCACTTCCCTTGTGATGTTGCCGCAGTAGGAAAGAACCTCCACCTTATGAGGAACGGTGACAGAAAAACCCCTCATCTGAAGATTCTCGGCAAGGGCGAAGAAACTTCTTACCGAATCAACAAGGAAAGGCACGTATATGGCATTGTATTTTATTCCCCTGAAGCCGGGATTGTGGATCATCGGGGAAAGACTTTCCGTCACATTGTTGCCGATGATTCCGTAGATCGCAGTTCTTTCATTGACCTCATCCGCATGATAGAGCTCCTTGAGAAGACGGCCAGAAAGCTGTCCGGGTGCGGTCTGGTTGTCAGAGCAGAATGTGAGCATCGAGCCCATCCTCTTGTACAGGATGCGGGTCGGAATCCCGTAAGGTCCCATTCCGATGATGATCTTGTCTGTGCCTTCAAGTTCCTTCTGTGCATTGAACAGTGTCATGACATCGGCAATGCCGCGTGGCGTGACCGCAACCTTCGCAACATCAGCCCTCTTCCTCAGCTGCTGGATACGGGCAAAGATATCGTCGGGGACTTTCTCGAAGTCGTGCAGGGAACGGATGATCTTCACCCCGCGTTCCTCGGCTTTCTCGTCAAGCTCCCCTCTTTTGAGATCTTCCTCGATATCGACATATCTGAAATCACCGTCAAGCGCCTTCAGAAGCTGATTCCTTCTCTGCTTTTCACTGAGACTGCATTTTCCCCCATCCTGAACCCTTCTGTTCGTAACAATGCACGGTACATCGACAATGGAGGGGAATGTGCAGGCTTTCTCACACTCGTCCTTGGTAAGAAAATCGAGCCGGAGCTCCGCCATATCTATATACTGCCTCTGTGCCCTGACTTTCTCAACGGCAGCGGCAATTGTACTTTCAGCGATAGTAAGACAAATCAAAGTGCCTCTCCTTCTTCCTGACCACTATAATGATTTATGCAGAATATTGCAAGCAAATTGAATATGTATGCAGGCTAATTGCTTATTGCACCGCTGTGCACAACTCTGCTATTTTAGATTTCATGGTCACTTTACAGATTCAGAACCTAAATCTCGCCTTCGGCGACAGGGACATCCTGAAAGATGTCTCGTTCACTTTGGACGGAAAATCGCGTGCGGCGCTTGCAGGTGCGAACGGGTGCGGAAAATCGACACTGCTGAAAGTCATCACCGGACAGCTTGCGTCGGACGGAATGAACATATCAAAAACCCGCGGCATACATATATCATATCTTCCACAGTCGGATATAGTGCTGCCTCACAAGACCGTCTATGAGACGGCCGAGGAAGGCTACGCCCGTTTCAAGGAAACGGCGGATGAGATAGAAAGGCTGAGAAGCGAGATCACACAAGAGAACTATGAAGCAAAGCTTTCACTCATCGATGAGCTGGAAAGACGGCTGGAAGACGCTTCATACGACAGAAGGCAGGCCCGTATCGAGCAGATTCTCCAGGGACTGGGGTTCAGACGAAGCGATTTCTCCCGTGTGACCAGTGAATTCTCCGGCGGCTACCAGATGAGGATCGCCCTTGCCCGCATTCTGGTGGAATCTCCTGACATACTGCTGCTGGATGAGCCTACGAACTATCTCGACATCGAAGCGATCACATGGCTCAAGAACTATCTGAAGAATTTTCCAGGCGGCCTCATGCTGGTATCGCACGATATTGACTTCCTTGATGAAACCGTCAATGTCGTATACGAACTTTTCAAGGGAAAGCTCACACGCTACAGCGGCAACTATTCATCATATCTGAAGCAGAGAGAAGCCGAGATTGAGGAAATAATGCACCGCTATGAGGAGCAGCAGAGCGAGATTGAGAAAACAGAACGTTTCATAGAGCGTTTCCGCTACAAAGCCACAAAGAGCCGTCAGGTGCAGTCGCGCATAACAGCTCTTGAGAAAATGGAAATCGTAGAGATCCCTGACCATCTGAAGAAACTCAGCTTCTCTTTTCCCCCTGCCCCGCACAGCGGCAATGATGTGGAAATCGCGGAGCATCTTCACAAGGCCTACGGGGATCATGTTATCTTCAATGATCTGTCATTCATCGTGAGGAAAAAGGAAAGACTCGCAATCGCAGGGCGCAACGGCACCGGAAAGTCAACTCTGCTGAGAATACTTGCGCATCAGGATGACTCATTCAGCGGCACACTCAGGGACGGTGCCGGTCTCAAAATCGGTTATTATGCACAGGAAAGCGAGAAAACGCTGAACAATGCCAACACAGTGCTCGGCGAACTTGAGGAAGTTGCCGATACCGGAGATCTTCCGCGGCTGAGGAACATGCTGGGTTCATTCCTCTTCCACGATGACGATGTGTTCAAAAGCGTAAGCGTGCTCTCCGGCGGGGAGAAAAGCCGTCTTGCCCTTCTAAAGATCCTTCTGCACCCGGCAAACCTGCTGCTTCTTGACGAGCCCACGAATCATCTTGACATCAACACAAAGGAGATGCTTCTCGAGGCGATCAAAGCATACGACGGAACTGTCGTTTTCGTAAGCCATGACACGCATTTCATCAAGAATCTTGCGACGAGGATACTCTATCTATCCGATGAGGAGCCTGTCTTCTTTGAAGGTGACTACGACTACTTCTCATACAAGCTGGAAGAAAAGGAAAGCAGATTCCTTGAAAGGGAAAAGGCTGTGAAAGCCGGGAAATCGCAGGAGAGAAAGACTGTTTCCCCATCAGCTGATCACAGAAGCCAGAAAGAAAGACGCAACCAGATACAGAAACTTGAAAAACAGCTGGATGCACTCATGGAGAGGATCGACAGCCTCAGCGCCTCGATAAAAGCCCTTGAAGAGAAAATGGGACAGCCGGAAATCTACAGCATGCCTGCGAAAATAAGCGCAGTGGTGAAAGAAAAGGAAACAATGGAGGCCGAGGTCGAGAAGCTGAACGAGGAATGGTTCTCCCTCTCTCAGGAGCTGGAGGAGCTGCAGAAGTGAAGGAAAAATCAGTACTTGATGAAAAGCTTGTAAAAGAAGCACGCTCTTGTCTCAATCCGCTCAATCTTGCCTCATCCTCCTCCAACCGCCTCGAACTTCTTGAAAAGGACTGCGGGATAAAGGTATCTGCATGGCCGCAGGATGCAGAAGAGACAAGGGATGGCCACACACAGCCTTCATCAATCGTCTCGCATATCGCGCTCATAAAGCTTGTCAGCTTCATGAACAGCCGCGATTTCGATCCCCTCACGCTTTCTCTCGCACTTGACACCATGGTCTCACTCAATGACGAGATCCTGGGCAAACCGAAGGACAGGAATGATGCCAGACGCATGCTGGGCGAATTCTCTGGCCGGATGCAGGAAGTCGTCACAGGCTGGGCGCTTTTCACTCCGGCCAGAGGCATACTCTCCGGCTGCAGCACAAGCCGTGTGTTCTTCTCACGGCTTTCCGATGCGCAGATTGAATCTTATCTTGACAGCGGTGAATGGGCCGGCGCCGCAGGAGGATACAGAATCCAGAAAACCGGCTACACACTGATAGAAAGAATAGAGGGAAGCTGGTCAAACGTCATCGGCCTCCCTCTTGAAGACATCACTAAAGTTCTTCGTAATGCTCCTTGCCCATGCTGAGTATCCTGCTTATATGCTCATCGCACAGGCGGTAGAAGATGGACTTGCCTTCCTTGCGTGGACGCACGAGACGCGATGTCTTGAGCATCTTCATTTGCTGTGAGATCGCGGACTGGCTCATGCCGGTGGCGGATGCTATCTCACTGACGCTGGACTCGCCTTCCTCGAGAATGAAAAGTATCTTCAGCCTTGTAGGATCTCCGAAAACCTTGAAAAACTCCGCAAGATCCGTTATTTCCTCATCTCTCATCTTTATGTACCTTCATGAAAAATATAATTGAGAAAGAACTGTGAGGCTAGTCCTTCCACAGCCACCAGCATTTCCTCTTACCTCTTTTCAGAGCGAGTTTCGCCTGAAGCGCCTGACTTGCAGTATTGCTTTCAAATACATGGCAGTAAGGTATTCTGCCCAGCTCAAGGGCCTTATTGATATCATATTTCTCAAGCAGGCTGCCGTATCCTTTCTTCCGGCCTTCCTCAAAGACATGCAGCATTCCCATGCTTCCCTCGCTGTGAAAGCCGATGAACCCCACCATGTGTCCGTCAATGAAAAGACCGAACACCTCACCGCGGGAAAAATCATCAAGGAGGCTTTCCTCGCTTGCAAGCGTGTACACTTCCCGTATCCTGTCCTTGAATGAGACATCAAGCGTCCTGAAATCATATCCATCAAGATCAAAAGGCTCTCCATGATATGAATAGCTGTAGCAGCCTTCCTCATTCTCATATCCGTATTTTTCCACGAGGTGGTTCCTCATATCCTCATCGTGAACACAGATGAGATCCGGTTCATATCCTGTCCTGTCCAGGATTTTCGTGAAATCATCAATGAACGATGTAAGCGTCACAAGTCCTCTGTATTCAACCGACACACCCTCCTCTCCTGCGTACAGGAGCCGGCTGTCTTCCTTTCTGAGCATATCGATCATATCGACACAGGAGAGAGCATCATATTCTTCAAGCATTTTTACAGCATCATTCTTTGTCATACCAAGAAACATACTCTTAATCAGAGGCTTTGTTAACTCCTTCTTTCTTTAGACAAACCATGATATTTGGTGTATTGTGTGAATCATGAAAGACAAAATAGGATTTATCGGACTAGGTGTGATGGGTCACAGCATGGCCTCTCATATTCTTGATGCAGGTTATCCCCTGTACGTATACAACCGCACAAAAAGCAAGGCGGACGGGCTTATTGAAAAAGGAGCCATCTGGTGTGGCAGTCCTGCCGAAACAGCGCGGCAGAGCGACATCATCTTAACGATAGTGGGCTTTCCGAAAGATGTCGAGGAAGTCTATCTCGGGGAGAATGGTATCGTAAGTGCCCTGAGTGAGGGAAAATGCGCCGTCGACATGACAACAACACGGCCTTCCCTCATGCTTGAGATCGAGAAGGCCTGCAGCGAAAAAGGTGCATCATTTGCCGATGCTCCCGTATCGGGCGGAGACAGAGGTGCGAGGGAAGCGACCCTCACTTTCATGACAGGATGCAGCGATGAGACCTTCCAGCGTATCAGACCTCTTCTTTCAATTATGGGCAAAAGCATCAACCACTGCGGTCCTGTATCAAGCGGACAGCAGACAAAGATGTGCAACCAGATCGTGATCGCCGGAACCATGATAGGTGTCAGCGAGGCGCTTGTCTACGGAGCACAAGCGGGTCTCTGCCTTGAAGATATGGTCAGGACCATCAGCGGCGGAGCCGCAGGCTGCTGGACGCTGGACAATCTCGCCCCGCGTGTCATAAAAGGCGATTATGAGCCGGGTTTCATGATAGACCATTTCGTCAAGGACATGGGTCTTGCGCTTGAGGAAAGCGAGAAGATGGGACTATGCCTTCCGGGCCTTGCCCTTGTGAAGCAGCTGTACATTGCACTTCAGGCTCAGGGCATGGGAAGGAAAGGAACCCAGGCTCTTGTGAAAGCTCTTGAAGCTGTAAGCGGAAAGAAAATACTGGATAAGGTAGAGGGAAATGCTTAAGGAAGAGAAGAAAGCGCATCTTGTCCTGCCTGACGGCAGGGACATTCAGCTTGATGTCATTACAGACAACATGGGAAACCACAGTATCGACATTGCCTCCCTGAGAAAGGATACAGGCTACATCACCTATGATCCGGGTTTCATGAATACGGGAAGCTGCATGTCATCCATCTGCTATATAAACGGAGAGAAAGGGATTCTGCGCTACCGCGGTTATGACATCGAGGATCTTGTACAGAACTGTGACTTCATCGAAGTCGCATATCTGCTGATCAAAGGAGTGCTACCGAATACGAAGGAAAGACAGGAATACACCCAGCTTCTCAACAAGCATTCCCTCCTGCATGTGGACATGAGGAATTTCTTCCGCTCCTACCCCCACGGTGCGCACCCCATGGCGATCCTTGCCAGCATGGTTGCCTCGCTGTCCGCGTTCTATCCTGAAATGGAGGAAAGGGATCCTGAGGACAATATAGACATAACGGTGACGAGACTGCTTTCCAAAATGAGAACCATTGCGGCATTCACCTACCGTCAGGACAAAGGCTACGACTTCGTAGAACCCCGCTATGACTATTCATACTGCGAGAATTTCCTGAACATGCTTTTCAGCTCGCCTGTCATTGACTATCATCCGGATCCGGTGCATGTGAAGGCTCTGAACCAGCTTCTCATCCTGCATGCGGATCATGAGCAGAACTGCTCCACTTCCGCCGTAAGGCTCGTAGGATCATCCGAGGCAAACCTCTATGCATCCGTCGCCGCAGGCTGCTGTGCGCTCTGGGGACCGAAACACGGCGGTGCAAACCAGGCTGTGATGGCAATGCTGAACAAGATCATAAGCGACGGGGAAAGTGTCGAGTCCGTTGTGGAGAAAGCAAAGGACAAGAATTCATCCTTCCGCCTCTCAGGCTTCGGACACAGGGTTTACAAGACATTCGATCCAAGAGCAAAGATCGCGAAAAAGATGTGCAAGGAGGTTCTCGAGGCGGGACATGCACAGGACAGGCTGCTTGAAGTTGCACTCAAACTTGAGGAAGTTGCCCTGAATGATGATTATTTCATCGAGAGAAACCTTTATCCGAACATAGACTTCTACACCGGAATAATATTCCACCTTATGGGAATTCCGCAGTCCATGTTCACCGTGCTGTTCGCCATGGGACGTCTGCCGGGCTGGATAGCTCATTACCTTGAATGGAGACACGACCCGTATCAGAAAATCGGACGTCCGCGTCAGGTCTACTCCGGACCGGAGCTCAAGAAGGTCATCCCGATAAACGAACGCTGAGGAGGATTCATGACTGTTGACAACCTGATGGACAGAAAAATCTTCACTGTTGCAGGCGACACGCTGAATGAAGACAAGTATGCATACAAGATAAAGGGAGCACTGCTTGGTGCAGGCTATAAGGTGCACTGTGTCGGAAAGGAACTTGCAAGTCTTGATGAGGTGCCTGAAGAAAAGATAGAAGTGCTTGACCTCTGCATCAACCCGCACAAGGGGCTGAAACTTATCAGTGAATGCCGGAAACAGATTGATGCTGTTCTCATACAGCCGGGAGCCGGCTCAGATGAGATAAAGGCACTGCTTGATGAAAAACATATTCCATACGTCGAAGGCTGTGCCCTCAAGGAACTCCAGGCAAGAGGTCTGCTGTAGATGGCACACAGGAAAAAGCGGAGAGGCTGACAGTCCGGCCTTTCCGCTTTTAATATAATCAGAACACAGCATCAGAATATCTTCCGCTCAGCCGAAAGTTTTCCTGAAAAGTTCATCCTGCTCTTTCAGATGGGTGACGAATCCTATCGGTATCTGCCCGTCTGTGGCTTCAATCAGTTTTCTGACTTCATCTTCCGTGAAAGCACCGCACACTTCAATACAGGAGATGCCTTCATTTTTCAGTTTCACAGCGGCACAAACCGCATCATCCATGTCCCTGACACCGATGATCACAGCATGTCTGTCATGAATGTAAGCAATGTCTTCCAAGCTGTGAAACTCAGGGCTTTTTATCAGGAATGCAAAAGTTTTCACAGATTCCTCACAAGTTTTTCACCGAATGCCTTTGTACCGAGGCACCTGGCACCGCTTTTGTCATCCAGAAGATTGTAAAGGTCACGTGTGACGGTCTTTGCGGCAATCGTCTTCTCAACTGCACTGATCACAAGATCCGCAGCTTCCCTGAGTCCTATATAGCGAAGCAGCATCTCTCCTGAGAGCACAAGGGAAAGAGGATTCACGATATCCTTTCCTGCGATATCGGGAGCAACGCCGTGAGTGGCCTCGAAAACGGCCCTTCCCGTTTCGTAATTTATATTCGCACCGGGTGAGATGCCGATGCCTCCGACCTGTGCGGCAAGTGCATCTGAAACATAGTCACCGTTGAGGTTGAGTGTGGCGACAACACTGTAGGCTTCAGGCTTGAGAAGAATATTCTGAAGGAAGGCATCACAGATACAGTCATTGACGAGGATGTCACCGTCAGGACGCGGGATATACACCTTACCGTCTCTCTCAACGGCACCGTATTCATCCTTCACAAGTTCATAACCCCAGGAACGAAAACCGCCTTCTGTGAATTTCATTATGTTGCCTTTGTGTACGAGAGTCACGGTCTTTCTTCCGTTCTCAATTGCATAGTCGACTGCAGCTTTGATAAGCCTTCTGCTGCCCTCCATGCTCACAGGCTTTATGCCTATCGCACTGGTCTTCGGGAAACGTATCTTGTTGACTCCCATCTCATCACGAAGGAACCTGATCACCTTCTGTACCTCAGCGCTTTCTGCCGGCCACTCGATGCCTGCATAAATGTCTTCGGTGTTCTCACGGAAGACCACCATATCGACATTCTCAGGATGCTTCACAGGGGAAGGAACTCCGTTGAAATAACGTACGGGACGCTGGCATACATACAGATCCAGTTCCTGACGCAATGCGACATTGAGACTTCGCTTTCCCTTTCCAACAGGAGTCATCAGAGGACCTTTGATGGCTATTCCGCTTTCCTTTATCTTCTCAAGCGTGACGGACGGAAGGCTTTCGCCGGTAAGCTTCTCAGCCTTCCCTCCTGCGAGCACTTCTTCAAAGACAAGCTCAGGAGGATTGTCATAGGCCTTTCTGACTGCAGCTTTCAAAGTGCTGATCATGACGGGAGTGATCTCGCATCCCACCCCGTCTCCCTCGATATAGAGAATCTTATATTCGCTTTTCATCCAGAGCCTCCCTGATCTGATTGAGTCTTCCGCCTTTCAGCAGCATATCAGTCTGCAGCGGTGTCACATCAAGCTTCATGACATAATCCCTGTTCAGTGTGAGGTTCCTCACTATGACCTGCTTTGTCGCTGCAGCCTTCTCAACCTGAGTGCGGGCATCTTCGATTACAAGCCTGTCACTCTGATTCAGACTGCGGTAATCCTCCTCATTTTCAAAGATGAGGGGAAGAATGCCGAAGTTGCAGAGATTGGCCTGATGGATTCTCTCTATTGAAAGAGCAAGCACCGCCTTCACTCCAAGATACATCGGACAGATTGCAGCATGTTCACGGCTGGAGCCCTGTCCGTAGCTTGCACCTGCAACTATGAAGGAAGCCTTTCCCTCATCTCTGAGAGCTGCGGAGCGGGTATGGAATGAAGGATCAACATTCTCAAATACGAATGTCGAATAAAGAGGGATGTTCGAGCGGTATTTTAGACGCTGTCCTGCCGGCATGATATGATCTGTCGTGATCTTGTCACCGACCTTGATCGAGACCTCGCCATCAAGTGTATCCTCAAGCGGTCTGCACTTCGGAGGTTCCCCGATATTCGGTCCTCTTTTTATCTCGACGCTGCTGCCGTCAGAGGGCGGGAAGACAAGCATGCCGTCATCACAGATGAACTGATCTATCACAGGCATCTGCGGTGCTTTGACAGAATCCTGGGCAAACGGATCGGTTATGTATCCTGTAACCGCACTGAGGGCTGCGATTTCAGGACTTACCAGATAAACCTGTGCGGATGCGGTGCCGCTGCGCCCTTCAAAGTTCCTGTTGTTAGTCCTCAGCGATACGGCATTCGTGCCGGGACTCTGATGATTGCCGATACAGAAGCCGCACGCGCTTTCAAGAATTCTCGCACCGGCTCTCACCATCTTTTCAAGACTGCCGTCACGGCTGATCATCATCAGCACCTGGCGGCTTCCGGGGGCAATGCCAAGAGAGACATTATCATTCACACGTCTGCCATCAAGAATCGAGGCGGCCTTGACCATATCCGCATAGGAAGAGTTGGTGCAGGATCCGATGAGGACCTGATCCACCTTCATTCCTGCAAGTTCCCTTATGCTCTTCACATTTCCAGGAGAATGAGGGCATGCGGCAAGCGGTTCAAGCGTGCTGAGATCTATTGTATATTCGCCGTCATAATGCGCATCGCTGTCAGCTGCGAGAGGTGAATACGATTCCGCCCTTCCCTGCTTTATGAGAAACTCATGAGTGATCTCATCACTTGGGAAAACCGAAAAGGTGACACCGCATTCGGCGCCCATATTACAAATCGTTGCCCTTTCCGGTACGGAAAGCGTTCCTACACCGTCCCCTGAGTATTCAAATACAGTATTCACATTGCCTTTGACGCCGAAGTGTTCAAGAACTTTAAGGATGATATCCTTGGCAGTCACGAAAGGCCTGAGCCGGCCGGTGAGCTTTATGTTTATGACTCTCGGACATACAAGGGAGAACGGTACTCCGGCCATGGCAAGGGCGACATCAAGTCCCCCTGCACCTATTGCTGCCATTCCGATGCCGCCGCATGTGGGAGTATGGCTGTCAGAACCAAGAAGGGTCTTCCCGGGAACGGAGAAGCGCTCCAGATGGACCTGATGGCAGATGCCGTTGCCGGCTCTGGAGAACACAACACCTTTTGCCTGCGCAACTGACTGCAGATATCTGTGATCGTCGGCATTCTCAAATCCGACCTGCACGGTATTGTGATCCACATAGCTCACGGCAAGCTCGTTTCTGACCCTGTCCAGTCCGATGGCTTCGAACTGAAGATATGCCATGGTGCCCGTGGCATCCTGTGTGAGCGTCTGATCTATTCTGATTTCAATGGCTTTACCAGCCTCAAGGGAACCTTTCACCAGATGGGAGGAAAGGATTTTTCCGGTAATGTTAAGTCCCATGATCATCTCCTGATTTTCTTTCAGAAAAAGATAGCAGATGCCACGCTTTATTGCAATTAATCATGTCATCATCTACAATAACGGATGTGAATAACGACATACTTTCAAATGCACCTTTAATATCAGCATTCAGCGCCTGGCTCATCGCGCAATTCCTGAAGCCGTTCATCAGCAAGATGATGGGAGACGGCTTCAATCCGCATATGTTCCTCTCCACCGGAGGAATGCCCAGCAGCCACAGTGCGACAGTAATCGCACTTACCACTTCAGTGGGCATAAAGCTCGGCATAGGCAGCATCCCGTTCGCAGTATGTCTTATTTTCTCGATAATCGTCATCCATGATGCGATGAACATCCGTCTTGAAGCGGGAAAGCAGGCAGATGTGATAAACGAATGGTCAAAGATCCTGTCAGACATCCACAAGGACAAACCGTTCAAGCAGGAACATCTTAAAACAATGCTCGGGCACTCCTTCTCACAGGTTTTCGTGGGACTGCTTCTGGGCATACTGGTTGGTGTTACGGTGACATGGTTCGTCTCTCCATGGTGAGCATTCACCACAGATAGAAAGCCGATAGTGAATATTGGCTATTTACTTTTGTGCATGATGAAGTCATTTTTTCTTTCATGAACTGGCTTGAAAAACACATAACACTTCAGAATTACGACGACAGGAAAGCCGAAATGGAAAACGCCGTGACACACTTCGCCGGTGCAGGCCTTTCCGTCATCGGTTTCATCATGATCATCATCCGCCTGGGGGATATCAGCAGCACGGCCCTGAAAGCCGGACTTGTCATTTTCGCACTTTCCAACATACTGCTTTACACTGCAAGCGGCTTGTACCATTATCTGAGGCCGGGCAATGCAAAACGCATATGCAGGATACTCGACCACAGCAACATCTATTTCCTGATTGCGGGAACCTACACCCCGATACTGCTGTATATCGGAACAGAGAAAACATTTTTCCTGACTCTCTTCATGTGGTTCATTGCGCTTTGCGGAGTTTTGTTCACCCTTGTTTTCTGGGGAAGGCTGAAGCCTCTTCATCCCGTACTATATCTCATCATGGGCTGGACGATAGTGTTTTTCTGGAATGACACAATACCTTACCTGCCTGAAAATCTTATTTACTTTCTCATCGCAGGCGGTGTGACATATTCAATCGGCGTCATCTTCTACGCAATCAAGAAAATTCCCCATTACCATGCGATATGGCATGTATTCGTGCTTCTGGGCTCCATCTGGTTCTATATCGGAATCTATAGTCAACTTATCTGAGATAGGCTAATATTGTTTCCATGAGCCGGAAGAAAAACAGGAAGGAAGAAGAATTCACCACCCGCGCTGCGGCATTTGATGAATTCTATCACAATATTTACGCTGACAGGTGGCAGACTCTCAAAGAAGCAATGCAGGAGGAAAAGGAGAACATCTCCTACTCCCATAACCTCCTCAAGCCGTACTTTCTTGACGAGGCTTCCGTTCTGACTGCCTCCCTCCTCCCTCTGGAAGAGAATTACAACGTGCTGGACATGTGTGCGGCTCCCGGCGGCAAGACACTTGTCATCGCCTCGAGGCTTGACGGCAGAGGCACGATAACTGCGAATGACAGATCAAAACAGAGGAAAGCACGCCTTGACAATGTGCTTGACGAGCATCTTGATGAAAAACTCCGCTCCTGTGTCAGGACATCATGTCATGACGCATCCCGCTGGGGACTTCATGAAAAGGATGCATATGATGCCGTACTTCTTGACGCCCCGTGCTCCAGTGAACGTCATGTGATGGAAAGCCGTGAGCACATGGCAATGTGGTCGGCAAACAGACCGAAGAGACTTGCCATAGAACAGTACAGCCTGCTTGCCTCCGCCTTCATGACAGTGAAAAACGGGGGATACATCCTCTACTCCACCTGCTCGATCAACAGGGGAGAGGATGAGGAAGTTATTGAAAAGCTCTTCAGGAAGAAAGCCGGTCTTGTTGAGGAAATCGATGTGCAGGTTCCCTTTGCAGAAAAACGGACACACGGCTCTATTATCCTACCGGATGTTTCAGATGGAAAAGGTCCCATGTATTTCTGTCTCTTGAGGAAAAAAGAAAATGAACAGAGTAGCGATAGCCAGATGTGAGAATTATGAAGAAGATAGTGTTGCCTCAGCATTGAAGGATGTGCTTGATGCTTCCGCATTCCCCGATTGCAGAGGAAAAACCATTCTGGTCAAGCCGAACATACTGTCAGACAGCCGTCCTGAAGCCGGAATCACGACACACCCATCTGTCGTGGAAGCCCTGATCAGAGAGTGTTTCAGACGCGGTGCGGCAAAAGTCTACGCCGGCGATTCCCCCGGTCTGCACACTCCTGTATTCAAAGGCAGAAACTGCGGCATTGCCGGGGTGTGTGAAAGAACAGGGGCAATCTGGGTTGATTTCACGCAGGACACCAGAACCTACCGGCTGGAAGGAGGAATAAAGGTCCAGCTTCCGGCAGTACTGGATGAAGTCGATTTCACGATCTCGGCTGCCAAATTCAAAACCCATCAGCTTATGTATACGACGGGAGCCGTGAAAAACATGTTCGGCCTTATGCCGGGACTGACAAAAAGCCCGACACATCTCCGTTACCCGTCCCGTTCTGCTTTCGCTTCATTCATAAACAGACTTTTCAAGGTCTCAAAAGCGGAATACGCCATTCTTGACGCCGTCATAGGCATGGAAGGCCCCGGTCCCGCAAACGGAACACTCCGCTATGTCGGATACCTCATCGGAGGACGGAATGCCTATCTTGTCGATACAGCCGAAGCCGTGATCATGGGTTATGCTCCCAAAGATATCCCCATTCTCCAGTGTGCCGGAACGACACTGAAGCCGCAGTACTCCATTCTTCATGCAGAGGATCTTGTCATAAAGGATTTCAGGAAGATCGAAGTTGAAAAGCCGAAGGGCCTTTTCTCATCCCTAGTTCTTCCTTTCCTCACCCGTTCTCATGACAGAAAGGAGACAAAGAAACGCCCTGCCCCGCAATTTGAGGCAGACAAGTGCATCCACTGCCTCCGCTGTGTGCAGATCTGCCCTGCAAAGGCCCTTGTGCATGACGGGGACATCCGCATAGATACAGCTGTCTGCATCCGCTGTTACTGCTGTGCCGAGATGTGTCCTGCAGACGCCATAAAAGTCGGAGAGCACTGATGTACAATCTTCTTTTCTGCATAAACTCAAAATACATACAGTTATTCAAGATCTGTCTTTCATCCATTGTAAGACACAGCGGCTTTGACAGCATGAATGTAAACATAATACACAGCAGCCTGAAAGACAGTGAGATTGAGGAAATTAAAAGGCTTGAAAACAGCAGGCTTGAAATAAACTTCATCCGGTTTGATGATTCACTTCTCTCTTCCTCTCCCACTACAGGCAGATACCCGAGGGAAATATATTACCGTTTATTCGCTCCCTTACTGCTTCCTGATAATATTGATAGAATTCTTTATCTGGATGTTGATTTAATCTGTATAAATTCACTTGTTGAATTATATAATACCGATATTTCTTCTGTATATTATGCTGCCTGCAGTCATACAAGAAAGATACTGACAAAGTTCAATGCGGTAAGACTCGGACTCGATATTTCCGGCGAATGCCCGTATATAAACACCGGTGTTCTCCTGATGAATCTTACACAGCTGAGGAAAGACTTTGACAGCAGCAAGATATTCTCTTTCATCGAAAAGAAGGGTAACAGCTTCATCCTCCCCGATCAGGATATAATAATGGGTATCTACGGTGACAGGATCAGACTTGTCGACACACTGAAATACAATCTTTCCGACAGGATGCTCAAAATCAACAACATGAGCGTAGGACAGAAGAGACTCACGCTCAGGGATGTCGGAAGAAACACCAGCATAATCCACTACTGCGGCCGTTACAAACCGTGGAAGAAATACTATAACGGAAAGCTCGGAGTTTTCTTTGAAACTGCTGTAAAAGAATGCCGTCAGTGGCTTGACGCACAGATGGATTAAAGTTTAGTTTGTCTTCCCGTGAGTATAGATCTTAATCAGGAACTGAACAGCGAACAGGCAAAAGCCGCAGGAAACATTCATGGACCGAGTCTGATCATTGCAGGTGCAGGAAGCGGCAAGACCCGCATGATCACCTACCGCATAGCATACATGCTTGAGCAGGGCATAAAGGAAAGTGAAATACTTGCCCTCACCTTCACAAACAAAGCGGCAAAGGAAATGAGCGAGAGAATAAAATCGCTTACAGGCCTTAAGCTGAAAGGCCTCACCGCATCCACCTTCCACTCATTCGGCTTGGGACTGCTCAAGCAGTACATCCAGTATCTGGGATATAAGAACAATTTCACAATCTACGACACCAATGACAATATGGCACTGCTGAAGCAGGTCATAGTAAGTCTTGATCTGGAACTGAGCAATTACAATCTCTATTCTCTTCTCTCCACTTTTTCCGATGTCAAGACAGGACGGATCAAGGGCTTTCAGAACAAGGACGGTGCCGTGAATCAGATCTATCAGGAGTGGCTGCTTTCACAGAAGGCATACAATGTCGTCGACTTTGACGATCTCATCCTGCTGCCGATCCGCCTTTTCGAGAAACGTCCCGACGTTCTTGAGAAAGTCCGGGAAAGATTCAGATACATCATGGTGGACGAATTCCAGGACACTTCCCTGCTTCAGTATAAGTTCATTTCCATGATTGCAAAGAAATACAGGAATATCTGCGTGGTAGGCGATGATGATCAGAGCATATACTCATGGAGAGGTGCCAATTACAGGAATATACAGTCTTTTGAGGAAGATTTTCCCGAACGCAGGGAATTCAAGCTGGAAAGGAATTACCGGTCAACCGGCACCATACTGGAAGCCGCAAACAACCTCATTGTCCATAACAAGGAAAGAAAGAGCAAAAAACTCTGGACTGACGGTGAGGAAGGAAGCAGGATTTACCTCATCTCAAGCGAGGATGAGGATGATGAAGCTTTCATGATTGCAGATGGAATCAAAAAGCGCCATGAGAAAAGCGGTGTTCCCTATAGCGAATTCGGAATACTTGTCAGGACCAATTCTCTTATAAACACTCTTGAGAATGCTCTGATGGAAAACGGTATACAGGCTCAGATTTCAGGTGCATCAAGCTTCTTTGACAGAAAGGAAGTAAGGGATCTCATCTGCTATCTGAAGATAATCGTCAATACTGATGACGATGTCTCGCTTCTGAGAATAATAAACACACCGCGCCGGAGTATCGGGCGTACATCCGTGGAAAAGCTGAGAGCATATGCGGACAGGAAAAACATCTCCCTTTTTGACGCCATGACGGAATTCGCATATGCCGCTGATTCCCCTGTCAAAGGAAAAAGCCAGGAAAACCTGAAGACTTTTTCATCCCAGGTGCTCGGCTGGCAGGAGGAGAACAAGAACAACAGAAAGGCTAAGCTCCTTTCTGATATAATCGACACAATTGGTTATAAGGAAATGCTTTACGAAGAGTATCCGGATAAACCGAAGCTGATTGATGCAAAAATGAGATCCCTTGAGTTTCTTATCGGAAGGCTCTCCCGTTTCGAGAAGAACAATCCTGATGCCACGCTGCGTGACTATCTGAACATAATGAGTCTTGACAGCAAGGATACTGAGGATAAGGATGAGGGGAAAGTCAATCTCATGACCATGCATGCATCAAAAGGTCTTGAATTCGATACCGTGTATCTTGCCGGTGTTGAAGACAATATCATACCATCTTCACGCGCGCTTGAAGAGAATCCCAGAAACATTGACGAGGAGAGACGTCTCTTCTATGTTGCCATCACGAGAGCACGCAAGGAACTCAATATAAGCTACTGTGAAAAAAGAAAGGACAGAATGGGAGAAGCCCATCTTGTCCTTCCCTCCCGCTTTCTTGAGGAGATTCCCGAATCCCTCCTCACGCAAAGCGAAGCTGAAATTGAAACCACCGATGATAAAATCGGAATGCTCAATGATCTCTTAAGCAGATTCGCAAAAACTAGGTAAGCAGCATATCACCCTGTCTTATCCAGCCTTTTTTCCTCATGAACTCGCTTATTGCAAGACTTATGAGCGCAGGCAGGATGAAATGCAGAAGTATAATGGCAGGGAGGCTCTGAAGTCCCATCACGGCAACGGCATTGAACTGACCGACAAGTCCGGAAGTTCCCATTCCTGCCCCTGATGCGTTGTTCGTCATTTTGAATATGCATGTCGAAACAGGTCCAAGTATTGCAGAACAGAGTGTCGGAGGAATCCATATCTTCCAGTTTTTCCATATATTGGGAATCTGAAGCATGCTTGTGCCGATTCCCTGACTGATAAGTCCTCCGATCCCGTTTTCCCTGAATGACGAGACTGCGAATCCTATCATCTGGCAGCAACAGCCGCAGCACGCCGCCCCTGCTGCAAGTCCGTCAAGACCAAGCGAGATGCATATGGCTGCCGATGATATCGGAAGTGTGAGGACCATGCCCACAACAGTCGAGACAAGAATACCCATGGGAAGAGGATAAAGCTGTGTAAGACTGTTTATGAATGCCCCTATCGCATTCATCAGTGCAGATACCACAGGCGACAGGAAGAGTCCTATAACTGATCCGGCTATGATTGTTGTCAACGGAACAAGGATAATATCAACCCTGGTTTTGCCGGAAATCCATTTACCGCACAGTGCACCTGCCAGTGCGGCAACAGTTGCCCCAAGCGGCTCTCCGCTGGAGACTGCATATGTTGCCATGTCGAAAGTACCTGCACCGACAGCACCTGCTATTGCGGATGCGAAAACCGCAAGAGGCGGAGCACCCGCTGCAGATGCAACACCGACACCTATAGCCGGCCCGGTGAAATACTGCGCGATCTGCCCGATTGAAACCAGCACATCAAGGCCTGCATATGTTCCTATCTGCTTGATTATCAGACCGATTATAAGGGATGCGAACAGGCCTTGTGCCATACCGTTGAGGATTCTGACAACTGCATCCCCTATCCTTACTTTTTCTTTCGTGTTTTCCATGAAAAACTCCGGAATTTACAGAATGCGGATGACAGCTAAAACATCATCAGTGACTTATCCTTAATGACGGCCTCCGGAACAGGACATACAGTAAAGTAAAATATTAAAGATGTAAATACTGATTAAGTAATTGATTATATACCAACCAGTTTTTATTGCTTAAATCTATAATTATTATATAGTATAAAATTTATTTAATATAATTATTATTATGATTATAATTATATTTTATAAATACAATATTATATTCATATAATA
>CASFTW010000017.1 GCA_949297785.1 uncultured Spirochaetales bacterium
TCCGGAGACGGAGGCGTCGGAGGCCAAGGCAAAAGTTCCTGGCTTATCCGCACGGGCCACATGCACCCTGTCCACCTATATCAGTCTTCTTGCGGTGAGGGCTTTGGCCTGAGCTGAGAGAAGACCCGGCGGTGGAAGGGAAGTCCCCGCTCTCTAAAGGAGCAGGCACAGCAAGAGCTGTGTAGCGGGAAGCACCATCTTCTACAAGGTGGTGAGGTTCACTTTTGTCCGCGATTTGCCCACGCTTTTTGAAAATTACCGGTGATTTTCAAGTTTAAATGATATGTGCAAAACGGAATCTGAAATAGAATAACATGATGCTCTGAAAATAAATGAAAACGCCCGGAAAAACTCCCGGGCGTTATTGGAACATCTGTATCCAACTACTTGAGGTAGATGTTCTTTACCGGATGGTAGTCCATTGTGTTGTTGTACCAGCCGCCCCACTTGTTGGTATCGATCATACCCTGTGATACGTATACATAAAGCGGGATGATAGCCTGATCCTGGTTGATGAGGATATCTTCAGCCTGCTTGAGAACTGCGAATCTTTCCTCACCGGCCGGCATTGATGCAGCCTGTCTGATAAGTGCGTCATACTCTTCGTTTGAGTACTTACCGCCGTTCATACCTGCACCTGTGATGAACATATCGAGGAATGTGTTGGGATCCTGATAGTCACCGACCCATCCTGCACGTGCGATCTGGAAGTTGCCTGCATTTCTGTTGGCAAGGTATGTTGCCCATTCCTGGTTCTCAAGCTCAACGTTGATATTGAGGTTGTCCTTGAGCTGCTGCTGGATGTACTCAGCCTGCTGGCGGTGTGCGTCATCAGTATTGTAGAGTACTGTGATTGTCGGGAATCCTACGCCGTTAGGATAGCCTGCTTCGGCAAGGAGCTGCTGTGCATATTCAGGATCGAAGAGGACTCCGCCTCTGGCGCTTTCCTCAAGCGGTTCGTAACCTGCCATTTCAGGAACGATGCCCCAGCAAGGAATCTGACCGGCACGTGTGACTGTGTCAACAAGACCCTGTCTGTCAATTGCGTAGCTGATAGCCTTTCTTACGAGAGCGTTGTCAAGTGGCGGCTCAGTTACATTGATTGTGTAATAGTATGTTGAGAGCTGAGGAGCAACCTGATAATCGGATCTCATGCTGATTGCATCAAGGTTGTTGAGGTCGATACCTGTATCCCAGTCAACTTCTCCTGAGAGATACATGTTGTAGTTTGTGGCTGTATCGTCGCTTGCGAGGAATACAACTTCATCAAGAGCTACGTTCTCTGCATCCCAATAGAGCTCGTTCTTGACACAGACGATTCTGTCCTGAGGAGTATGTTCCTTGAGGACGAACGGACCGTTGCCTACGAAATTCTCTGGCTTTGTCCAGTCTGTACCGTACTTCTCGATTGCATGCTGCGGAACGATGCCGAATGAATAGTGGCACAGTGCACCGATAACATACGGAAGCGGTCCGATAAGAGTCATTTCGAATGTGTGATCGTCAATGGCCCTGATCTGAAGTGCGCTTGCATCTGCTTCGCCTGCATTGAATTCAGTAGCACCTGCGATGAACATTGCAGGGAACCATGCATACGGACTTCCTGTTGCAGGATCAAGCTCACGTGTCCAGGAATAGACGACATCCTGTGCTGTTATTGGAACACCGTCTGACCATACTGCATCTTCTCTGAGATGGAAGGTGTAGGTGAGACCGTCTTCTGAAATATCCCAGCTTTCTGCAACGCCCGGAACGCCGTCAGCTGTCTGAGGATCTACTGCAACAAGACCTTCAAAAAGAGCTTCGAAAATTCTATGCTCAGGAACACCCTGGATCTGGCTTGGATCAAGAGATTCCGGTTCTGCAGCATTTGCAATTACGAAAGATACGTAATCATCTTCCGGTGCTGCAGCTGTTGAAGTTGCTGCTGTTGTTGTGGTTGTCGTGCTGCTTGCTGCCGGAGCGGAAGTAGCTTCACTGCTGCCGCCTGCAAAAGCACTGAAAGAAATAAGAGCAATTAATGCTAATGCTAATGCTAATACTTTTTTCATTTATTGACCTCCTGATAAAATTCAACTTGCTACACACTTTAACTTATTTTCTGTTTTTTTTCTATATGTGATATGTAATTTTTTTAATTTTTATTCACTTATTATGCAAATAATAAACAAAGAGATATTTAGATTTTTGCAATACAAGAAAATATTCCGCTGACAGATGGAATGTGACTTTCACTTTTTTCAAATGAATTTTCTGTGATTGTATTTGCATGTCTTCTTGGCATATGATTGTCATATGAGTGCATTCACACTGAAAAAAGGAAGGAACGGGAATCTTAATTATTCTCTTTCTCCTGTTATGAGAATCATCTGTATTGCCTTTGCAATTCTGCTTGTCCTGGGCCTCATATCGGCACTTGGTGACGGGTTCGGCATATCTTACATTTTTGCCGCTTTGTTTACCCTTATACTTATTCTTGTAGCTCTTTACCGTGATGACTGGATATTTTCCAACAAGAGCAGAACGATAACAGTCTCCTATGGTGTGGGACCGTTCATCTCAAGGACTGAAATTGAATACGGCATGGTCGAAGCTGTGGAAATAAGACATTTTCATAAAGGCATTGCCGATGGCAGCACTGCAATAAAACCTACATGGCGCAATAAGGAAATGGCCGTACTGCGTCTTAAGCTGGCAAGAGAGGACAAGCCATATATGAATATCGAGTTCGTCAATGCAAGAAGAGGAGGCCTTCATCTTGAATCAATGGCCAATGTGATTGCATCCTACTGTGCCCTTCCTCTTGATATCGACAGAAACGCGCTTCAGAAGGGGCTCTTGAGACGATGAGGCAGAATTTCATTGCTGCCTGACAGCTTTCCCCGAATGCTTGTCACATATGAAAAAACCCTCCGCATCCGGATATTTATCCGTGAGGAGGGTTTTGCAACAACTGCTTTCTGTATGATGATTCTCAGTTTTTAGCTTTCTTTTCCGTTTTCTTTCTGAGCTTCAGGTCGCCTTCTGTAGGTGTATCGTCTGCAGGCTCTGCAACAGGCTTGTCGTCATAGAGGAAACATGCGACATGATGGTTGTTTCCGCAGTCGAACATAGGCGGAACCGCACATGAGCATTTGTCCATTCTCTTTGAACATCTGTCATAAAAATAGCAGCAGTGGCGTTCTTTGTCAGGAGAGGGAACATCGCCTTCAAGCACTATCCTCTGTCTTGTTCTCTCAAGTTTCGGATCAGGGACCGGTGCTGCGGAGAGCAGTGCCTGTGTATATGGATGAAGAGGATTCCTGTAAAGCTCATCCGATGATGAGATTTCCATGATCTTGCCCAGATACATTACGATGACACGGTGGGAAATATGCTGGATAACTCCCAGATCGTGTGCTATGAAGATGAATGTGACACCCATTTCCTTCTGGATGTCGGAAATGAGATTGAGGATCTGCGCCTGAATTGAAACATCAAGTGCGGATACCGGCTCATCTGCAAGAATGATTTCAGGATTGAGCGCAAGGGCACGTGCTATTCCGATTCTCTGCCTCTGGCCGCCTGAGAACTCATGTGGATAGCGGTTTACGAATGCCTTGTTTATACCGACTTTCTCCATGAGATCTTTGACTTTCTCGTCAAGCTCCTCTTCTGTATAGTTTTTATCGAGAAGATTTCTTTTATTGTAGATCCTGAGCGGTTCGAGGATGATGTTCCTGACTGTCATTCTCGGATCAAGCGAGGCATATGGGTCCTGGAAGATCATCTGGATGTTTCTTCTTTCCTTGAGAAGAGTGTCCTTGTCAGCTGTGCACAGGTCAACTCCATGAAAGACAACCTGTCCTGTAGTCGGCTTATAGAGCTGTGCGATTGAACGGACTGTCGTACTTTTTCCGCATCCGGATTCACCTACGATACCTACGGTTTCGCCTTTGTATACATCAAAGCTGATACCGTCGACAGCGCGGATGTAACCTATGGTTTTCTTGAAGAGGCCTCCTCCGTCGATGGGGAAGTGCTGCCTTAAATTCTTTACTGAGAGTATGACTTCTTTATTTTCCATTGTTTCCAGCTCCCTCAAGTGCTTCTTTTCTTTCTTCTTCGCTGCAGGCAAGCCAGCATGCCACGTAATGATCTTCTCCGACCTGCTTTACCGGCGGATACGCATGACGGCATACTTCACACGTCCTGTTGCATCTCGGATGGAACGGACAGCACGGCGGCAGATCAATGACGTTTGGCGGCTGACCTTCAATGGAGAAGAGTCTTTCTTCCCTGTTGCCGTCCATCTTGGGAACTGACGCGATGAGTCCCTTTGTATACGGATGTGCCGGAGAAGCATACAGATCGTCTGTGAGCGCACTTTCGACAATACGTCCTGCATACATGACACAAACCTTGTCGCACATGCCGGCAACTACACCGAGATCATGCGTGATGAGGATCACTGCAGTCTTCAGCTGCTCTGTGATTTTCTTTATAAGCTCTAGAATCTGAGCCTGAATGGTAACGTCGAGAGCTGTCGTGGGCTCGTCTGCAATAAGCAGGTCGGCATTGCAGCTGAGTGCCATTGCAATCATTACACGCTGTCTCATTCCGCCTGAGAACTGGTGCGGATAACAGTCTATCCTGCTTTCAGCGGACGGGATGCCGACAAGCTTGAGCATTGTGATTGCCCTCTCCCTTGCTTCCTGTTTTGTCATGTTCTGATGCAGTCTTATTGTCTCGATCATCTGTGTGGAGATCCTGAGATAGGGGTTGAGGCTGGTCATCGGATCCTGGAAGATCATTGATATCTTGTTTCCGCGGATATTTCTCAGTTCCTTCTCGCTTAGCTTCATGATATCTGTTCCGCGGTAGAGAACCTCTCCTCCTACGATTTTTCCCGGAGGGGAGGGAACCAGTCTCATGATTGAGAGGTTTGTAACTGACTTTCCACAGCCTGATTCGCCTACGAGGCCGACTGTCTCACCTTCGTGAACAGTGAAGGATACACCGTCAACTGCTTTCAGAATACCGTTATCTGTCTTGAAATGTGTTCTCAGGTCCTTAACCTCGAGAAGCACGTTCGCATCTTTGAAACTGCTCATCTTCAGTCCTCCTTATAACTGGTTTTTAGTCTGCGGATCAAATGCATCTCTCAGACCATCGCCGAGGAAGTTCATGGAGAACAGGAAGATGACCATGACAATGCTGGGAATGATGAGCTTGTACGGATACAGAGCCATCGATGAGACAGCATCGCCGATCAGAGAACCCCATGATGCATATGGTGCCTGGACACCGAGACCGAGGAATGAAAGGAAACTTTCCTGCATGATGAATGCCGGAATACGGATTGTTGAATAAACGATGATGATTGAAAGGCTGTTGGGAATCATGTGCTTGAATATGATATGCATTGTTCCTGCACCCATGCTTCTTGCTGCCTCAACATATTCCTGATTCTTCAGCGACATTATCTGGCCGCGCACCATTCGGGCTATGGTCAGCCAGGAAACGAGAGCAAGTGCGAAGAACAGGTTGACTATCTGACGGCCGAATATGGCCATGCAGATGATTACCAGCAGCATGTATGGCAGTCCGTACATGATATCGACGAATCTCATCAGGTAATAGTCGACCTTACCGCCGAGGTAGCCGGCAAGGGAGCCGACAAGAATACCGATGAAAATACTTGTGACGGTACCTACGATACCTACTGCAATGGACACCTGGCTGCCGTAGATTATTCTGCTGAGAAGATCACGTCCGAGATAGTCTGTTCCGAAAATATAGCGTCTTTCGTGCATCTTGGTGACTTCAAGTTCCACATGAAGCCCGTTTGAAAGGTCAAATGTTCCTTTGTATGGGAATGTCATCGAACCGGAATCGATCATTGCCTGGATATCTGAATTTGCATTGCGCTGTGCAATCTGCTCAATATAGCCGATGATGTTTGTTGAAGCTCTGTCATGGATGCCGTTTTCTCCGAGTGCGTCCATTTCCATTTCGACAGAAGCATCAAGATCTTCGCCGGAAAGAGTCGAGTCCTTTGATCTCAGTTCGTTGCTGACTGCCGAACGGACTTCGTTCACCAGTGATTCTTCAAGTGTGTTCTCATCAACGCCGAGCAGGGAAGCATAGAGAGTGCGCAGTTCTTCATAGGACATATCCTCGATGTTCATGGTCTCGCCTTCATAAACCACGCTGACTTTGTCGATTGTGATCTGCGTTTCTGTTTCTATGTTGTTGAGCATTCTGTCTATGCGGCTCTGTTCTGACGAGTTCCATTCAAATGAACCTGCCTCAAGAGCTTCCATGCCGCGGGCATACACAAGATCCCATACCTGGTTTGTCTTGCTCTCCATTACCCATGCTTCGATCTGGGCGTCTTCCTCATCACTTAGTTCAAGACGTCCCTGCCTCCATGCCTGGAAAAAGAGGTTCTTCATTTCCTGTTCAAGCATGAGATCCCCGGCTGTTTTTGTAAGGGAAGGGCGGAGGTTCCTGTGGACTGTTATAGCCTCGTCATACGGGTAGATCGGAAGCAGGCTTGCGCACAGTGCGATGAGAGTGTAGATGATTACGATAACACCGCCTACAACCGCAAGCTTGTTTTTCTTAAGTCTCTTCCATGCTTCTTTTGTAAGACTGGTTCCGACAATAACCTGGTTGAATTCATTTGTCGCAATTTCTTTCTTTCTGAATAGTGCCATTGCCAGTCCTCCTTATTTATAGCTTATTCTCGGATCGAGGTATGCATACACGATATCGACAATGAAGTTCATTACGATGAGAATTGCCGAATACACGATGACGACACCTACGATGAGCGTATAGTCACGGTTGAATGAGGACTGAACGAAGAACTTGCCCAGACCGGGGACAAGGAAGACCTGTTCTACGACGATACTTCCGGTGAGGATACCGGCAAATGCAGGGCCGAGATAGCTGACGATCGGCAGCATTGCACCTTTCATGGCATGCTTGAAGATGATCGTGCTGTTCTTCATGCCTTTTGCCCTTGCCGTGCGGATATAGTCGCTTCTCAGTGTTTCCACCATGCTGGAGCGGGTCAGACGTGCAATGTCGGCGTAATATGCGAAACTGAGCGCAATGACCGGAAGCACGGCCGTTCTCAGCGGCGCATTGTTGTTCATGAACCATCCCGTTGTCGGGAACCATCCCAGCTGCATGCAGAATATCTGCTGAAGCAGAGGGGCAAATACGAAAAGAGGAATTGAAAGTCCGAAGGCTGCCAGTATCATTGGTATGTAGTCAAGCAGGGTATTCTGCCTGACCGCAGCTATCGTGCCAAGCGATACCCCGAATATTATTGCCACTATCATTGCCATTGACCCGAGTACGACTGAGTTGGGAAGCGATACTGCGATGAGAGTGTTTACGTCATAGTCTTTGTATTTGTAGCTCGGTCCGAGATCTCCTCTTACCACATCGAAAAGATAACGGCCGTACTGGACAATGAGAGGCTCGTTCATATGATACTTTGCCTCTATGTTTCTCTTTACAGCTTCAGGCAGTGCCCTTTCTCCGTCGAAAGGTCCGCCGGGTGCAATTCTCACGATAAAGAAACTCAAGGTTATGATGATGAACAATGTCGGTATCATACCTATAAGACGTCTGATAATATACTTTGTCATGTCTTTTGCTATCCTCGTAATGTATTTCTTTTAGATGAATTTTTCCATTTGTGCAAGACTACTGAAAACAAATTGCATGAATATTTAATTTCTATGCATTTGAATACAAAAATTTTTTGTAGACCAAAACCCGGTTTTAGAGTTAAGTTTTAGCACATGGAATATCTAAAGGGCGATGCAGAGTGTAAAAGAGCTGATAAGATAAGTCAAGAGAGGTTCTCGATTCCCTCCCTGTCTCTCATGGAGGAGGCGGCTCTGCTCTCATTCATGGAACTCAAACAGAAGCTGAAGAAAGATACATCCGTATTATTTCTTGCAGGTGGAGGAAATAACGGGGCAGATTCTCTTGCTCTTGCAAGAATATGCCGCATCAATGGATATGGTAATATACGTATATATGCGCCTGATTATCCAAGCCGCAGCAGGGAAAATGAAATCCAGCTGGAATGCTGCAGGGCACTTTCGATTCCTTTTGCTGAAGATATTGTTCCATCCGATATTCTCATAGACGGTCTTCTCGGAGTAGGAATTAAAGGTTCGCTCAGGGAAAGGGAAGCGGAGATAATAGAGAAAGTCAATGAAAAAGACTTTTATGTAATTTCTGTGGATTTGCCTTCCGGCCTTTGCGACTCCTGCTTCAATAATGCCGTAATTGCTGATGAGACATATACTTTCGGCAGCAGAAAGAGATGCATGTATGCTTTGGGAAACAGAAAATACTGCGGAAAGATAAGTGTCCTGAATCCTTCTTTTCCCCAGGAAGTCCTCAACGACATTCCTTCCCGTGATATTTCACTTCACGATGCATCGGAATACGGCAGGCTGACTCTCGAAAGCGACGACTACAAAGTCACGCGCGGCAGGGTTGCCGTAATCGGCGGCAGTACAGGGTATGTCGGTGCAGTGCGCCTTTCGGCGAAGGCTGCGCTGAAAGCCGGAAGCGGCATGGTCACCGTTTTCACTGATGAGAATATAATATCCCTTGTTAGCCTTGACTGCGGGGCATCTGTGATGGTGCGTCCGTTTGAGGATTTCTTTGCAATGCATGACAGCTTCGATGCCGTACTGCTCGGACCAGGACTGGGCAGGGAGGAGAGAGCGCGTCTTCTGGTTGAAAGAATTGCCGCCCTGCATCTCAGGACGCTTGTGCTGGATGCTGATGCAATACGGCTTTTTGACGGAAAATGCAATGCAGACCATCTTGTCCTGACACCTCATGTCGGAGAGTTCCGCACACTCAGCGGCAAAGACAGGTATGCATCTCCTGATGAATTCTACGATACTCTTATTGAAACAGGACACCGTCTTGGGGCAGTAATCATCCTGAAAGCTGATGCTGTTTATCTGTGCGAGGAAAAAAGGATAAGGATTGTCGATGGGCAGAACCCTTATCTCGGAACGGCTGGCAGCGGTGATATCCTTTCAGGCATCACGGCAAGCATTGCGGCTCTTGGACGGGAAGATATCATCAATGCCGTGATGCTGCATCAGCTGAGCGGTTTTGAGGCGCATGAGAAACTCGGATGTTATACCAGTGACGAACTTATTGATATTATGGGTGCAATACGCTGATGCAGATATATTTTCTAACACTCGCATATTATGTGTTCACAATATTGATTCTCCTGCTGGACGAGTACAGGCTCCAGCTCGGATTCATGTTCAAGCTCAAGCATTATCTTATCGTGAAAAGGGAAATGAGGCTGTTTTTCTTTTTCTCCGGCATTGTGCTCTGTCTTCTCAATCTTTTCTTCCCTGTATATCCGGGACCGGTGCTGGCCGGGGATCTTTTTCCTGCAGTCGTATGTTTTTTCATTGCTCTTTATTACGTACGTTATGCAAAGGAAGACAGGAAGACATATCTGAAAGCAAGTGACAAAACCTGTGCCGTTGCACTTGCAGTTTTCTCCCTTATTCATTTTTTCTTTCCAAATCTGGTATTGTTCTGATCAGGAGGCAGTGATGAATGAAAGAGTGACCACCGCAGGAATTGTCGAAAAAGACGGAAAGTATCTTCTCGGATGCAGGAATACCGAAGGAAGCGTGAACAATGAGAAATGGGAATTCATAGGCGGCAAGAACCGCTGGGGGGAGAGTGAGAAAGATACGCTTAAGAGAGAATTCATGGAGGAACTCGGAGTGTCTGTTTCTGTAGGGGATCTTGCTGCGCAGGTCGATTTCACAAATAAGGACACCCTGTACCATCTGAAGGCCTATTATGTTTATCCTGATTCGGAAGATTTCATCCTCAGTGTTCACAGCAGTCTTTCCTATTTCACGCTTATGGAGATGGAAGGACTGGATATGGTGAATTCCGATAAGGAAATTGTGAGGATTTTGGGTAAATCGGTATGATAGCAACTTTACTTTTTTTTCCGATAAGAATAATTTGACAGCAAATACAGGAATTTGCAGGGAGGTTTAAAATGGAGAAGAAAAATATCGAATGGGGGAAGATAGGATTCGGCTATATCAGAACGGATTACCGCTATTCAAGGCACTGGGAAAACGGGCAGTGGGATGAAGGCGGCCTGACTGACAAGGCAGATGTCACAATCAGCGAGTGTGCCGGTGCGCTTCAGTATGCACAGACAGGCTTTGAAGGCCTCAAGGTCTATGAGACAAAGAACGGTGATATCGTCGCCTTCCGTCCTGATCTCAATGCTGAGCGTCTTCAGAGCACATGTGACCGTCTCATCATGCCGAAGATATCAACGGAGGATTTCATCAAGGCTCTTGATGAACTTGTAAAAGCCAATCTCGGCTACGTTCCTCCATTCGGAAGCGGAGCAACCCTTTATATCAGGCCGTTCATTTACGGCTGCGGACCGGTTATCGGGGTGGCACCGTCCCCATCATATGAATTCAGGATGTTCTGTACTCCCGTAGGACCTTATTTCAAAGGCGGCATCAAACCTATCAGGATCATGCTTTCCGATTTTGACAGAGCCGCACCGCATGGAACCGGAAACATAAAGGCGGGTCTCAACTATGCAATGAGTCTCTATCCGGGTGAATATGCTCATAAGCAGGGATACAGCGAGAACATGTATCTTGATGCAGCAACGAGAACATACGTTGAGGAGACAGGAGGTGCCAACTTCCTGTTTGTCTCAGCAGACGGAAAGAAGGTCGTGACTCCGAAGTCTGACTCAATCCTGCCTTCAATCACGAGAAGGTCTCTTACTGTAATAGCAAAAGATTATCTTGGTCTTGAAGTTGAGGAGCGTCCTGTAAGATTTGACGAGATCACATCTTTCAGTGAATGCGGACTGTGCGGCACTGCAGCTGTAATAAGCCCTGTCGGCCTCATTCATACGAAGGAAAAGGATATCATGATTCCAAGCGGCATGGATGAGATGGGACCGGTTCTCACAAAGCTCAGAGAGACAATCACCGGTATCCAGATGGGTGAGATTGAAGGCCCTGCTGGCTGGGTTCACAAGATCTGCTGATTATCCTTTTATCCTGACTGTCAATCTGCTTCCTGAAAAAGAGGAAGCAGATTTTTTTATAAAAAGACTGCCGGAATAAAATCCGGCAGCACAAGAGTGATGAAGACGGTTTACATTACAGTGCCGTTCTTGATGACTGCATTCTTGTTGATGACGATGATGCCGTCATGAACTGAATACATCTCATAGTCGCCTTCTGGACGCGGGATGTCATCAATACCGATTCTGCAGCCGTCACCGATTCTCACATTCTGGTCGATGATTGCCTTTCTGATAATGGTTCCCTTTCCGATACCGATATTCGGGATACCTTTACGTGCATTCTCGATCTTCTCTTCTTCTGTTTCGTAGCGGCTGGCACCCATGCAGTATACACCGTCAAGCGATGCACCGGACTCGATGATGGTTCTGACACCTACAATCGAGTTCACGATATATGCATTTGTGATGATTGAGCCTTCGCTTGCAAGAGAGTAGGAGATGTTGCAGAAGTTCATCTTGGTTGCCGGCAGGTGGCGGCGGTGCGTATAGATGGGCATTTCCTCATTATAGAAGTTGAAGCTCGGATTGATGGAGGCGAGGTTGAGGTTTGTCTCATAGAATGCCTTGATCGTTCCGATATCTTCCCAGAAGTCGTCAAAGAGATATGCTGCAACCGGACGGGTCTTAATGACTTCGGGAATGATTTCCTTGCCGAAGTCTGTCTCATCATTGTTGAGTACTTCTTCCATGACCTTTGCGTTGAAGATATAGATACCCATTGATGCAAGATATTCGTTTGAAGCACTCACATCCTGCTTGAGCTGATCCTGCATCAGCTTGTTCGGAACCTTGTACTGTGAGATGTCCATGTCCGGAGCCGGCTTTTCATAGAATGCCTTGATCATGCCGTTCTCATCAGCTCCGATGATTCCAAGTCCCGTTGCCTGCTGTCTGCTGATCGGTTTTGCTGCAATCGTGAGATCTGCACCTGCCTTGATATGGCGGTCGAGCATGAGCTGGAAATCCATGCTGTACAGCTGGTCACCTGAAAGAATGATGTAGTAATCAGCCTCATGGTCAGAGAAATGCTTGAGGTTCTTTCTGACTGCGTCAGCAGTTCCCTGATACCAGCTTTCAGAAGCATATGTCTGCTCGGCAGCGAGTATTTCAACGAATCCGCCGGAGAACTGGTCGAACTGGTATGTGTTGACGATGTGGTTATGAAGTGATGCAGTATTGAACTGTGTCAGAACATAAATCTTGTTCACTCCGCTGTTGAGACAGTTGGAGATAGGGATATCGACGAGACGGTACTTGCCGGCAAAAGGAACAGCTGGCTTGGATCTGTCCATGGTAAGCGGATAAAGTCTCGTGCCTCTGCCTCCGCCCAGAATGATGGCGATGACTTTCTTTCCTTTTTGACTCATAATTGGTTTCCTCCTAAAGTTTTTCTATATATTTCTTCATATTGTTGCGCGGATTTGGTCCAGGAGAAGTCTTCCTTCATGCCGTTGAGCATGCAGGCCTTCATTCCTTCCTTGTCGCTGTAGTAGAATTCTACAGCTCTGTTCACCGTATCCACGATCTCATCTGAGTAGACATTGCTGAAAAGGAAACCGTCTGCCTTGTCTTTTCCTTCGCTGATGTCATGGATCGTGTCGTTCAGGCCCCCTGTCCTGTGAGCGATGGGAAGCGTACCGTATCTGAGAGAGTACATCTGATTCAGGCCGCACGGCTCATATTTGCTAGGCATGAGGAAGAAATCCGAAGCCGCCTCTACAAGATGTGACAATGCCTGCGAGAACACTATGTTGACAGAAATGTTCTTGTATTTCATCGCAATGTCTTTCAGCTTTGTCTCGTATCTCTTGTCGCCTGTTCCTATGATGATGAACTGACAGCGGTTTGAGGAGAGAATCTGCTCAAGTGCACAAGGAGAACCTTCAAGAAGGGGACCGAAACCTTTCTGCTCGGCAAGCCTTGAGATCATTGCGATCAATGGCTTTTCCGGTTCGACGTTGAGACCGAACTGGATCTGGGCTCTTTCCTTGAGCTTTGCCTTTCCGCTCAGATCACTGATGCTGAAATGGTCTTTGAAGAAAGCATCGGTTTCCGGATTCCATTCTTCTGTATCAATTCCGTTTATGATACCGTACAGTCTTGAGTTCCTGCTTCTGAGCAGGTCATCGATGCCGCAGCCTTGCTCCCTTGTCTGGATTTCCCCTGCATATGTGGGACTGACAGTGGTGATGGCATCAGCATATTCCACTCCTGTCTTCAGCATGTTGAAGCATTTTGTGAGACCGGTGCCGGAAAGCATTTTACCGGTCGGCCTGAATGAGGCTGAAAGCGCATCATAACGCGGGAATTCTCCCATATAGGCGAGGTTATGTATTGTAAATACCGTTTTACAATCCAGTCTGCTTTCCTTTGCAAGGTAGCATGCAAGTCCTGCTGTCCAGTCATGGCAGTGAAGTATGTCTGCATGCATGTCTTCTGCTATTTTCACGGCTGTCTTGCACATCAGTGCGTAACGGTAGAAATTGTCGCTGTATGGCGAAAATGAAGAATCTCCGTATATTCCGTTCCTCTGTGTATAAAGAGGGTGGCAGAGTGCAAGATATGTCACATTCTCGACTTTTCTGGAGAGAATTTTCACCGTTTCCGTTCTGTCCAGCATCTTGATTTCATATTCACCATGCTCTGTGAATCCTGATGCATTTATGGAACCGTAAAGGGGCATGACGATGCTCACTTCGTTATTTGAAGAGAGCGCGCCGGATAATGCTCCGACAACATCCGCAAGTCCTCCTGATTTGGAGAATGGGACTGTTTCAGATGTGAGCATCAAGATTTTCATATGTCTAATTACAACTCACAAGAGCTCTCAAGTCAAGAAGAAAAGAGGCTCCCAGGCCTCTTTTCTGAACATATTCATAAGTGGTTTTCAGGACTTTCCGTCAAAGACCGGAAATGTATTCATCCGCTCCATGTGCGGCGATTGCACCGTCCCCTGCAGCAGTGACAACCTGGCGGAACGGAGTTGTCCTGACATCTCCGCATGCAAATATGCCGGGCAGGCTTGTTTCCATTTTTGCATCTGTCACTATGAAACCCTGACTGTCAAGTTCGACAAGGTCTTTCACAATGCCGCTTGACGGAATTATACCGGTGAAGATGAATATGCCGTCGCAGGTGAGGGCCGTACCGTCATCAAGGGTCACGGAGGTGACTTTGCTGCCGTCCCCGTTGATCTGTTTCACTGTGTGGGGAGTTACGATTTCAATATTGCTGCAGGCCCTGACTCTGTCCTGAAGGACTTTCTGCGCCCTGAATTCGTTTCTCCTGTGCACCAGATAAACCTTGCTGCAAAGCTTTGAAAGATAGAGCGCATCAGTGAGGGCTGTGTCTCCGCCTCCCACGACAGTCACGGTCTTGTCCCTGAAGAAAGGTCCGTCGCATGTGGCGCAGTAACTTACTCCTCTGCCTTCGTAATCACTTTCTCCCGGAACATCAAGATGTCTGTGCTTTGCCCCCATTGCCAGGATTACGGCTTTTGCATTCACATCTCCGTCTGCGGTTGTGACAGTGAAACCTTCATCTGCTTTTGAAACGGATGAGACTTCGCTGTATTCAATTTCAACTCCGAAGGAGAGTGCCTGCTTCTCCATTTCCTCGGCAAGAGTGAAGCCTGAAACACTTTCCCTGCCGGGGTAGTTCTCGATTGTGTCAATGAAAAGCAGCTGGCCTCCGGGTGCAGCTGCATCAAGTGCGAGAGTGGAGTATCCTGCACGGGCTGCATAGCCGGCAGCAGACAGTCCTGCGGCTCCGGCTCCGATGACAACTATGTCATATGATGAATTCATTGTCTGTTCTTCTCCTTTGCAAGCAGAGCTTCTTCGGCATCACTGCGTCTTATGTAGACAGGACCGGTTCCGATGTCATCCGGACCTTCTTCCTCAAACTGTCTTATTCCCATTTCGATAAGCACTCTGCCAAGCGGCCGTATGCTTATACTGTCCATGATAATATTCAATGACGGAAGGTGTTCTTTTATCTGGCAGCTGAATTTTCCGGCATCGGGACCTGTGAGTGCTAGGTTTTTTTCCTTTTCAATGAGAGGCAGGATGTCTTCCACATTGCCGTCAATGTTTTCTCCTTCCTTTTTTCCGTTTCTGTACAGGCCGAGATAGTATCTTTTCTTCTTGGCATCAAGCACGGCAAGCGTAAGCACGTCGGGAATCATGTATGCGCCGGCAACAGCCTCAAGTGTCGGAACCGATACGAGAGGGATGTTCTTTGCAAGAGAAAAACCTTTCAAAGTAGCCATTGCGATGCGCAGGGAGGTGAATGATCCCGGTCCTCTTGTACAGACAAGCAGATCCAGATCAGCCACTTTAAGGTTTCTGCGCTCAAGCATGTATGTTATTTCCTGAAGAAGATCCTCTGAATGCTGGAAGCCGCCTGCTATCATGCGCTCCTCGAATCCCTCTTCACATTTCAATGCGATGTGTAGGGTGGATGTGGATGTGTCGCAGGCAAGTATGTTCCTGATTTCAGCCATATATTCCTCCCGTGATCTCAATGGTCCTCGTCAGATCCTCATTGATCGTGATCCTCACATAAATTGTATCATCCGGAAGCATTGATTCTATTTTCTCGCTCCATTCGATCAGCGTGACACCGTCGCTGTAAAGAAAATCCTCACCGCCCATTGACTCGAATTCGTCTTCACCGCTGAGACGGTAAAGATCCAGATGATACATCTTCTCTCTTCCATCATATTCCTGAACAAGAGTGAAGGTGGGGCTTACAATAGCCTCCTCGATTCCGAGCTGTTTTGCAAATCCTTTTGCGAAAACAGTCTTTCCGGCACCAAGAGAGCCCGTAAGCGATATTACATCGCCTTTCTTTATCTTTTCAGCGACTTCATATCCGATTTTCTGAGTCTCATCCTCACTGTGCGATAAATACTTCATTCGTCTTCATCCTCTTCAGCATCTTCAGCATGATCATGATTGCAGTGCTCTCCATGTTCATGATGGTGATGGTGGTGCTCATGGTCTTTTTCCTTTCCTTCAGGATCATGAACATATTCTTCTCTTATCACCGGACCGAATTCTTCTCCGGTTTTCTCGGTGTACTCCTTCATCATTGACTGCACCTGTCTGTCTTCCGGTGCGAGGATGCGGCATTTCTCAATCCATTCTTTCGCCAGATCCCAGTCCTCATCCATCAGATGAAGGAACGCCAGGTTCGAGGCCAGTGTGAGATTCTCTCCGTCAAGGTCGACAGCGGCATCAAGATAGCTTTTCGCAAGTTCCCTGTTGCCTTTTTCAAGAGCACAGATTGAGAGTTCGTTGTAGATATCTGCGTTGGACTCGCCGCAGGAAATGCACTTGAGAAGGGCTTCTTCCGCTTCTGCATATCTTTTGAGTTTTCTCAATGCCCATCCCTTGATGAAGTACCCGTGCCATATCCTGGGATTCTTGCTTATGAATTTTTCTATTACTTCCAGGGCTTTGTCCTCTTCATTGAGCATCATGAAATCATAGGCCTGCTTGATCTCCTGATCTGAATCAAGGCGGAAGGTGACATCGCGCAGCATTTTCTTCATTTTCTGCTTTTTCTCACCTTCTTCGGCAACTTTCATGTAACGCTCAAGATAGTCCTGCGCGGTTTCAAGATTGCCAAGATATGTGTGGAACGAACCCAGCTCACACAGAATATCCTCATTCTCTCCGAACCGCTCAAGCCCGTCTTCCAGTGTATTCAGGCATTTTGTCAGATAGAAATCTTCCGCTTTCTCATCTTTCGCATCGGCTTCATAGACAGCCCATGACGAATACAGGGTTGCAAGATTTATGCAGCTGGCACTCTGCGGCAGCATATGATATACAGTCAGAAACAGCTGTTCAGCAAAAGGATAGTCCTTCTGCTTTTCCTTTGTGATTGCAGCGGCATTGAGTTCCTGCACCGCATCCGGCTGACAGGCAAGAACGAAATTCCTGTAATAATTGAAATTCTTGTCATTCTCCCTGTATGCGATGACCACAAGCATGCCCGCACATATGGACTCTATTGTAACATCTTCGGCCCTGAGCTGCTCCTGTCCTTCTTTCAGCTGGACCGGAATCGGGATTGAACTGTCAATTTTGAAACCTGTTATTTTCTCTTCCATGCTTTTGGGAAGACTTATGAATTGGATTGTATCTAATTTACTCATTGCAAGAGTGAAGTATATATAGAAAAAACATAATTGAAAAGAAGAAAAGAAAAGCAGTGCTTCTGAACGGATGTCCGGGATGGACAGTGGAAAATGTTTTGCCTTGCAGTTTAAAAAATAAGACGGGCAGACTGCGTACTCTTGAACCTGTGTGTTCAAGGGGGAGGCCTAGTTGAGCAGGATTTTCTGTTCCTTTAAACATTGTAAAGAGGTAGGAGCAATTCAGTCCTTCTATTCACCGGTCTCCGTAATTTTAAGTTTGAGCCAAGAGACCTATGCATCTGCCCTATGATTAATATAAATCATAAAAAAAGAGTCTTGTAAACTGGTTTTCTGCCTTATAATGGACAGTATGAGCAAAACAGACATTCTTCACAGCGGGAAAATTTACAACCCTAATGATGATGGGATAATGCAGGAGCAGAAAGAACGTTTGCGCATGCTGAAGGATTACAATGATACAGATCCTGCTGATTTCGAACTGAGGGAAAAAAAGCTCAGGGTAATGTTCGAATATTTCGGTAAAAATGCTTATATTGAAATTCCTTTCAGGCAAACTGAGCCGGTAAATTCGTTCATTTTGGTGACGGCAGCTATGCGAATTTCAACCTGACACTTGTTGATGACACTTACATTTTCATAGGCGAGCACACAATGCTGGGCCCGAACGTTACAATTGCAACTGCCACTCATCCTCTTTCTCCATCGCTGCGTCAAAAAGGAGCGCAGTACAACAAGCCTGTGCATATCGGCAACAATTGTTTCATCGGTGCTGCTGTCACGGTTCTTCCCGGTGTGAGTATCGGAGACAACTGTGTGATCGGTGCCGGTTCTGTCGTGACGAAAGACATTCCTTCATCTGTTCTGGCCTATGGAAATCCATGCCGTGTGATCAGAAGTATCGATGAGAATGATGAAAGATTTTATGACGGCGGGAAGCTGATTGACAGCGCATGGCAGGAAAACAGATTGCTGTAATGATTATTATTGAATTACCATATTTAAATTATTTATAAACGATATGAATTCAGTTATATTTTATACTGCGAGAGAACATATAGCTGCGCCTTTGAGAGGGAAAATGAGACTGAGAGTGGCTGAAATATCTGATCTTGATGATCTGAAGGCAATGTACGGCAAAGTCGTGAAAAATATGAAAGACTCCGGCTTGGATGTCTGGAATGATGTCTATCCATGCAGTTTTCTTGAGGAAGATATCCAGACAGGATGCCTTTATATTCTGTGTGATGAGAAATGTTTTGCAGGTGCTTTCTCTTTGAAAGATGAGAACAAAGGTGCAGGGGAAGTCACCTGGAATCTTTCTGGCAGGAAACCTGTCTATATCGAGAAACTTGCAGTGGCGGCAGAATACCGTGGAAGAGGATGTGGAAGTGTTCTGCTGGATGAAGCTGTCAGACTTGCCGGAAAGACGGGGCATGATGTCCTGCGGCTGTTTGTTGATGTGTCAAACGGGATGGCAGTAAGACTGTATGAGAAATACGGCTTCAGAAAGGCAGCTGGAATCTGGCATGAGATGATTGATGAGCACCGTTTTCTTGATGAAGCCGGATATGAGCTGGCCCTCACATGAATACAAAAAAAAGGATGGGAAGAAGAACCCATCCTTAAAGTCTTGTGTTTTGGACTCAGATATTCTCGTCCTCGAATGTATCGAGCTCCTGACCTTCTCCGTTGAGAGTGAAGTCTTCGGCTTCGGCGAGTTCGGCAGAATCGAGAGTTCCGAAATCTCCCATATCGTCCAGATTGAGACTGTCGAGAGATTCGAGAGCAGAGGTGATTGCTTCTTCAATCACAGCAGTATCTGCACTTGTCTTGCTTAAGAGTTCCTGAAGCTCCTCGTTATGGTTGTTGACCAGATTGAGTCGCTCTGTCAGCTCCGTGTTGTCAGCCCTGAGTTTGTTGATCAGACTGATTGCTTTCTTGACACGCTGTTCAAGAAGTTTACTGCTTTCAATTAAAGACATAACCACCTCCTTTTGGTTTCGCTTATGCGAGAACTGCCTTTACCTGTGCAACGAGTGCGCTGAATGCAACCTTGTCTTCAATTGCCATGTTAGAAAGAGCCTTTCTGTTAAGGTCAATGTTGGCAAGCTTCAGACCATGCATGAACTGGGAGTAGTTGAGACCCTCAGCCTGAACAGCCGCACTGATACGTGCAATCCAGAGCTTTCTGAAATCTCTCTTTCTCTCTTTTCTGCCGCGGTAAGCGTACTGGCCTGCCTTTGCAACTGCATCCTTTGCAACGCGGTAATTGGTGCTTCTGCGACCGAAATAGCCTTTAGCCTGGTCGAGAATTTTCTTTCTTCTGTCCTTGTGTTTTGTTCCGTCAACTGCTCTTGGCATTTTTTTCTCACTCCTTATGCATAAGGAAGCATTGACTTTGCTCTCTTTGCTTCCACGTCTTTTAAGATTCCAGCATGTCTAAGATTCATCTTACGCTTTGAACTCTTCTTTGTGAGAATATGGCGGAGGCCCATCTTCTTGTAAGCCACCTTGCCAGAACCGGTAACCCTGTAGCGCTTTGCAGCACTCTTTCTTGTTTTCATCTTTGGCATTTTACTACCCATCCTTATCGCACCGCAGGGAACAAGAACCCCTGAAGTTACGTTATATAAAAGCCGTACGGCTCTTATTTCTTCTGATTCTTGACAGGGGAGACGAACATGCTCATCATCTTGCCTTCCATGAACGCACCCTTATCAAGATTATACTGTACACCATTTTCACTCAGAATCTCAAGTATCCTGTCGAGAACATCTTTTCCGAGCTCAGGGTGTGCCAGTTCACGGCCGCGGAAACGTATCGAAACCTTCACTTTGTTGCCCTCAGTGAGGAATTCTGCAATGAACTTGCTCTTTGTCTCAAGGTCATGCTTGTCGATTTTGGGCTGCATCCTTATTTCCTTGACCTTTATTACAGCCTGGTTTTTCTTTGCATCCCTCTGTTTCTTTTCCAGTTCGTAGCGGTATTTCCCGAAATCCAGAATCTTACAGACCGGAGGATTTGCATTCGGAGACACTTCAACTAAATCAAGTCCTGCTTCCTCTGCCATGTGAATGGCATCAAATGTTTTCATAACTCCTTTCTGTTCGCCATTCTCATCAATGAGTCGCACTTCATGTGCACGAATCTGCCTGTTAACGCGTAAATCCCTAGTAGCCAATTAAACTCCCTGTAACCACCCCTGTGGCTTTTTCTGAATTTCAAGTTTTGCGGTTGCCCACAACTGAGGAATATAGCACAGGTAACAGTTTACTGTCAAAATGTTTAAGGAACATTTCCTTCAAAAAAAGACTAAAAATGAAAAATCCCGGACAAATCACATGCCCGGGATGAATATCAGAATTCACAGTGACATATCAGTCAAGTGCGTGTCCTGCAGAACCGAGAACATCGATGTTCTTTCTCATGTACATCTCTTTGAGAGCGTCACGGGCAGGTCCGAGGTACTTTCTCGGATCGAATTCAGCAGGCTTCTCATCGAAGATTCTTCTGATGGTTCCTGTCATTGCAAGGCGTCCGTCAGAGTCGATGTTGATCTTGCATACTGCGGACTTTGCTGCTTCTCTGAGCTGCTCTTCAGGAATTCCGACGCTGTCCTTGAGCTTTCCACCGTGCTCATTGATCATCTTTACATATTCCTGAGGAACTGATGATGAGCCGTGCAGTACGATCGGGAAGCCCGGAAGTCTCTTCTCGACTTCCTTGAGGATGTCGAAGCGGAGCGGTGGCGGAATGAGGATGCCGTCTGCGTTTCTTGTGCACTGCTCCGGCTTGAACTTGTTTGCACCGTGGCTTGTTCCGATTGAGATTGCAAGTGAGTCAACACCTGTCTTTGAAACGAAGTCCTCAACTTCTTCCGGCCTTGTGTAGTGAGTCACTTCAGAAGCAACCTCATCCTCAATACCGGCGAGAACTCCGAGCTCGCCTTCAACTGTCACGTCGAACTGGTGAGCGTAATCAACAACTTTCTTTGTGACTTCCACGTTCTTTTCGTATGGAAGGCTTGAACCGTCGATCATGACTGATGAGAAACCATTGTCGATGCAGTCCTTGCATGTTTCAAATGAATCACCGTGGTCAAGGTGAAGCACTATTGGGATATCGCAGCCGAGTTCGTGTGCATATTCGACAACACCTCTTGCCATATTGCGCAGAAGGTTGATATTAGCATAGTCACGTGCACCGCGTGAGACCTGAAGAATGACAGGGCTCTTTGTTGCAACACAAGCCTGAACGATTGCCTGCATCTGCTCCATGTTGTTGAAGTTGTATGCAGGAATTGCATAACCACCCTTGATTGCCTTTGCGAACATGTCACGGGTGTTGACAAGACCTAAGTCCTTGTAGCTGATCATAGGATTTTTCCTCCTGATAATTATTTCGTGAATTATTCTAGTTTTTAGTTTGCTCTTCGTCAATTGAGACTTGCTGTACGGTATTCCTTTCATTTATCATGAAGCGCAATGAAAAGGAAACATCTGCTGTTAAAGTCGGTAATATCGGCGGCAGTTATTGCCGCAGCGCTTCTTCTCATCCGTTATTTCTCGCTTGACAGGATCAATTTCGTTGTAAGCAGATATGATGAGTATTTATACAGCAGCCTTCCTGAGAGAGGGATTCTTGCGCCGTACAGATGCACCGTAAGCGTATATCCTGAGAAACTGGATGATGCGGATGCGGCAATATACTCTCCATCTGCTGCGCTTTTTCTCATCAGAGACGGCGCTTCATCCGGTGTGAGAAGTGCCTGTTTCGGTATCAGCGACGCAGAGGCTTCCGATTATTTTGATGTTGTATTCTCAGATGATATCCAGGCGCAGTGGAATCTTGCATATGAGAATGCCGGTATGGATGCATTGCTTCCTGCACTCATATATGATGAAAGCGATTATGAGGAAAGTGAACTTGCCTCTCTTGCTCCTGAATCAATTCCTTCTTTCGGTTATGATGAAACTCTGAGCCGTGTTGCCGCCGAAACCCTTTCTTCCGAACTGGCTGCAAACGGTGTACAGACCCTGATAATCTATGATCCGTCAAAAACTTCCGAGCTTCTGCAGCTTGATGATGGCTGCACATATATTGTAGACAGTATTTATCAGAAAGCTTTTGAGTCAGGTCAGAGAGCCGACACTGTCGGGTATGATTTCACGCAGATGACAAGATTTCTTCTCGATGAAGAAACAGAAGGAATCATCACTGCTCCGTATATGTATTCAGAGTTCAAGAATTCTTTTGAAGTTTTCCTTGACAATCTCATTTAGTTCTTCACTGCTTATCTTCTTGATTTCAGCAATTGTCTTGTAAGTATATTCAATATTCAGGGGTGTGTTTGTTTTTCCTCTCATCGGAACAGGTGAAAGGTATGGCGAGTCTGTTTCAAGCAGGATGCACTCAAGAGGAGTGTATGCGGCAACTGCTCTCAGTTCATCACTTGATTTGTAGGTCACATTCCCTGCAAATGAGATGCAGAAGCCAAGGTCGAGGAAAGCTTTTGCCGTTTTTATGCCGGATGAGAAACAGTGAATGAGGCCGCGCTTTTCGTTTCTGTGGGATGAAAGTATTTCCAGCGTTTTGACATCCGCATTTCTTGTATGGATTGCAACGGGAAGATTCAGCTCATCCGCAATATCAAGCTGCATGGCGAATACATCCTCCATTTTCCCCTCCGGTCCGTAATTCCAGTAATAATCAAGACCGATTTCACCGATGAAATACGCTTTGTATTCTTCCGCCTCTTTTTTTATCTGCGCGGCAATTTCCGATGCTTTTCTTTCAGATTCAGCTGTCCCCGGATCCGCTCCGACTGAGAAATACAGGGAAGGAAATTTGCTGATCACTTCAATACGGCGTACGATATCGCCGGGATCGCATCCGATATCCATTCCCTCAATTCCTCTGAGAGTGTCAAGGTCAATTCCTTTATCCATCATTGCAGTCAGGTGAAAATGCGTGTCGAAATAACTCATGCAGATATGATACATTCCTGCCTGCCATTTGCAAAGACATGAAAATATTTTATCTTATTAAAAAATAATAAACCTAAAACGGTATATAAATTAAAATCAATCTCAAATTTATACAGATTGCGTTATACGGCGGTTAAGATGAAATCATTGTCCGGGTGAGAATTTGCAAAGACATTCATTTCACGTCATGAAATTGACTTAGCGTTATAAAGTGTGTATCATAGCCTCTGTTCTGTTTTCACAGCAGTCATGCCCGAATGGCGGAATTGGTAGACGCAAGGGACTTAAAATCCCTTGACCGCAAGGTCGTATGGGTTCGAAACCCATTTCGGGCATTTTTTTAATTTATTGTACTGTAATATTTTGCTGACATTTTTCATTAGTGTTTGAACCTGTGTTTTCTCTTGTCTAAGGGTGAATAATATAGTATTTTATTAAATGAGGTTCAGGTATGGCACAGGTATTGTATTGTCTTGCATCTGCCTTGATAGCCGGTCTTCTGGTTTTCATGGTGATGGCAGTCAGGCTTAAAAATCAGAAGAATCAGGCGGACAGGGAAGTGGCACGCTATAAGCAGATGCTTACTGACAGGATGGAACTGGAAAGCGAGGGTGTCAACAAACTCAAGAAGGAAAATGAGGATCTCAGGAAAGCCAATGAGAATCTCCGCATCACAGTTCAGACCTATTCCCAGAAACCCGGCAGAAAGGAACTGCAGCGGCTCAATGTCTATCAGACTGCTGTTGACAGGCTCATAATCAACAGTCCCGGATTCGGTGCCGCATGGCAGGCCGCACTCAAGGAAAGCGAGGAGGAGTTTGAGAAGACTTATGTCGGGGTACAGGCTTTCATAAAAAAACTCATACCGATCAAGACTGATGCACAGGTCATCAGCGAGATTGAGGATAAAAAAGAATAATGTAAGGAGAAGAAATATGAAATTCTACATCTGCAATCACTGCAAGAACATCATCGGTAAGATCCAAGACAAGGGCGTGCCGGTTGTCTGCTGCGGCGAGAAAATGGCTGAGCTTGTTCCCAATACAACCGAAGCTGCTACAGAAAAGCACATTCCGGTTGCATCTGCTGAAGGCAATCTCATTACAGTCCAGATCGGCTCAACTCTGCATCCGATGACAGAAGAGCATCTCATTCAGTGGGTATATCTTGAAACAGAGGAAGGCGGACAGAGAAAGAGTCTCAAGGCCGGAGACAAGCCGGAAGTGGTGTTTGCACTCAGCCCGAGCGACAAGGCAAAAGCTGTCTATGCCTATTGCAATCTTCACGGATTGTGGAAAGCTGATCTTTAACTGATCTGTATCCGCTATGGCTCCTGACGTGTGAAAAATCTGTCAGGAGCTTTTTTATGTGCAATCATATTTTCTCTGCAAGAAAGAAGTAGCGCTGCGTTTTTTCTTCTATTTCCTCACAGACTCTGGTATATTTTTCATTTCGCTCCTGAAGAGTCCCGTCTTCAGTTATCTGCGCAGTTGAGAAACTTGCCTCAAGTTTTCCCTTGTATTCTTCCAGCCTGGTTATTTCCCCTTCCAGGGAATCGAATTCCTTCTGTTCTTTGAATGACAGTCCTTTTTTCTCCCTTCTGGGTTTATCTTCTGTCCTCCTGGTTTCACTTCTGACCTGCAGCGGAGGGATATCATTATCCTTTTTCCACTGGCTGTATGTTGTGGGGACATTAAGTATCATTGAGTTGTCAAAAACGAAAAGGGAAGTGCAGGTGCAGTTGAGAAAAGCTCTGTCATGAGAGACAATGAGCGTGCAGCCGCTGAAAGCCGAGATATACTCTTCCAGATTCTCCATCGTCTTTATATCCAGGTCATTTGTCGGCTCATCGAGGATCAGAAAATTGGGATTTTGAACAATTTTTGAAATGAGATATATTCTTCTTTTCTCTCCGCCCGAGAAAACGGAAAGACTTGTTCTGCTTTTCTCCCTTGAAAAGCCGAAAAGTTCCAGCAACTGCTGTGCGCTCATTTCAGTTCCGGCAAAATTTATGCGGCTTCCAAGCTCTTCTATGAATTCAATTGCGCTTTTCTTTGTATCAAGCGTACGGCTCATCTGATCATAATATGCAAAATATGTGTTGACACCTTTTACGACTTTTCCTTCATCAGGCGTCTCAAGCCCGGCAATTATATCGAGGAACGTGGACTTCCCGCAGCCGTTGTCGCCGACAATGCCTATCTTGTCCCCTTTCTTGAAAGAATACGAGAAATTTCTGAAAAAACATTTTCCTTCATATGATTTTGAAATATTGTCGATTTCAAGAATTGTCTTACCGAGCCTTCTGTCAAGAGAAGAGAAACCAGTCTGTCTTGCATCCTGAACGTTATGGACAGATGCGAGCATGTTCTCGATCCTCTCTTTCCTGTTCTTGTCCTTTCCTGTTCTTGCCTGAGGTCCTCTCTCCAGCCAGACAAGCTCGCGGCGCAGGATCGATGCAAGGCGGTCCTGTTCTTTCTGCATCATGCTTATTCTCTCGGCTCTGCGTTCAAGATAGGCTTCGTAGTTTCCCGGATGACGGTAGACTGTTCCTCTGTCAAGTTCCCAGATTGTCGTGCATACCGAATTCAGGATGTATCTGTCATGAGTGACGATTATGACTGCTGCATTGCTGCTTCTCAGCTCGCTCTCAAGCAGTTCAATCGTCTTTATGTCAAGATGATTCGTAGGCTCATCCAGCAGCATTATGCCGGGTTTGAGTGCGAAAAGACGTGCGATTGCGGCCTTTTTCCTCTCTCCTCCCGAGAGATCCTTCATCGGCGTTTCCATCGGCAGCCTCAGGCCGAACTGTGTCAGGCGTGCCTTATAGTCATTCTCAATATCCCACAGGTCATTCTTTTCAATCTCTCCCATAAGATGCTGATACGTTCTGACGTAACCTTTTTCCACTGCGCTGTTGTAATCATTCAGCAGACGGATCTTCCAGCAGCCTGATTCATAAAGGTAGCTTCCTATTGTGGCATCATCCTCTGATGAGACGTTCTGCTCGAGTGTTTCCATGAAGACGGAGCTGCTTATGCTTATTCTGCCTTCGTCAGGATGCAGGAGTCCTGTCAGAGTGTGGATGAAGCTGGTTTTGCCGGCTCCGTTCATGCCGACTATGCCGGCTTTCTCTCCTTCATCCAGACCCAGTGTCACGTTTTCAAAAAGCGGTCTGTCATCAACTGTCTTAGAAAGATTTTCAACTGAGAGTACGTTCATCAGAAATGCATTCTAATTGATTGACAGGCCTCATACAAGCTATTCTTTAATCCATGATCAAGGATATAGACCTCTGCCTCTCTCCTCAGGAGGCTTATGAAAAAGAACTGCTCAGGAAGAAATGCGCGGCAAAATGCGGTATTAAGGCTGAAAATGTGACATCTGCGGTGTATTTGAGAAAATCAATTGATTCCAGAAGAAAGGACATCAGGATAAACGCAAGGGTCCGTGTATTCATTGATGAAGAGGAAAAACCTGTTTTCTCTCCGGTGTCTTTCAGATCCGTTGAAGATGCGCCTCCTGTCATCGTTGTCGGTGCAGGACCTGCAGGGCTTTTTGCTTCCCTTACGCTGCTTGAGAAGGGATTGAAGCCTGTGGTCATTGAAAGGGGTAAGGGATCAGGAGAAAGAAAAAGGGATCTTGCCGTTCTCAACAGGGAAGGCCGTCTTGACTGCGAGTCAAACTATGCATTCGGTCTGGGCGGGGCAGGTGCCTTTTCGGATGGAAAGCTTTTCACCAGGTCCGTCAAGAGAGGCGATGTCTCCAAAGTGCTCGCGCTTCTCGTTCAGCACGGTGCCTCAAATGAAATACTGAGCGACGCGCACCCGCATATCGGAAGCGACAAGCTTCCTTCCGTGGTTGAGAATATAAGGAAAACAATAGAAAAATACGGAGGAGAGGTTCATCTGAGAACCAGAGTTGTCTCTCTGCTCAGGAAGGATGAAAAGGTTACAGGAGTGACATGTGCGGACGGCCGGGTATTTCACGGTCCTGTCATACTGGCAACCGGTCACAGTGCAGGAGATGTGTATTCATTCCTGCAGAAAGACGGTTTTGCTCTGGAAGCAAAGGATGTGGCAATCGGAGTGAGGCTTGAGCATCCGCAGGCACTCATAGACCGGATGCAGTACCACAGCACGGAAGGAAGGGGAAAGTATCTTCCGGCTGCAAGTTACAAATTCGTGACGCAGACATCAGGGCGCGGAGTATATTCCTTCTGCATGTGCCCCGGCGGTATCGTCGTTCCTGCAGCAACCGAAGACGGTCATCTTGCCGTCAACGGCATGTCACCTTCAGCGCGTGGCAGTTTCTGGGCAAACAGCGGTATTGTCGTACAGCTGAGGGTATCGGATCTGGAACATCAGGATGCATTTGCGATGCTCAGGTATATCACTGATATTGAAAGGAAATGCTATAATCCCGGTTTCAGGGCGCCTGCACAGAGAATGACGGATTTCCTCCAAAACAGGCTTTCTTCCTCCCTGCCGCGTTCTTCTTACATACCCGGTCTGGAGATGATGCGGATGGATGAAGTGCTTCCTTCTCTCATTGCCGGGAGTCTGAGGAGTGGTATTGAGGACTTCGTGCGCATGAGCCGCGGCCGTTTTCTTACGGACGAGGCTCTTCTCATTGCTCCGGAGACCCGTACCAGCAGTCCTGTGAGAATACTGCGTGATGAGAATTTCTGTCAGGTCGATGGCCTCTATCCATGCGGGGAGGGTGCAGGTTACGCCGGAGGCATCGTTTCCGCCGCACTTGACGGAATAGCCGTTGCAGGGCGCATTGCGGATGGAATGAGATGATGGCGCGCATGTTTTGAAAAAATTTAGTAAAAAGTTTAAAAAATATATCTGAAAGTTAAATTTTTATTATTTCATATATTTTAAAATAAAAAATTTATGAAAAACAAAAATTTTGGGAGTGCATTATTGCGAATTTTGTCAATATTGTTTTGACAAATCCCTGATATAGATTTAATAATGAGGGTAGAAATACCAGATCAGGTATATAAAATTACAGGAGGCATAATGATGAAGAAGCTTGTTCTTTTTCTAGTTGTACTTTTAATGGCTGCTCCTCTTGCCGTCTTTGCCGGCGGTGCAGGTGAAGAGGCTGCAGGTGCTGATGACGGTCAGTACAAGGTTGCTCTTATCATCGAGAACACAATTGATGATAAAGGCTGGTGCCAGTCAATGCATGACGGTATTCTTGCTGCACAGGAACAGCTTCCCGGCAAGATCCACTATGAGTATTCCGAGAAGATGACCACAGTCGACTCCGAGTCAATCGCAAGACAGTACATTGCCGACGGCTTTGATCTTATCATCGCCCATGGCGCACAGTACAAGAACATGGTCACTGATCTTGCTGCGGAATTCCCTGATGTTTCATTCGCTTTCGGCACTTCCAGCGAGATTGTCGGCGACAATGTCTTCACTTATATGCCTGAGTCTGAGGAAACAGGCTATCTGTCCGGTATTCTTGCAGGCATGCTCACAAAGGACAACAACATCGGTTTCGTAGGTCCTGTCGACAGCGGTGATGCTGCACGTTATGCAAGAGGCTTCGTCCTCGGCGTCGAGGCTGCAAATCCCGATGCGAATATCAACATGGCATTCATCGGAAGCTTCTCTGACTATGTCAAGTCCGCTGAGCTTGCAACAACGCAGATCAATGCCGGTGCTGATGTTCTTACAGGTGCTTCACAGCAGGCAATCGGCGCTCTGAGAGCATGTGCCGAGTATGATGACGTGCTCTGGCTCGGCCAGGACCTTGCACAGCTCGACACTCCTGAAGGACAGGCAAAGTGTGTTGCGGCATCCAGCTACAACTATGCTGCAGTCGTTGTCGGTCTCATCGAAAGTCTTGATGAAGGCGTAACTGGCGGCGTATGTATCCCGATGAACTTCAACAACGGCGGTTTCGTATTCGATTACAACCCTGAGCTTTCCTCACTTGTCACAGACGAGATGAGAAGTGCTGTTGATGAGGCTATCGCAGAATTCACTGCACAGGCAGGCGTTCTTTCCAACTGGGCAGACGTTCAGCTCTGATTGTCATTTGAAAATTACCGGGCACCTTGAGACATGGGTGCCCGCTGTGTTTTAGAGAGTGTTATGGAAGAAAGAATAAAATCACTCAGGATGGAGGATATCACAAAGCGCTTTCCGGGCGTTCTGGCATCTGATCACATCAGCCTGAGTGTTGAGGAAGGAGAGATTCTCGCCCTTGTGGGAGAGAACGGAGCGGGAAAGACAACGCTTATGAATATTCTGATGGGTATTTACCAGCAGGATGAAGGCAGAATATTCATAAACGGAGAGGAGGTGCATTTCAAAGGGCCCGATGATGCATTCAAGGCTGGGCTCGGCATGGTGCATCAGCAGTATATGCTGGTTCCGGGCATGACTGTCACGGAAAACGTTGCCCTCGGCTATAAACAGGCATGGAAGCCTCTGCGCCTGGATCTTTCAATGGTAAGGGACAGGGTCATGCAGGTCAGTCAGCACTATGGGCTTGCCGTAAATCCTGATGCATATGTCTGGCAGCTTTCGGTAGGTGAGCAGCAGAGAGTCGAACTTGTCAAAACGCTCTGTCTGGGTGCACGTTTCCTCATACTTGATGAACCTACAAGCGCATTGACACCGCAGGAGACGGATGAGCTCATAGATCTTCTCAAGAGAATGAAGGATGAACTTTCAATCATCTTCATTTCCCATAAGCTGAATGAAGTCAAGTCGCTGAGTGACAAGATTGCCATTCTCAGGCATGGCAAGGTTGTCTTCTCCGGCAGCACGGACGATTATTCATCCCGCCAGATTGCTGCGATGATGACCGGACATGAGATCACGCTTCCAGAAAACAAAGAGCATGATTTCAACGGGGCAGAGGCGCTTTCCATCAGAAACCTGTGCGTCCGCTCAGACAGGGGCTTCCTTGCCCTTGACGGTTTCACACTTGATGTGAAGCAGGGAGAGATTGTAGGTCTTGCCGGTGTATCGGGAAATGGTCAGAGAGAGCTTGCAGAAGCGATCAACGGACTGAGAAGCGTTGAAAGCGGCAGCATAAACTTCTTCGGCACGGAGATTGCAGGAAGAAGCGCATCATTCATCATCAGCCAGGGTATGGGATACATACCTGAAGAGAGGAATGTCGAAGGTATTGTCCCTTCTTTCTCAATCAGGGAGAATTTCATCCTCAAGGACAGTGACAGGCCTCCTTTCGCGAAACACCGCATCATAAGCAGGAAGGCCGTAAGCGACAACGCCGAGAGGCTCAGGGATTCTTTCGACATACGCTGTCCCGGTGTGAACACTCCTGCGGGGAGCCTGTCAGGCGGCAACATACAGAAAGTGATTCTTGCCAGGGAGCTTACCAGATCCCCTAAATTCCTCCTTGCGGTCTATCCGACCAGAGGTCTTGATATGGGTGCCATAGAGTTCATACATCAGGAGCTGCTTAAAAAGAGAAGGGAGGGAATAGGAATCCTTCTCATCTCAGAGGAACTTGAGGAACTTATGAACCTTTCCGACAGGATAGCCGTAATCTATAAGGGCAGAATACAGAAAGTGCTCAACCACGGAGAGGCGAATAAGGAGAATCTCGGTATTCTCATGGCCGGACTGAAAGAGGAGGATGACAATGAATAGGAATTTCAAGATAATCTACAAGCTTTCGATCATCCTTCTTGCCGTGCTTGCAACACTGCTCCTGTCCTCCTTCATTCTCATCATACTCGGAGCTGACATCATACAGACGTTCTATACTATAATCATCACTCCGCTGACAAGAATGGGCCATCTGAGCGAGGTGCTCGTCCGCGCGGTTCCGCTGTGTGTGATTGCTCTCGGTGTGGCTGTCGCATACAGATCCGGAATAATAAATATCGGGGCTGAAGGCCAGATGGCCATGGGTATACTCGGTTTCACAACAGTTGCACTCGCTCTGCCGGATCTTCCAAGAGCAGTCCTTCTGCCGTTCGCTCTGCTCGCTTCTGTACTGTGCGGCGGGCTGTGGGGCTTCATCCCGGGCATACTCAAGTCAAAGCTGCAGGTATCAGAACTGCTTTCAACCGTTATGCTCAATTATATTGCCGCACAGTTCTATTCATTCTGCCTGCGTGTTCCCATGCTGGATCCGGCCGAGGCTCTTTCCGGTGCCGGAACTCCCCAGTCGGCACGTCTGTCGGCATCCATAGAGATCGGAAGAATAACGGGAAGAATGCATTATGGCATCTTCATTGCCCTTGTGCTTGCTGTCATAGTCTACATCTTCATGTGGAAAACGAGCTTCGGTTACAAAATGAGGGCAAGCGGAGCACAGAGCAGGGCCGCACGCTACGGCGGAATAAACGTGGCTGCATACGTGACGACAGCCATGGTCATTTCCGGTGCATTCGCAGGGCTTGCAGGCGGTATCGAGATCGCCGCAGTGCACAGAAGGGCAATTGAGGGAATAACGAATAACTATGGCTTCAGTGCAGTCGTCGTTGCTCTTTTCGGCATGCTTCATCCCTTCGGTATCATACCGGCATCTTTCTTCTTCGCGCTTCTCATCTACGGCTCTACGCTTACTCCCAGGGCAGTAGGCGTTCCGGCGAACATAGTGGAAGTAATGCAGGGGCTTATCATAATAGTGATCGTCACCACCCAGATGATTCTCCAGAACAATTATCTTGAGGACAAGGTCTACCGCTGGTGGTGCTCGAAGAAAGACATGAAGGAGGCGTGAAAGATGGATTTGATCGTTAATATTCTGGCAATGACAGTACCGTTCTCCGTTGCGCTTCTGCTTGCGTCAATCGGAGAGATGTTCAACCAGCGCAGCGGTGTCTTCAACCTCGGCTGTGAGGGAATCATGGCGATGGGGGCTTTCCTTGGAATGCTCATTCCGTTCTCTGTCGGTCATGGAGGTCATGTAAGCCAGCTGTACAACGTTGCAGGACTTCTGGCCGCAACACTCTGCGGAGCTCTTCTTGCCCTGTTCTTCGGCCTTATTGTGATAACCTTCCGTGCCCCGCAGGGCATTGCCGGCATCGGACTGCAGATGTTCGGGGTCGGAACAGCCGGAACTCTCTTCCGTCATTTTGTCGGCGGAACACAGTCCATCCCCGGCATTCCCGACACTCGTATTCCTCTTCTCGGCAGCATTCCTGTGATCGGGGATATCTTTTTCTCCCACAACATGCTGGTATACATCGCATTCCTCCTTGTTCCGGTTGCATGGTATGTGCTGTTCAAAACCAGCTGGGGCCTCAAGGTGAGGGCAGTGGGCAGCTATCCCAGGGCTGCGGACAGCATGGGCATCAATGTCAACAGGACGCGTTATGAGGCGCTTGCACTCGGCGGAGCGCTTGCCGGGCTGGCAGGTGCGTATCTTTCGGTATGCCAGGTCAAGATGTTCTCTGACGAGCTGATAGCCGGACGCGGCTTCATTGCGGTTGCACTTGTGTATTTCGGACACTGGCATCCTGTGAAGATCATGCTCGGTGCCCTGCTGTTCTCATTCGCGCAGACAATACAGTACAACGTTCAGGGGCTTGGCATAAACCTGCCGTACGAGTTCTTCGTCATGCTGCCTTATGTCGTTGTAATAGTTGTCCTTGCATTCACATCAAAGAACCAGACTTCAAGTCCTGCGGCTCTCGGAAAGCCGTTCAACAGGGAAATAAGGACATGAGGTTCAAAGTGTAATCTTTTCCGGGCTTGTCTTTTGAAAGGCGGGCCCGTTCCTTTTTGCTTTCACAAATACGGTTTTTGTGTCATGCTTTTTTCACTACAGGAGGCTGGTATGCTCAGGATCAGGGCTGATGAGGTTTTCAGCACAATAAAGGATATCCTTCTCTCACGTTCTCTTTCTCCCGACAAGGCGGAAATACTCTCGCAGATTATTTATGACAATACTCTTGACGGAGTCTACACGCACGGAATAAACAGATTCCCAAGAATAGTCAGCAATATCGACAGCGGTGTTCTTGATGTGAATGCTGAGCTGGAGAAGATCTCGTCCTGCGGTGTGATCGAAGCATATGACGGTCATTTCGGAATCGGGCCGGTGAATGCATACCGTGCCGTACAGAGGGCTGTTGAGATCGCTCATGACAAAGGTACCGGCATTGTCGCCCTTGCACACAACAACCACTGGCTGCGCGGCGGCACGTACGGGCTTTATGCGGCGGAAAATGGCTGCATTGCAATCGCATGGTCAAACACCAAGCCCAACATGATGCCGTGGGGAAGCAGCGAGCTCAGGATCGGCAACAATCCTCTTGTGATAAGCGTTCCTGTGGACAACGGCGTTCATTTCGTATTTGATGCGGCTATGTCGCAGTTCTCATACGGAAAGCTCGAGGAATACAGACTCAGAGGTGAAATGCTTCCGGTCGACGGCGGTTTTGACGATGAGTGGAAGCTGACAAAAGATCCGTGCGCAATTGAAAGGAACAGTTCCGTAATTCCTTTCGGCTTCTGGAAGGGTACATCCCTTTCGATAGCGCTTGATCTTGTCGCTGCTGTCCTTTCAAATGGTTTTACCGTCATGGATGTCGGAATGGAAGGAGAGGAAAGAGGACTGAGTCAGGTGTTCATAGTCATCGATCCGTCGAAAATATCAGACGGGGAGAACATCAGGAAAAACACCCGCAAGGTTCTTGAAAGCATTACTTCATGCACTGCAAGGAATGGAAAAAAACTCAGATACGCCGGAGAGCGTCTTGCTGCTGCAAGAGAGGATAACCTTGCAAACGGCATTCCTGTGCATGAGAGTGTATGGAAGACAGTGCTCGGCCTTGCCGGAAGGACTGTGTGAGAACAAAGGCTCCTTTGCTGCAAAAAAACTTTGTTTGTGCTTTCTTTTGCGTGTATAATTGACTCAGGAGGAGTTATATGGATAAGACAAAAGTTGTATACACAATCGGACGTCAGTTCGGAAGCGGCGGGCGCAAAGTCGGACGCACCCTTGCCGAGAGACTCGGCATTCCGTTCTATGACAAGGAAATCCTGACGCTGGCAGCAAAGGACAGCGGACTGAGTGAGGCTCTTTTCCATAATGCTGATGAGAAACCAACCTCATCTCTGCTTTATTCTCTTGTCATGGGGAATTACCCGATGGCGACAGGAACACTGGGTTTCAATGAAATGCCACTCAATGATCAGCTTTTCCTGATTCAGTCAAAAACAATAAAGAAGGTTGCGGACACAGGCAGCTGTGTGATCATAGGACGCTGTGCCGATTATATTCTGCGTGACAATCCCAATGTGATATCAGTATTCATCCATGCTCCGCTTGACGCCAGGGTGAAGAGGGCTGTCAGCGTTTACGAAGTGCCTTCTGACAAGGCTGAGGATGTCTGTCTCAAAGCCGACAAGACACGTGCGAACTTCTACAACTATTATTCTGACAAGAAGTGGGGTATGTGCAGAACCTATGACCTTGCGCTTGACAGCTCTGTGCTCGGTATAAACGGATGTGTCGACCAGATACTTTCGTTTACTGAAGTTGCAGCTTCCCACAAGGGAGATGACATTTGATCTACGATACGCTGAGCCAGATGGAAAGCTATCAGACATGCTTCAGGAATCTGGCATTCGTGATTTCCATTCTTGACAGAAGCCTGCCGTATGACAAACCGGACGGCAGCTATGTGTGTGATGAAAATAAGGATGTGACATACGTCACGCAAAGCTATGTCACATCCTCCAGAGGTTTGCCTTTCACTGTGAAGAAAGGGGAGTGTGCACTGCTTGCCGCTCTTGATGGCGAGTGCATGGTCAGCACAGCTGATTCCTCTGCAGTCTTCAAAGTGATGGAAGGAAGCTTCATCCTTCTCACCGAAGGAGAGTATAAAAAAGGCCTGAGTGCCAATTTGCCCTCAGACTTCAGAGAAGTTCATTTCTCATTCATGGCATAGGCTGGATATCAGCCCATGCCTTATTCATTCATTACTCTACAATTCCATGCAGCTGGATATCGAAGATGAGGAGGGAATTCGGCTCGACTGAACCGGCTCCTGACTCACCGTAACCCAGAGATGGGTGAACGTATGCAATTGCCTCTCCGCCGACTCTCATGTTGGAAACGGTCTCGCTGAAACCCGGGATGAGATTTGCAAGTGCAAAGTCGACATTCTCACCCTGATCAAGGAGATTGCCGTCGATGTCCCTGAGAGTGTAGGTTACCGTTACAGTATCATCTGTATCCGGCTGAGCTCCGTCTCCTTCGCTTACGATTTCATACTGAAGTCCTGATTCTGTGGCGATGACGCCATCAGCTTCTGCATTTTCGCTGAGGAACTCTTCAGCCGCACTGAGGTTTGCCTGTGCGAGCTCGCTTATATATGCCTCGTATTCAGCCTGCATCTGTGCCATATAGTCCGACATTGCCTGCTGTCTTTCAGCATTGTCGAGAAGCGGGGTGACGCCGAATATGGCAGAAAGCGCGCCTTCAACGAATTTCTCAGGTTCGACCATTATGCCGTAGTAGTAATCCTGGAATGCGGAGACATAGCCGTATGCGTAGCTGAAACGCTGGCTGAGATCTTCAAAATCCGTGATTGCATAGATTTCATCGAGGCTTGAGGGAGCCTCTCCCGTTGTCTCTTCCACTCCGGGTGTGAAAATCGTGTCGATATATTCGTCCACATAGCCTGACATCTCATCAGAAGGAATGAGCGGTTCGCTGACATTCCAGAAGTCAAGGATGCCGCGTGCGAAATAACTGCCGCGGAAAGTAACGCCCTGAGATGCATAGCCTGATGCCAGATCATAGCCGTATGCATAGCTGAAACGGGATTCGACTGTATCATCAAGAGTTATTTCCCATAATGAGGGTGCACCAGTATCGTCGGCGACAGGAGGAACTGCATAGACATCCGACGGATCTGCAAAAGTGAAGGAATATGCTCCGGCATTCACACCGAGGGTCAGATCCCTGATTTCCACAGCCCACATCTGGGCAGGAATGCTCATTGTGGCAATGCCGTTGTCCTTGATGGCAAGTATGCTTCCCTCCGAAATCTGGTCAAAAGGAACCGAGCATACAGTATTTTCCTCATCTGCCCTGTAGATGATTATGACACCGTCTTCTTTCTGTACTCTGAGCCGGTATGTGCCATTCTCATCCTGTGAGATCTCAATGACTTTTACGACTGTCTCATCGCTGCTTATTTCCTTAGCGCCGGATGCGAAAAGGGCGAGAGATGAGATGACAGTCAGGATAAGCATGAAAGCAAGAATTTTTCTTTTCATTTGTTTTTTCCTTTGTTTTTGTTGTTAATGACAAGTTAAACAAAGACAATATACTCGTCAAGCCGATATGAAGAAGCTGTGAAGCATCTTCATTCCAACTACAAAAAGGGACTTCCAGAAATACAAAGCTGTGTGTTAGGATTTCCCAGCGGAGTTTTCATATGGGAAAGGTAATTGAAGACAGAATAACACAGAAAGACATAAGACATCTTTATGAATGTGCCGAGCTTGCAGCCTCAAGCCGCAGCAAGGGCAATCATCCTTTTGCCAGCGAGCTTGTGGATGAGAATGACGAGGTCCTCCTGACTCAGGAGAATGAGTTCACAACCGGCGGCTCTGCCTATCATGCAGAGACATTGCTGACCCTCAGGGCCGCAAAGCTTTATTCTCCGGAAAAACTTGCAAAGTGCACACTCTATACGAATTTCGAACCGTGCGTCATGTGCACCGGTGCCGTATACTGGGCCAACATAGGGAGAATCGTATACGGCGTAAGCGAGGCTGATCTTCTCCGTCTTACCGGAGACAATGAGGAGAACCCGACATTCTCCCTTTCCTGCAGGGATGTCATAAGTGCAGGGCAGAAGGACATAATGGTGGCAGGACCGGCTGAAGATGAAGATCTGAAGAAAAGGATTCTTGCGGACCATGAGGGCATGTGGGATTGAACATAGAGAAGATGCTTCCCTCAATTCTCCGTCATGAGAATGTCGCACGCATTGAAGATGATGTTCTGCTTATAGGAGACCGCAGAAAACTTCCTTTCAGACGGGAATTCTATAAGGCCTATGATGCTTCTGATGCCGCATGTGCGATACGGATGATGGTCACGCAGGGCGGAGGCCCTCTGGAAACGGCTCTCCAGGCCATGGTTCTTACTGCGCGGAAGTTCGGTAAAAACATGGATGAGCTGAGAAAAGCCGGAGATATGCTCGCCTCGGCAAGGAAAACAAATACGACAATGAAAAGAGAGCTTGCCTCTCTCCTGGATGAGTTTGAGACCATGGGCAGCAGGGCTTTTGCGGATGCAGCTCAGGAGCTGGTGAACTCCCGTCTTGAGGAATATGATGAAAAATATCTTGCCATGGCTGAATGCGGCTGCCGTCTGATAAAAGACGGAGACGGTATACTGACGACCTGCTTTCCTGAGCATTCATTCTTTCTCTCTCTTTCCCTTGCCAGGGAGGCAGGAAAGAGATTCACGGTATATGCACAGGAGACAAGACCTTATCTTCAGGGAGCCCATCTTACCGCGCCTTCTCTTGCAGAACTCGCTTTCGATCATTACCTCATCACTGACAATATGGCGGCATTCCTCATAAGCAGCGGCAAGGTGAATATATACATGACGGCAAGCGATCTTGCCACAAGGCGGAAATGGGTCATCAATAAGCTTGGAACCCTTTCATCTGCCATTTCATGCCATGCATACGGTGTGCCTTATTATGCCTTCTCTATGGGATTTGATGATGCATATGCAACTTTAAGCGGAAAAGAGGTTGAGTTCCGTGATCCGCAAGAGGTGAAGGAATGCCAGGGAATTCCTGTGACAGGCGCTGATGTGATGGCTTTGTATCCCTGTTTCGATGTGATCCCGCCTGAGTATGTGAGCGCAATCGTCACGCCTGATGAAATTCTCAGGTGAGAAACGCAGTTTAAAGGAAGGAAAGATGAAAGCAGTAATTGCAGGAACCGGAGTCGATGAAGTCCTCTCGTCTTTTGATGAAAGTACGGAGGAAACATATTACGGATATGTGACCTATTACAGGAAAGATGATGTCATCATCATACCGCGTCACAGGAAAAAACATACGGACAGTCCGTCAATGGTCAACTACAAGGCGAACATAAGCGCGCTTGTGAGTCTTGGCTGCAAAGAGGTCATAGGAATTTATGCCGTTGGTTCAATTACAGACAGGCTTCCTCCTTCATCTTTTGCCCTTGTCGGTGATTTCATGGATTTCTCAGGCCGCAACATCTCGTTCTTCAACGGGGAGGAGAATCCTCTGAAACATACATGCATGGATAATGTTTTCGATTCTGAGCTGAACAGGAAAATCATGGAAGCTGCAGGCTGTGTGCTTGCTGATGACATCGTCTATGTCATGACCAACGGACCGCGTCTTGAGACTGCAGGCGAAATCAGGGCATTCGGCCGTCTCGGGGCTGATGTCGTAGGCATGACACTGGCAACAGAGGCATCACTGCTGAAGGAACTCGGTCTCAGATACAGCGCACTTGCATATTCAATCAACTGGGCACAGGGTGTGAAGGGTGGAGAACTGTCGTTTATCAGCGGCTGTGACACGGCAAAGCTCTGCCGCCATCTCCTTGACACCGCCATAAAGGCGTTAAGCTGAAAATTTTGTGCACCTTCCGATGCGAAAGATCAGAAAAAAGCGGTCGAATGATGAAGATTCTTCGTGGTGCTCATGGTTTCCGTTCGTAAGATTTGCTGTTTCTCTGTAAAACCTTACGGCATCGGCCTCTGATAGCGCTTTCTCGTCAGTGAAATCTCAAATATCTATCATGAAAGGTTAGTCCCCTTCTTCAATGAATGCTTTGAACGTGTTTTCAAAGTGTCCAAAGAGAGCTACATCTCTTCTTCGTCCAGCGTGCCAAGCTTTTTATGTTCGTTTATGACATGTCCGCTCTTACTGAGGTCGATTGCCTCTATGAACGGATTACTGTCAGGGCTTGAATCGACTTCAGAGAACATCACGATTTCGTATGAGGAGAGGATGCATACCAGTACAAAAGAGAGCATCCCTTTTCATGGCGCAACCTTCCTGAGTTGACTTCAGCCTTATGCTGATCTGCGTTTATTTTCTACTCTTATGCTCTCAATCGAATATACCTGAATAAGTTCGTTTATTATAGGGAAAAATGCCTTAATCAGATGTCTTTCTCAGTTATCGAATGTTTGTATTTTTGCAGAAAACTATTGATTCTTATCATGTGAATCTTGACATCGGGGGGGGGTAAATGTGGTAGAGCTATTTATTGGTAGCATATGGTAAATTCTTCGGAATCAGCTACTTAAATTGCTTTTATAAGGAGAGGCTGAGAAGTGCGTAAGATCGCTGTTGCTTTTTTTGCATTGGTTGCGCTTTTTGTATTTGCTTCGTGCAGTAATGAAACACAGGAACCTGTATTCTATACTGTCACATTTGTTTCTGATGGAGGAAGTGACGTTGCGTCACAACTTATTGAGCAGGGACAGCCTGCCAGTAAGCCGGAAGATCCTACAAAGGCAGGATATAATTTCGTCGGATGGTATACGGATCAGAAACTGTCGATTCCATACGATTTCAATACTCCTGTAACGGAAAATATTACGCTTTATCCGAAATGGGAGGCGGAATCTATTGAGGTACCTGAAGGAAGCTATAAGGTAACATTTGAAACAGATGGCGGAAGTGCTGTCCCTGAACAGGTTGTCGAAGAAGGAAAGTCTGTAACAAAACCGGAAGATCCTACAAAGGCAGGATACAAGTTCATTGGATGGTATATGGATTTGAATTCTTCGGATCAATATGATTTTACTACTCCTGTGACATCAAATACCACGCTTTATGCGAAGTGGGAGGCTATTGAAACGCCTGCAAAAAGCTTTACAGTGACATTTAATTCTCTTGGAGGTTCTGCTGTTAATAGCATCACGGTTGAGGATGGTAAGACTATTACGTTGCCGTCAGAAGCCCCTGTAAAAGAGGGTTATGACTTTACAGGATGGTTTACTGATGAAAAATGCACCACTGAATTTGATGCTAATACCATTATAACGAAAGATATCACACTGTATGCAGGGTGGAAGGCTAAAGAAGCAGCGACATCTCCTCTATATGGCACTTGGGAATCGACAGAGAATCTCACGATTTATGATTCAGCATTCAATGCTCATGAAGCAAAGCTGTATATATCATTTAATAATGATCAGATGGTAGTCTATTTCCCGTATAACGGCTCAACAAATTATATTCCTTATACATATGATCAGACCGCCCCTTCAGCAATTGTCCTTAATTGGAATGAGAATGGCCAGCAGATGATGACCTTTCTCACGATAACGGACAGCGGTATTCAGTTTTATCCCGTAATACAGGTAAGCGTGACTCAAGGCATATTGGCAACAAGTTCGGTAACGATGAAGAAGGTTTCTTCTTCCTTTGATCTTTATCCTAATATGCCTACAAAACCTTTTGAGAGCCCGAATGACTGGTTTACATTCAAATCTTATGGTGACGGATACATGGTTGAGTATTTTAGAGGTGATGAATCGGTTACCGATGTCGTGATTCCATCAACATACAATGGCTTGCCTGTAATTAGAATAGGGTCGAGTGCATTCAGTAATGAGTACAGCATAAGATCAGTCATCATCCCTGATTCTGTAACATCAATCGGTGCGTACGCATTCGATAACTGTAGGAACTTTGAAAGCGTTGAAATGTCTGAGAATATCACCACAATTGGGAACTATGCATTCAGAGATTGTATTAATCTTAAAAGTATTGAGATTCCTGCACCTGTTACAAGCCTCGGATATAATGCATTTGAGGGATGTTCGGATTTGGAGAGGGTCACATTCCATGGAGAAGGATTGACGTTGCTTGATTATCAGACATTCAGGGATTGTACCAGTTTAATGGAAATAGAGATTCCGTCATCTGTTACAGAACTCGGATACAGTGTTTTCAGTGGCTGTTCTTCTCTTACTCGCGTAAAACTTCCTGAAAACCTTCTTGAAATTAGCGATGCATGTTTTTCCGATTGTTCATCTCTGACAGAGTTCAATATACCGTCAACAATTAAAACGATCGAATATAGGACGTTCGCAAATTGCACTTCATTGAGAGAGTTGTTTGTCCCTTCTACAGTTGAAAGAGTGTATTGCGAAGCATTTGATGGATGTTCAAATCTGACGGTTAAATTTGATTTTGCAGAAGGGGAAGGAAGAATTCATTCCAGCGGAGCAATGCCATCGCTATATGATTTCGAATGCAATGTAGAATACACATATGCAACTATATCTTTCAATTCATTTGGCGGTTCTAAAATAGGTAATGTTTATGCGAAGAAAGGATTTGTTGCCTCAGCTCCAACCGAAGATCCTATTTTTGAAGGTGCAATATTTGATGGCTGGTATACGGATATAAGCTGTACGACTCCTTTTGATTTCAATTCTCCTGTCAACGAGAGTGTTGTGCTCTATGCAGGATGGGATGTCTCTGATCCATCATCTGTTATTCTCAATGACGGTACATACAGATATAAGATTTCTGATGATAAATCATATGTAATCGTCTCCAGTTATGTTTCCGGTAGCATTGAGGAGGGAGATGCTATAGAATTACCCGCAACTGTTCAGAAACTTCCAGTGAAAGCTATCGGATCAGGATTTGGAAAATCTCTGGATGATTGGGTAACAGAATTCACCGTACCATCTTTCATAAATGAATTGGAGGATAACGCTTTCTCCAACTCAAAGCTGAGTAAGGTTGTATTTTCTAAAAATATTGAAAAGTTAGGCAACTATACATTCAATGGTAGCAAAAAACTGACAGAGGTCGTTTTCCCGGAAGGTTGGAAGACAATATCAGATTTTATGTTCTACGCCTGCGATTCCTTGGTTGCATTGACACTTCCTGAGTCGGTTGAGTACATAGGTGGTTATTGGGCTGGGGGCTCAGGTATTACCACAATAAATATTCCAGCTTCTATCAAGGAGGTCGGAGAAAGTGCCTTTGGATCATTGACGATTAGTTCTAGCGAGAATGTGGAGAATCTGGAAAAAATCGGAGCGAGGGCATTTGCAAGTACCGAAGGATTCAACGGAATCATTAATTTTAAGAGGCTGAAATCCGTTGGAGATATGGCTTTTACTGGAGTTAAAGGTATTGAAGGAATTTCGTTCAATGAAGGAGTGGAAGAAATTGAGGACCAGGCATTCCGTTATGATGGAGGTTCAATTATTCAGTCACTTACTATGCCTTCTTCTCTTAAGACGGTTGGATCTTATGTTCTTCCAGCAAATGTAGAGAAGGTCATAGTTAACTGGCCTGACGGTGTAAAACCTGAAGGATGGGATAATTTCTGGATGGGAAGTTTGAGAGATGACCAGATTGAAATCAATTCAATCTGAAATCACACCACACAATAGCGTAAGATATGGAGAAGAGTGGTATTATCAATCGCTCTTCTCCTTTTTTTCTATTATGCAAGCAGTGTATTATCCAATAAGAAATTTATTAAGTTCTGCCGCCATCTCCTTGACACCGCCATAAAGGCATTAAGCTGAAATTTTTGTGCACCTTCCGATGCGAAAATGATTATAACACAACGAGAGCGAAAATTAGGTACACGAGTACTATCCAAGGCACTTTTTTGAAGGATCAAGTGCAATTCCAAGTGTGCTGCACACATCAACAT
>CASFTW010000018.1 GCA_949297785.1 uncultured Spirochaetales bacterium
GGAGAAAGGAAAATGAGTTCGGTATGGAAAGAAGTTGAAGATGAAGGGATCGTGAAAGGTATTGAAAAAGGCAAATCAGAAGTTGCAAGGAATCTGCTTATGAAAAACAAAATGAGTGAAGCGGAGATTGCTGAAGTGACAGATCTGTCCCTCGATGAGGTCAGTAAGATAAAGTCACAGATGAAGATGTGTTGAAAAATACTTGTTTCATGAGCCGGCTGACGGCTCATGAAAACACATAGCAGAAACCATAAAACAGTTGCAGTATAAATCCGTGAAATGATCAGGAAACGGATGCGAACTGGCTTCTGTAAAGCTCGCTGTAGAAACCGTTCTTCTTCAGCAGTTCCTCATGGTTTCCGGCTTCCACAATGTCCCCGTCTTTCATGACGAGAATGACATCGGCATTGCGTATTGTGGAAAGCCTGTGGGCAACAACAAAGCTTGTACGGCCTTCCATCATCCTGTTGAAAGAATCCTGAATGAGACCTTCCGTTCTTGTGTCGATATTGCTCGTTGCTTCATCAAGGATGAGCAGATCGGGAAGATCAATCATGCAGCGTGCAATGGCGATGAGCTGCCTTTCACCGCCTGAAAGGAGACCTTCGTCATCATCGAGAACAGTGTCGTAACCATTCTCAAGTCTCATTATTATGTTATGGACATGAGCCTTTTTACAGGCTTCAATAACTTGCTCATCAGAGAAATCACGGCCCATGGTGATATTATCCCTGACCGATGCCGACTTTATGAATGAATCCTGCAGCACGGAACCGAATGACCTGCGCAGGCTCGACAGCTTTACGTCCTTTATGCTTATGCCGTCAATGAGGATATCCCCCTCATCGATTTCATAATAGCGCATGAGAAGGTTTATTATCGTGCTCTTTCCGGCTCCTGTCGGTCCTACGATCGCCACATGCTGTCCTTTGCCGATCTTCAGTGAAAAATTCCTGATGAGATTCTGTCCCGGTGTATAGGAGAAACAGACATTGCGGAATTCAACACTGAGCGCGCCTTCCGGCAATTCCTCCTTTCCCTCATCAACTATCTCTTTCTCATCAAGAAGCGCAAATACCCTGGAAGCACACACAAGTGCGTTCTGGAGCTCTGTCACGACACCTGTTATCTCATTGAATGGTTTCGTATACTGGTTGGCATAGCTCAGGGCACTTACAAGACCGCCTACCGTAAGACGTCCTGCCAGTACAAGAAAGCTTCCGCAAAGAGCCGCACATGCGTATACGATGCTGTTCACCGCTCTTGTCGCGGGATTGACCAGAGACGAATAGAATGTCCCTTTAAGTGAACTGTCTGCCCACTGCTCGTTGACACGGTTGAATTTGTCCTGACATGCACTCTGGAGGTTATAGCAGATGACCTCCGGGCTGCTGGTTATGAACTCATCGGTAAGATCTGTCTGCAGACTTCTCATCTGGGCAGTGCTCTTGAAGAAACGGTGCGTGCGGCTTGCAATGAATTTCGCGACCAGGAATGAAAGAGGACTGACCAGTATGACGACAAGTGCGATTATGAAGTCAAGAGAGAAAAGATAATATATGGTGACTACGATCGTGAGTGAAGCCGAGAAGAACTGGCTGAAGCCGAGCAGCAGGCCGTCTGAAAGCTGCTCGACATCATTGATTATCCTTGAGACGATGTCGCCCTGACGGTTGCTGTCAAGATAACTGAACGGAAGCACTTCTATCTTTCTGAACGCATCGTTCCTCACATCACGCGCGATACGGTATGTCATCCTGTTGTTTAAACGGGATAGGACATACTGTGACACAAAACATACGATGGCTGTTATGAAAATACGCACGGCATCTGATGCAAGGGCCATGAAGTCAACACCGCCGGGTCCGGCAAGGCTGTCTATCGCACGGCCGGCAAGCAGCGGAATATACAGCGATGCGATTACGTAAATGAACGCCATGAGAACGGAAAGGAAAAATTCCAGCCTGTAGTTCGCAAGATAGGAAAGACACCGCTTTATAGTCTGTTTATACATCTGCCTTTTCCTCCTTCTCGAACTGTGTGTAATAGATATCCCGATAAATACTGCTGGAAGCAAGCAGTTCCTCATGTGTGCCCATAGCACTTATGCAGCCGTTCTCAAGCAGTATGATCTTGTCGGCATTGAGAATCGAAGACGTACGCTGGGAGATTATGACTTTTGTCAGATCCCGTTTCACAAGTGCCGCTCTTACGGCAGAGTCCGTCATGTAATCAAGTGCGGAGAAGCTGTCATCCAGTATGAGAATGCGCCCGCCATGCACAAGAGAGCGTGCGATTGAAAGACGCTGTCTCTGTCCGCCTGAGAAATTGCGTCCTCCGGCTTCCACCGGGCTGTCAAGCCCCTTCTGCATTACAAAGTCATATGAAGCGGAATCCTTAAGCGCAACCATGATATCCTCTTCGCCGGCATCCGGGTTTGCAAGCAGCATATTCTCCCTTATCGTACCTTTGAACAGCCGTGCTTTCTGAAGCACCATGGTCACATTTCCATGCAGGAAGGAAAGGCTGTAGTCCCTGACGTTACGGCCGAAAATATCAACTTCGCCGCTTTTCACATCATACAGCCGGGCGATCAGGGCAGCCAGAGTCGACTTGCCGCTTCCGGTTGCGCCGATGATGCCGAGTGTCTGTCCTTTTCTGAGAGAGAAAGATATATCCGTAAGGACATTCTCGCTTGAATCATTATAGGAGAATGAGACGTTCCTGAATTCTATTGCTTTATCACAGGAGTCATCAATCTCACTCACACTGCCGCTGTCCATGCCGGTGGCGGTGTTGAATACAGCCTCGACTCTTCTGGCACTGGCCAGGGCTTTGGTTATGGTCTGTATCAGGGAAGCAAGCTTGATGAGCTCAACAAGTATCTGGCTCATGTAATTGAAAAGAGCGACGACACTTCCCTGTGAAAGCGTTCCGGTGTCAACCCTGAGTCCGCCGTAGTAAATGATCGCTATGATCGCTGTATTGACCACAAAGGATGTCATGGGATTCGTCAGCACCGATATCTTACCGGCCCTGAGCTGGGATGAAAGCAGTTTCCCGTTCGCTTCCCTGAATGATGCCACTTCCTCATCCTGAAGGCTGAAAGCTCTTATGACTCTGACGCCTTTATAATTCTCCCTGCCCCGGGCAAGAAGTCCGTCACTGTGGGACTGAACCGTTCTGAAACGCGGGACACTTATTCTCAGAAGGACATAAACGATCAGGGAAAGAAGCGGTATTGCAACAGCGAAGATCAGCGCTGCTTTCACATCCACCGTGAATGCCATCAGCGCCGCACCGAAAACCACAAACGGAGAGCGCAGCAGAAGCCGTAGCGTCATGTTCACACCGGACTGCACCTGATTCATGTCCCCCGTCATCCTGTTGATCAGAGTTGCAAGTCCCGTCTTATCACAGTCGGCAAGTGAAAAAGTCTGTATATGCGCAAAAAGCGCTTTCTTCGCATCGCGTGCGAAACAGGCAGCGGCTTTTGCCGAGAAATACTGTGCCGTGAATGACACTATAAGCCCGGCCACGGCAAGGGCAAAGAGAATGAGAACCATCTGTATGATAAGCCCCCTGTTCCCCTGCGGGATTGCATCATCAACGATAGAGGCCACGACAAGCGGCACGAAAAGCTCAAGCAGAGCCTCAAAAAGTTTAAAAAGGGGTGCAAGAATGCACTCCCTTGTGTATTTTCTGAGAAAAGAAGCTAAAGTCTTCACCCCACTCTCCTTTGATTCTCAATAACGTGAGAGTATCTTCACAAGCTTGTCCCTGGAACATGCCTTGAGGAAACCTGCAAGCTTCGGACCTTTCTCCTTTCCGATGAGAACTTTATAGACAAGGCGGAAGAAATCGGCATTCTCAATACCGTTGTCCGCACATGCCTTGTAGATATAAGCGGAGAAATCCTTCTCTCCAAGCTCATCCAGATACTGTTCTATATAAGAAGACAGATCCCTGAGAGCCTTTCTCTCGTCATCGCTGACGCTGACCGGTTCGCTGTTCTCGCCGGAAAGAGAGAAACGGAAATCTTCCGGTGCGAAATTCGTGATCCATGCCCAGGCACAGCGGCAGCGGACCTGAAGTCTTTCCCTCTGTCCGGGTGTAAGACCGTCCAGACTGTCCAGTACTGCATCGATGTTGCCGGAATGGATCTGCAGAAGATTGCAAAGATGCCTGAAAGGAATCTGGTATCCGGGTTCGGATGGCACACCGTCCACCTGCGAAAGCTCGTAGATTCTCTTCTCCTTCTCCTTCCTCTTCTCATTGACGGGAAGAAGGCCGAAATAGATTCTCTCGCAGTTGTCATAGTCCTCATATATCTTCAGTACATCAAGATCAAAAGAAATTGCAAATTCTGTATTCGGCCTTGTGGACACAAAAAGATAACGGCATATCTCCGGTGTATAGACCTCGAGAACATCATAAAGTGAAATGACCTCACCGGATGATGACGAGATCTTCCCTCCGCGTCCCTTGATTGAGATGAAGTCATACTGGAATGAAACCGGTGCCTCACCGCCGAAGAATCTCACAACTTTCTTTGAGGTGTCGAAAGAACCTCCTTCAGAGTGATGGTCCTTTCCCGCCGGTTCGAAATCAACACCTTCCCTTGCCCATCTCATCGGCCAGTCTATGCGCCAGGGAAGCTTGGCATATGGAGTTGTCCTGAGGTCGATTGTCTCTTCCTGTCCTGTTGAATCATCACGGTATGTGATACTGTATTCACCGTCCCATGCAAGTATTGTGGTCGTATCCCTGTCGGTGAATGAGGAGAAGACTGAGACCGGCCACCAGTCATCGTCCAGAGGCTGGGTGCGGTACTCATTCAGGACGGCCTTTATCTCTTCCTTATGTTCAAGAGCCGTCTTTATCCCTTCGGCATACATGCTGCTTCTGTATCTCTCAGCCTGATAAAGATACTCGGGCCTGACGCCAACGGACGGCAGGATCTTCTCAACATCAAGCTCGTTCTTTCTTGCATAGTTCTCCGCCTGACCCGTAGTATCGGGGACAAGCGTGATGGGCTTTCTGAGATATGTCTCGAGAAGCTCGGGCTGCGGCATGTTCTTGGGCACCTTTCTGAACACGTCATAATCATCCCAGCTGTAGATGAAACGAACGTTCTTTCCCTTGGCGCGCAATGCCCTGACAACAAGTTCGACAGAGATTATTTCCCTGAAATTTCCGATATGTACAGTACCTGAAGGTGTTATTCCGCTGGCGCAGGTATAAAGCTCCTTGTCGCCCTTCTCACGAATAATCTTATCGGCGTATATATCCGCCCAATGTGTCTGATTTTCACTCATGCCTTGGATTATGTCAGAACACACAAGTTTCTTCAACCTTGAGTGAGATGGAGCTCCACGGCGTTTTTACATCCCTATTTCCCCCTTTCGGGAAGACAATGCAGCTCTGTCTGTGACAGCAGGCGGAAGGCCTCTGCATGAAGCGACAGCTTTCTGAACCCGTAATTCAGAGATCTCAGCTTGAGATATGTAAAAATGATATTTCCTTTATCAAACTGGCTTTTATGGCAGGAAAGAGCGTTCATCTGCACTCTGAAATATTTTCCCGTCCTGACAAATACATCTGGTTTCGCAGTCATGTAGAATGCCACAGCCTTGACTGGGGACGGAGAAAGCCCCATTTCATTCATTATTCCTCCGTATGGAGCAAAGCAGGCAATGCTTCCGGCCATTCTCCCGACATTCAAATGATCTTTATGGAACTCGCTGGTCACACAGGGATCAGGAGCGAATATGATGTCGGGACGGAAGGCCGAGACCTCAGCGGCCATTGCCCTGTAAAGTTCATCCGTATCATAGAACCCTCCGTCGGAGAATGAAAGGAACACAACATCATTCACACCGAGAAGACGGGCACTCTCAAGTGCCTCGGCCTTTCTTATTCCGGCAAGCTTTTCAGGTTCTGTGGTCTCAGAGCCGAAACGCCCGTCCGTGACAACAACGAAACGCACCTTCTTTCCCATTGCCGCAAGCTTTGCGGCAGTTGCTCCCGCCCCTATTTCAATGTCGTCAGGATGCGGACCGAAAAACAGGAAGCGGTCAGCTTCCTCTATCTTCAGCTTTGGGAGTGCAAAATGAAGAGCCGCCTTAACAAGATTCATCTGTTTCTCTCCTCAAGAGACCTGCAGATCCTTTCATAAGTCTTCTCATCAAGCCTGTACTTTTTCAGATACACGAGAGACGAGAGCACCAGCAGGATCATCGGGATGATGCACATCGCACACAGCATCGCCGTGCTGCGTCCTTCACCTGCACGCTGCAGGACAGCTTCGATTGACGAAAGTTTATCAGCTTCGCTTATGAGGCCCCTTGCCGCCATGTTTTCATAATCTGAGATGCTGTTGGTGTAATCAATCACACCGAAAATAATGTAGCTTGCACTTGCAATGACAACGGTAAGCGCGGATGCAAGTTTTGTGACAAACGGTCTGAGGGAAGCTATTATTGCCTCGTCTCTCGTTCCGTTGCGGTATTCATTGTACTCAACGGTGTTCAGTATCGAGATCATTGCAATCAGATACAGTCCGTACTGGCCGAAATTGGCAAGGACGTAGCCGCCTGTGAGGAAAGCGAACTTCAGCATGGAGGAAGAAGGAAGGACAAGACCGCAGACAAGTGTAACGACATACCCCGCAAATGCCGTAACACTCAGTATTTGCGCAAGTCTTCTCCGTCCGGCCTTCCGGCTAAGGAGAGGATAGAAGATCATGAGGAAAGCTGTCGGCAGCATGCCGATGGTGGTATAAAGGGAGAACAGCCCTCCGCTGTAGCCGAATTCGAAATATATGTATGTCGCACCCAGTCCGGAAAGCGCTATGCCGTTTCCGACCTGCTGCAGCAGGAGGAAGATACAGCACCACACAAGCTGGTCATTGTTTCTGATCGTCGAGAATATTTTCCTGAAACTCACCGGAGGAGCAGTCTTCTCAAGATCCCTCCTGTCCTCCTTTGCCTCTGCTATTGTGAAAAGCAGGAAGAGAGGCGCAATGATTGCAATGATCAGGGCAATACGGCCGTATGCTGTTTTCGCAGAACCTCCGATGGCAAAGGCCCCGGTTGTGAGCATGGGGATCAGAATATTGGCAAGTGTTCCGCCTATTCCCGCAATGAGGGTTGTCCTGCTTGTAAGATGATTCCTCATCCCGGCATCCCTGCTCAGGGCGGGAATCATGCCCCAGTAGGAAATATCATGCATCGTGTAGGCAATGCTGTATGAGAAATAGATTACACCGAAGAAAATGACAAAATCCCAGCCTTCAAGCGGCACATTGAACATAAGAAAGATTACAAGGGATGTCAGCAGTATCCCGCTCAGCAGATACGGTTTGAACTTTCCCCATCTCGTTCTCGTCTTCTCTATGATGTTTCCCATGACAGGATCATTGAGCGCGTCAAAGACCCTTGCTCCTATCATTATGGCGGTCACTGCCGCAAGCTGTGAGGCATTCAGATTCTGAGTGAAAAGAATGAAAGTGAGAAGGAAATTCGTTACAAGGGCATAGACCATGTCCCGGCCGAATGTTCCAAGCGGAAAGAAAAGAAGGTTCCTTTTGTCTTCAGTCATTCTTCCATTCTAACATCCGGCAGGGCTTTGTGGTATTGTTAATTTTTGAAACTGTGAACCGGAGCGGGAATTCTTCCTCCCCGCTTGACGAAATCATCGCAGGAATAGCTGTTGACCTTCATCACGGGGGCCGTTCCCAGAAGTCCGCCGAACTCAGCAGACTCACCCACACTCTTGCCGATTACGGGAATCACACGTACTGCGGTGGTCTTCTGGTTCACCATGCCGATCGCCATCTCATCGGCGATTATTCCTGAAATCGTGGTTGCCTTCGTGTCTCCGGGGATTGCGATCATGTCAAGACCGACAGAACAGACACAGGTCATGGCCTCAAGCTTTTCTATCGTCAGGGCACCGCACTCTGCCGCCTCGATCATCGCATGATCCTCGCTGACCGGAATGAACGCGCCGGAAAGTCCTCCTACATAGCTTGATGCCATTATTCCGCCTTTCTTCACCTGATCATTCAGCAGCGCTATTGCTGCGGTGGTTCCGGGAGCACCGGCCTTCTCAAGTCCCATCACCTCGAGAATCTCTGCAATCGAATCACCTACGGCAGGAGTCGGAGCAAGAGAAAGATCGACAATGCCGAACGGGATGTTCATCCTGCGGCTTGCCTCCTGTGCGACAAGCTGTCCGAGCCTCGTGATCTTGAAAGCCGTCTTCTTTATCTTTTCGCACAGTGCACCAAAGTCCTGTCCCCTGACAGTCTCAAGAGCGCTTTTGATGACACCGGGACCGGAAACACCGACATTGATGACATTGTCAGTTTCCGTGACACCATGGAATGCTCCGGCCATAAACGGGTTGTCATCCGGAGCATTGCAGAACACCACGAGCTTTGCACAGCCGATGGAGTCCCTGTCAGCGGTAAGCTCGGCGGTTTTTCTTATGATCTGACCCATGAGAAGGACTGCATCCATGTTTATACCGGTCTTCGTGGATCCCAGATTAACAGATGCACATATATTGTCAGTACGGCTGAGAGCCTCGGGGATTGACTTTATGAGCAGCTCCTCGGACTTTGTCATGCCTTTCGCGGGAAGAGCGGAATAGCCTCCCAGGAAATTGACACCCACTTTCTTCGCAGCCCGGTCAAGGGTCTTTGCAATCTGGACGAAATCGCCGCAGGATCTGCAGGCAGATGCACCGATGATCGAGACCGGAGTAACGCTTATACGCTTGTTCACAATCGGAAGCGCATATTCCCTCTCGATCTGGTTTCCCGTCTTCACAAGGTCCTTTGCAACCGTGGTGATCTTCTCATAAATATTGTCGCACAGTTTCTCGAGATTATCCGAGATGCAGTCGATGAGGGAAATGCCGAGAGTGATTGTCCTCACATCAAGGTTTTCCTTTTCAATCATCGCATTGGTTTCTATGACTTCATTGATGTTTATCACGGCTAGATCCTCTGCATCTGGTTGAATATGTCTTCTCTCTGGAGCTTTATGATACAGCCCATGGAACGTCCCAGCTCCTCAAGGCCTTCCGACAGAGGAAGGAACTCGACGGATGCGTTGTTGGTATCAGTGATCATCATCATATTGAAGAACCCGTCAACAATTGTCTGACTTATATCCAGTATGTTGACATTGTTCTCAGCCAGGTAAGTGCAGACCCTAGCAATGATGCCGACGCGGTCCTTTCCCACAACAGTAATAATAGATTTCTGCATATGTTAACCTCACTGTGAGTTTGCTTCATTACAGGGAAAAAGACAATCCTTCACGCCCAATATGCACATTTCATGATGCATTTATGTATTTTACGTGAACAGAGGCTGGCCGTCGGCATCTTCACACAATCTTCATTTGAATTTTGTCATGATGAGAGTTATCACTGGCTGTGTGAAAGGAGAAAAGACATATGAAAACAAGAAAATTCATTTCCGTCTTATTGATCATGATACTCTGTGCAGGACTCACCTTCGCTTCAGGTGCACAGAGTCTTTACAACGACTTTGAGACTGCCGTCCGGAACGGTGATGTGTCAGGGGCAATTGAAGCATACAGCAGTCTGAACGATCAGATCGCAAAAGAAAAGGAAAACATACAGAAATCCATAGAGAAGGCTTTCGACAAACACGACAGGGAGCTTTACCGCAATGCGATGAATGATCTGAGGAATCTCAGCTCATACTCGATCAGCAGACAGGATACGGATGCCCTTCTCACTGCAATCGTGAATTCAGACAGCAGCGAGGCCGGACAATGGGCCGAATGGCTTTATGAGAATTCCTCATACTACCATCCGGTGCTCACCTTCTCCACAGACATCTCGAGTGACGGCTATGCCCAGAGCTACAGGAGAAGCATCTCCGTCGCACCGGGCAGTGATGTGACACTTCCGGACAGTTCATCATTTTCCACCAACACCACGGCAAGCGGCGTGCTCACCGGATGGGGACTCACCCCGGATGAGGTGATCTATGAAGCCGGAGAGACAATAAAGATGCCTTATACCGACCAGACACTGTATGCCGTGTACAAGGCCCAGGTTGTCTTCAGTGATGAATACAGCGGCAGCAATACCGTCTTCGACGATGTGAAGGCCGGCGATGTTATTGAAATTCCCGTCCTCCAGGATCAGCCGGATGCGATCTTTGAAGGCTGGTATGACAGAACAAGCGGACAGTATCTGAGCCCGGATGAAAGCGAGTACACAGTGCGCGGCATGGGTGCATCGTTCCAGGCCCTTTACATAAAGGCAGAGGCGACAAGCATCTCAACCGGACACTACGATGTGTCAAAGCTTCCGACTGCGACACAGATTCCTCTCAGCTTCGCAATCGAGAACACCGGCTCAGAGGACCTGAGGGGCGTCGACATCAGCGTGTCTTCCGAAAGCGAATACGTGACGCTCATGAACACGAATGCCTACATCAGGAACATGAAGGCCGGAAAGAGCTACAACCTGACCGGAGTGAAGGCTGTGATCTCTTCCTCCTGCCCGTCCGGAACAGACATACCGGTGACGGTCACGATGACTGACAGCGAAGGAAACACATTCACAAGCACATTCAACTTGACCTCCAAGTGAAAATAAGGGAAGGACGCACTGATCATCAGTCCCGGCTGCCGCATCACAACAGGTGGTGCGGCAGTCTTTTTTCATCAGAAGAATGCCGCTGCGATAAGACAGGGCGGTATGACACATAAAGCGCTGAGCACGCTGCCTGCGTAAAGCCGCATTCCGTAGTCTTCCCTTTTTCTTATGACAAGGGAGAAAAGAGCACACTTTGCAAAGAAGAAAACGGCAAAGGAAAACCATGAACCGTAGAAAACGGAATATGCATACAGGAGTCTTTCGATGATTCCGATCACAGAACCACTGTATCCGGTGTTCTCATTCTGTCCTTCCTCGATGAGAGAGAGGAGTTTCCTTATGATCACGTTTGCGGGCCGGATGATCAGGGCAAGGGTGAATGCAAAGGAAAGCACCTGATTGTAATCAAGGGCGAACCTGTCAAGGAAGAAACGAACCTGTCTCCATGGTTCGAAGCTTCCCCATCTGACGGAGTGGAGGAATGCCAGCGCGGCGAAGGCTGCAACCTTCAGAATCTCGAATATGACAAAAACGGTATCCCTCACCTTTTCATTTCCGCTTCTGCCGGCAGTGAAGAAATAAATCACGGAAAGCAGAAGATGGAGAATCAGTATGCTGAGTGCATACAGATAGTTGTTGCCGTCCAGCACCGGAGAGAAAAACAGGGCGAGGGCTATGGTGTAGATCAGAAACTCAATGATCAGGCGCCAGGGCTTCTTTCCTTGTCCGAATGATGAAAAATAGTAAAAAGCGAACGCATGCGCGCACAGAAAAAGCATAAATGCCTGTCTCATATCCATGTGCATGATAATATCCTTTCCTTCCGGATTAAGAAAGAACCCCATGCGAAGTGAAAAACATGCTAGAATATTTCAGATTTCACATGGTTTTCACATTCAAAACGTTTTTCATTATGTGAAAAACTTTGCTAAGATGTTAAAAAAAGGAGGACAGATTATGAGAATCGGTATTTTAACGGCAGGCGGAGACTGTCCGGGTCTCAACGCAGTCATCAGAGGTTTCGCAAAATATGTTTACAACCAGATCCCGGATGCGGAGATCATCGGCATCTCGGACGGCTACCGCGGGCTCATCAACGGAGAGTTCAAGAACCTGAAGGAATCGGATTTCTCCGGTATCCTGAACATTGGCGGCACCATCCTCGGAACATCGAGGCAGCCCTTCAAGGAAATGACGAAGGAGGAGCAGAACGGCAGCACCCGCCTTGATCAGATGGTGAAGAACTACAAGAAGGCGAAGCTTGACCTTGTCGTCACGCTGGGAGGAGCCGGTACGCACAAGACTGCGGCCCTGCTCTCCGGTGCAGGCTGCAACGTCATCGGACTTCCCAAGACCATTGACAACGATATATGGGGAACGGACATCACATTCGGTTTCCATTCCGCAGTCGACATAGACACAGAGTGCATCGACCGTCTTCACACCACGGCTGCAAGCCACGGCAGGACAATGGTTGTCGAAATCATGGGAAACAAGGTCGGCTGGCTCACTCTGTATTCCGGCATAGCAGGAGGTGCCGACATCATCCTGATTCCGGAAATCCCGTTTGACCCGGATGAAGTGTGCAAGACCGTTGCAAAGCGCTACAAGAGCGGCAAGGACTTCACGATCATCGCCATCGCGGAAGGTGCAATGACAAAAGCGGAAGCTGAAATGAAGAAAGCAGACAGACTTGCCGCAAGGGGAAGTGAAACCACCGCGACAAATGCCATCGCCCGCTATATCCAGGAGCAGGTCGGCGTCGAGACAAGAACAGTCGTCATCGGACACCTCCAGAGAGGCGGCAGCCCCTCCCCGTATGACCGTCTCATCTCCACTGAGCTGGGAAGCTTTGCCGGAAAGCTCGTTCAGGAAGGAAACTTCGGAACCACGGTTGCCGTGCAGAACAATGCCATCACCTACAACTGGCTCAGCGATGTCGCAGGAAAGACAAAGTACGTCAGCGAGGACAACCAGATGGTGAATGTCGCCCGGTCAATCGGAATCTCATTCGGAGACGGAAGGAAATTCAAGGGAATAAAATGAGAAAATACGCAATCATCGATTTTTCGGCTTCCTCCCTCTCCCTGCTGATCGCGAAGATCGAGGGACTGAGAATGGAAGGCCTTCTGCACACAAGGATCCCGCTCAGTTTCTCCACTTCGATTTTCGAAGGAAGGGTCCTGAGCAGTGTCGAGAAACTGGAAGTGCTTGAATCAGCCGAGTGCATGATAGATATCTGCCGTGAGAACGATGTCGACAGAGTATATGCAATCGCATCATCCACTTTGTCGTCTGTCAGTGAGGCGGATGATCTCATCAGCGAGATATCGGACAAGCTGTCGCTTCACATCCAGAAACTTGACATCGCGGAGGAAGGAGAAGCCCGTCTGATTGCGAATGAACGTTACAGCATACTGCCCCGTGCCGTACTGGTTGACTTCGGTTCCCTCTCAACGAAGCTTTACAGTTTCTCCAACTATCTGTGCACCATACCTGCAGGACCGCTCGGACTCTACAAGGAACAGGTATCCCAGATGGTGCCCAGCATAAAGGAAGCAAGGAACATAAAGGAGAAAGTCAGGGCGGTGCTTGATGAAGCCAACCTGCCGGAAGAAGGCTATTTCGAGAATGCGGTTCTGGCAGGCGTGTACAGCTGGGCACTTTACCAGCTGTACGCAGACTATTTCAAACTCTCTCATCAGCATGGTGAGAAGATAATGCAGTACAAGAAGCTCAAAAAGCTGTGCAAATACCTCATAAAACAGGATAACAGCCGTTCCCTGATGATACTTAAGAATGCGCCTGAAGTGATGACGCAGGTCATCCCTGCAGCCATTCTGGCAAAGGAAATGCTGAAAAGGTTCGGCGTTTCAAGCATAATAATTTCAGACCTTGGTGTTAAGGAAGGCGTGCTGAAACAGATTGTCTGCTCCTCCCGCAAGGCCGAGGGACTCGAGCTCAAGGGTTAATGGTATGTCAAAAGAACTGGACGTAATGGGAAAATGCATAAAAGGCGCATATACAAACAGGGAGATAAGCTGGCTCGCATTCAACAAGAGGGTGCTTGATCAGGCAATGGATCTGACCAATCCCCTGCTTGAAAGATGCAAGTTCCTTTCAATCTTCATTTCGAATCTGGATGAATTCATCCAGGTGAGGCTTGGCACCCTTATAAACCAAGATGAAAAAGATCCTGCGGCAAAAGAAAACAAAACCGACATGACTGCCAGAGAACAGATCGATGCCATACTTCACTGCCTTCCTTCTCTCTATAAAGCCAGCAACGAGACATACCGTTTCCTTAAAAACGAGCTGTATGACAAAGGCATAAGCATAATAAAGGGAAAAGACCTGTCCGAACGCCAGCTGAGCGTCGCAAAGGAAGCCTTCCACAGCCAGATCCTGCCAAGAACCAATCCGATGGTTCTTGACTCCAAGCATCCTCTCTACCGCTTTGAGAATTTCAGGATCTATCTTGTCGTTTCGCTCGAGAGGAAGGGACGGGAGATGACAGGCGTGGCATCTCTGCACACCACAACCCCGCGCCTCATAAAGCTTTCAGGCGGAAAAAAAGTCCATCTCATGCGCAGCGAGGAAATGCTCCTCAATTTCGCAGACAGCGTCTTCCCCGGCTTCACGGTGAAGGACAAGGCACTCATCCGTGTCACACGCAATGCCGACTTCGACGCAAGTGCGGAGGATGCCGATGATGAATACGGATTTGACTTCTCCCGCCTCATCCAGACAAAAGTTGAAGGCAGGACCAGCAACGATGTGATCCGCCTTGAGACCACTGTCATTTCCGACAGTCTCAAAGGTTTTCTCCTCAAGACGCTGGGCATAAAGAAAAACAGCTGTTTCCTCATTCAGGGATGCTTTGATTACAAATTCATGTTCCGTATCGGGGATTTCTTCGACTACGAGACGCTCTCATCCCTGCGCTATCCGGCATACAAGCCGGTGGTGCCACGCTATCTGTCCCTCTCAGAGGACCTGATCAGTGAAGTAAGGAAGAAGGACATATTCCTCGCCTATCCATATCAGAGCATTGATGTGCTTCTGAAGCTGCTTGAGCAGGCGGCATGCGACAGGAGGGTCACTTCGATAAAGATCACCATCTACCGTCTTGCCAGCAGATCAAAAATCATTGAAGCACTGCTGAAGGCGGCGGAAAACGGCAAGGAAGTTGTCGCCATCATGGAGCTGTGCGCACGCTTTGACGAAGAGAACAATCTTTACAATGCAGACATGCTGCGTGATGCAGGCTGCACTGTCTTCTATGGAATAGAAAACTACAAAGTCCATTCCAAGATCATATCCATAACAATGGAAGATGAAGATGGAATAAGCTATATAACCCATATAGGAACGGGAAACTACAACGAGTCGACGGCCAAGCAGTACACCGACCTGAATATCATAACGGCAAACCGGGAGATCGGAGAAGACGGGGCCGCTTTCTTCAGGAATCTTGCCGTTCTCAATGTCGAGTACGATTACACCAGGCTTCTTGTCGCGCCGTATTCTCTCAAGGCCGGTCTCCTGGCTGAAATGGACAGGGAAATCGCAAAAGGCGACAAGGGTGTGATCCGTGCGAAGTTCAACTCCCTCACCGACAGGGACTGCATTGAGAAGCTCATTGAGGCAAGCCGTGCCGGCTGTCAGGTGTCTCTTGTCGTAAGGGGTATCTGCTGTCTGGTGCCGGGAGTGAAGGATCTTACCGAGAATATCACCGTGATAAGCATAGTGGGACGTTTCCTTGAGCACTCGAGAATCTATTCATTCGGATGTGAAGGCGAAGAGAGAGTGTACATCGCAAGTGCCGACATGATGACAAGGAATCTTGAGAAGAGAGTCGAAATCGCCACCCCTGTTCTCGACCCCGATGTGAAGAAAAAAGTACTTCATATCCTCTCCCTCGTGGAAAACGACAATGTGAAGGCCCGCCGTATGGACAGCACAGGCCGCTATGCCAAGATACAGAACCTCTCATCCCCGATCAACAGTCAGGAAGAATGTCTGAGGGAAGCTCTGAATCTCTAGGAAAAAGAAGTCACTAAAAAAGAAACAAGGCATTCCGTCCAGCCTGGCAGACGGGATGTCTTTTTTTTGAAATAAGTCTGTTATAGAACTTTTTCCACTTTCAGGGTGACGGAGTTATTTCCGCTGCCGTAACGCGGTTCTATGTATGCATATGTCAGCTCGAGCTCCGGATCGTTTTCAGATGAGAAATCGAATGATGGCTTTCCTTTGTGGATGTTCTGTCCTGAATAGCCTTTTTCACTGAAAGCAACAACTCTTATGTTGCTGACAGCATCAAAGCTGTCTGCAGATATCTTCAGACCTTTAAGATCTTCTTTACTGCCTTCAAATATTACAGGAATGAAACGGAGGGAATCAGGATCAAACTGTATTGTTTTGCTTTTTTCTTCTGAAACATCGAAAGTCACAAACGAGTCTTCAATTTCTGCAGCTTCTTTTTCACTTAGTTCTCTCCATGAAATGCTTCCGATATCATCCTTTCTGCAAAGTCCCTGAGGAGATGAAAGATAATAGTTGAACCAGAATTCGGGCTGTCCTCCTTTCACATATATTTCAAGATCACCGTTCTCATTGTATCCAAGAGGAAAGAAATAACGGACATCATAAGAACCTTTACCGTCAACGGTTGTTCCCAATATCTCATGAAGCTGATACATAAAACCTTCAGGGATACCGTCGTCATTCAGTTCTATTGTTATTATCGCAGCCTTGTCGCTTTGTGGAACAATGTAGTAAGTCGGAGAATTAAGCTCAGCAGGCACATCTGCCTTCAGCTCCAGAGGTGTTTTCAGCATCACCTCATATCGCAGATTATCATCCTGTGTACCGGCGACATCCAGATCTTCAAGACGCCTGTGCAGAGAAAAGTAGATTTTTACCGCATCAAGAGAAGAACAGGCATCTATGTCATTTGTATTCACGCCGTATCCTGAATTGTCAAAAACCTGGGTGACGCTCAGGCCGCCGCCATCTCCAGTACGCAGAACTTCAGCGATCAATCGGTCAGGATCTTCTATTCCATATTTTTCATTATTCTCAAGGTCAATATAGAAATATGACTGATATACAGGGCGTCCTTCTTCATCATAATACAGAATCTCACTGTCTTTCGGGACGAATACAAGATCCTCAGGAGAAGTGAATTTCTCCTGAGGCAGCTCATAAACAAGTGCATCCGAGGCATTGAAGTCAGAAAGAGAGAAAACCGCCTCCCCTTTTTCATCAGGTATGATCAGATAAGTCCCGTTCCCGATATTTCTGAGCGAAGACGATACATATCTCTTAGCAGATTTCTGCAGAGATCCTGAAAAAGAAACAGCGTACATCTTCTCCGCCTCAAGAGATGACAGAAAAACAACATCAGATGTTATCTCCTGCACACCTTCTTCAAGCTGACCTGACGTAATTTCAACACTCCCTTCTGGCAGTACAGTTTCTTCACTTTCATCAGGAATCGTGCCGGTAGTACCGTCACAGGAAACCAGCATGAACACAATAAGCAGAACTGCAAATATATTTTTCATGAATATCGTCCTTCCCTTTTGTCATTATATGCCCAGAATAATGTATTTTTTTTTCTGTATACTTTTATGCATTTTATTCCGTATTTTGCGGCACGAGTGCAGGGAATTGAAAACACTACATACCAAGACAACCTTTTCAGCCCCATACACCAGAAACTCGATTTCGGTTAAAAGCACTCATTTCAGAAAGCAGCTCCAGCCTGTGAATTTTCCAAAAAAGAAGTCTATAAAACAGCAAAGGCATCCTGCCAGTACCCAAAGCAGAATGCCTTTTGTTTCAAATCATATGTCCTTACTCTTCAAGCTCACCTGCAAGCTTTATCTTCCATATCTCTCTCAATGCATCAGTGTATGTAAGAACCCTCACAGTCTCACTCCATGGCATATGAGGATCTTCAATCTTTCCTTCTGCGATGCAGTTTGCGGCAGAAAGCAGTTCATACTCATAGCCGTTGACCTCATGTGTAATCTCGATTGTCTCAAGCAGAACGGGATTCCTGTCACCGGAGAAAACTTCAATCTTCTCAGGATTGTTGACATTCGTCACCTCAATATGCCCGTTAGTGCCGTATATGATTCCTTTTCTGTCGGTCACGCAGCAGGACTCTGAGTATACACTCGCCTGGGCATCGTTTTTGAATGTGATGTTGATGAAGCTCCTCTCATCAACGCCCTTCTCTGTTTTCACGCAGGTTCCGGTGAGTGTGGAAACAGGAGTACCCTCCATTGCCATGAGTGTGAAATTGAGAGGATACACACCGACATCAAGCAAAGCACCTCCGGCAAGAGACGGCTCGCTGATCCTCGGCTTCTGAATGATGGTGTAGCCAAGATTTGCAGTGATTGACTTCACATCTCCTATGCGTCCTGAATCAATAATATCCCTGATCATCTTTCTGGAAGGCATATAGCGTGTCCATATGGCTTCAGCAACATAAAGATTCTTTTCTTTTGCAAGTGCGAAGACTTCCCTTGCCTCGGCGGCATTCACACAGAATGCCTTCTCACACAGTATGTGTTTACCGTGATTCAGGGCATCAAGCATTATTTCCTTGTGATGCGAATGAGGAGTTGCGACATACACGATGTCAACATCAGCATCCTCATACAGTTCCTCATATGATCCATAAGCCTTCCCGATCGAGAAACGGGAGGCAAACTCCTCCGCCTTCTCTTTCGAACGTGATGCCGCAGCTTCAATCTTCATCGCTTCAGGATAGTGGTTCATTACAGGTGCAAGCGTCGATGCGATGTTTCCGCATCCGACAATACCGATTCTCATCATCAGATATTATCCTCCTTGGTTTTGTTCTCATTTTTCATCTTCATCTTCTCGGCTTTCCTTTCAGCCTTCCTCTTCTTCGCCTCGGCTGCTTCCTTATACTTCACTGTGGGAATGAAAAGACGGGCAAAACGCCCCTCTCCCCTGTTTTTCGAATAAAAGAAGCCGATGAAGGAAAACACAAGGGCACCTACAAAATTGACAAACAGGTCTTTCATTGTGTCGATCAGCCCGATATCAAGATAGCCGCCGAGTCCGAGATTCGTCCCGTCGGGGAAATACACATCCGTTATACCCTCTATCGTCACCACTTTATTCGAACGTGTCACATCCAGTTCAACTGTATGAATGGTGTTTATTATAGTGTCCTTCTGCATGTCGGAACCGAAAAGCTGATCAGCAGAGAACTCGAAGAATTCCCAGCACACAGCCACCGTCATGGAGAAGCAGAAGGCGACAAAGGCAAGGAAAAACGGGGAGAGAGAGAATTTTATCTTCTCATTTCTGTTGAAAATATCACAAAGGGAAAATCCGACGGCAGCGGCAAGGAATCCTGTGATTGTATGCAGCATGGTGTCCCAGAATGGAATATTGACATAATATGCTCTCAGTTCTCCGAGAATTTCAGCCGCATATATGAAAAGAAGGACTATTATCTCAAGTGTGTCCGGTATGTCTATATGCCAGTTGTCCTCTATGAAAGACGGAATAAGCATGAGGATAAGGGAGAGCACACAGTAGAACACATTCTCCCAGTTGCCGTTGAGTATCTGCGCGATAAGTATCACGACAACCGAAAAACGGAGTGCGAAATAAACTGCAAAAAGCGCCTTATGTTCCCTGACCCGTGTTTTAAAGCTTTCTGTATGGATTCTTTCCCTTTTCGCCATAAGTGAATCATACAATCTTTTTCTGTCTGTGACAAACTTAAGAAATCATATTATATTATTTCAGGAAAACAGGAGATGCTTATGGATCTTATCAATACTTATAAAACATTCCTCGACAGGGGAAAAACGGAAAGGGAATGCGTGAGCGTGTCTCTTGAGCTTGCGGAAAAAGCCGGATTCAGGGACATCTGCACATATGAATCCCTCAAGAGCGGCGACAAGGTATACGTTGTCAACAAGGATAAGTCAGTTGCCCTTTTCATCATCGGACGCAAGAGCCTTCAGGAGGGCATCAACTTCGTGACGGCACACATCGACTCACCCCGCCTCGATCTGAAAATGAAGCCTGTGTATGAGAAAGACGGAGTTGTCTATCTCAATACCCATTACTACGGTGGCATCAAGAAGTATCAGTGGGTGACCATGCCGCTTGCCCTTCACGGCGTCGTGTTCAGAAAAGACGGAAGCAGCGTGAACATCTGCATCGGTGAAGACGAAGACGGCCCTTCCTTCTGCATCAGCGACATTCTTCCCCACATGGCCCAGGACCAGATGAAAAAAGGTGCTTCAGAATTCATCGACGGCGAAAACCTCGATATCGTTGCAGGCCTCAACCTCAAGGAAGGTGATGAGAAAGACGGAGGAAAGAATGAAATCCTCAGGATCATCGAAAAAGAGTACAAGATAAATGAAGAGGATTTTCTTTCCGCTGAAATCGAAGTCGTTCCTGCCGGAAGATCCCGTTCTCTCGGCTTCGACAGTTCAATGGTCATGGCTTACGGCCAGGACGACAGGGTATGTGCATACACTGCCCTTCAGGCTGTACTCGACAGCAGCAGCGATCTTGAGACAACAGCATGCACCCTGCTTGTGGACAAGGAGGAAATCGGTTCTGTCGGAGCAACCGGAATGGACAGTGAGCTTCTTCCAAACATGGTCAGTGAAGTCATGGACAAGGCAGGCGAATATTCATCCCTTGCACTCAGACGCTGTCTGAGAAAATCACACATGCTCTCAAGTGATGTCACTGCAGCATACGATCCACTCAACGGAGAACTCTATGACAGGATGAATGCATCATTCATGACAAAAGGTGTTTCCTTTGAAAAGTATACGGGAAGCAGAGGAAAAAGCGGTTCAAGCGATGCATGTCCCGAATTCATTGCCAAACTAAGGAAGACCCTTGACGATGCCGGAGTGAAATACCAGATGAATGAAATGTCAAAGGTTGATGTCGGTGGCGGCGGTACAATCGCAAAGTTCGCTGCACACTACGGCATGGATGTCATTGACTGCGGAGTCTGCGTGCTTTCAATGCACAGTCCGTGGGAAATCACAGCTGTGAAGGATATCGAAAGCGCATACAGTGCCTACAAGGCATTCTTTGCTGACTGAAAAAACAGAAAACATCTGTCGTAAAACAATCAGGAGCCGTTCTCAATGCAATTGCGGCTCCTGATTTTTTTATAACTGTACAGACAATACAATGGTATAATCTCATCATGAAGAAAATACAGGAGTTAAGGAACAAGAAATCCAGGCTGTGTATCGGCCTCATGAGCGGCACTTCTCTTGACGGTATAGATGCCGTTATGGTCAGAATCACCGGTCATGGCATACAGACTGAAATCAATGAGGAAAAGTTCAAAACATATCCATACCCTTCAAAAGTAAGACAAAGACTTTTGGAAATAGTTGAAAACAATACATTATGCATTGAAGAAGTCTGCAAAATGAACTTTTTATTAGGCAATCTGTTTGCCGATGCGGCACTGAAACTTATCAATGAGTGTGGATATACACCAGCAGATATAGATCTTATAGGAAGTCACGGTCAGACATTATGGCATGCTCCCGTAAAAGAAAACTATCTGGGATTCGACATAAGCTCAACTCTGCAACTTGGAGAAGGCGCAGTAATTGCGGAAAAAACAAAATCACTCACGATAAGTGATTTCAGAGTACGTGACGTTGCGGCAGGAGGCCAGGGTGCGCCTCTCGTTCCCTATACGGAATATCTGCTGTATGGAGGGAAAGAACATAATGTATGTCTCCTAAACCTTGGAGGAATAGCCAATATAACAATCCTTGAAAAGGATGCACCACTCAGCAAGCTTATTGCGTTTGATACAGGTCCTGCAAATATGCTCATTGATAAAGCAGTTTCAATTCTGACAGGCGGAATACATACATATGACAAAGACGGGGAAATGGCTTCTGCAGGTAAATTCAGTGCAGATCTTTTCAGCTTCATATGTGAAAATGACAATTACACATTCTCACCTCCTCCGAAAACAACAGGCAGAGAAAAATACAGTGCTTCTTATGCCAGCAAAATCCTTAACTATGCAAAATGGCATGCAATAAGTGATAATGATGTTATAAGAACACTGAGTGAATATACAGCCTGGACTGTCGCCTATTCCATAGAACATTACAGCCCTGTTAAAATCGATACTCTGATAGTCAATGGCGGAGGCGCTTCCAATCCTGCAATCATGGCTGCATTAAAAGAGAAATGCAGGGGATGCACAGTCATGACAGGCTGGCAGGCTGGTATAAATCCAGATGCAAAAGAGGCAACTGCATTTGCAATACTTGCAAACGAAGCTCTGTTCGAATCGGAAAACAATGCACTGGGGGCAACAGGTGCGGAACATCAGGTTGTAATGGGAAAATTCAATTTCGGCTGTTGAAATAGCCTTCAAGGCATTTCCTTATAAAAGGAGTGCCTTCATCGTACAGTATGGCATGAGTGCTGTCACTACTTATTACAACAGGGAAAGCCAGTTTTTTTAGAACAGATTCGGCCTTGTCGCAGTCAATGACAGGATCTTTTTTCCCCAGAAATGCTATCCCTGATGAAAAATCACCCTCACATTCACATGCTTTTTTTATGATCTTTTCCAGTACAGTGTTTTCATGTGTTCTGCTGTAAAATCTTATTACTTCCAAATCTTCATCATCACACATCGCTTTGAGTCTCGGATTTATTTCAGCTTGAGCTTCTTTTCCTGTTACTTCTCTTTCTCTCAGGCTGAGTGCCGGAGCAAAAAGTATAACTTTTTCAACCGGTATCAATGATGAAATAATGACAGATAAAGCTCCGCCCATTGAATACCCCGCAAGAGACACTGATTCATATCCTCGGCTTCTTTTACGGATGAAATCAATACAGGAACCTACATAGTCCTCAATTCCGGTTACCTTCTCATACGACATGTAATCCGCCTGATGTCCCGGATACGGGACAGAAACCAGATCCCCTTTAAATAGATCCAGCACTCCATAAAAGGCACCAGGACCACCTTGATGCCCGTTAAGGAAAAAAGTAATGCATTTTGACGAGTTATCAATATCGAAATGTGAAAAGAATTTCATTTGATTATCCTTTGACTGAGCCAACCATCACGCCTTTGACGAAATATTTCTGGAGGAACGGATATACCATTATAATCGGAAGTGTTGAAACCAGAATTACGGCACACTTAATAGACATTGAAAGAGATGCAGTATCAGAAGAAGTTCCGCTGGAGCCAGCAATCTGAGTGGTACCATTTACTATATTTCTCAGATAAAGCATTACCGGGTACTGACTGCTCTTGAGATATATAAGAGAATTAAACCAGTCATTCCAAAAGAAAACGGCAGTATACAAACTGATTGTAGCGATTCCTGCACCTGAAAGAGGGAGTACAATCTTCAGGAGAACACCGGTATATGATAATCCGTCTATAATAGCCGCCTCCTCAATATCATTTGGAATAGATTTGAAAAAATTGATGAGAAGGATCAGGTTGAACTGGTTAATAGCAAAAGGAATCAATATTGCAAATCTGGTATTTACCATATGAAGGGAACTGATCAGCAGATAGTTCGGGATCATTCCTCCGGAAAAAAACATACTGAATATTACAAACTTCATTACAATCTTCTGCCCTTTGAGGAATGTTTTTGAAAGTGGATAGGCAAAAAGAGTCATCATAATAAGCGAAATAAGCGTACCGGCAATAGTGTAAAATATAGTGTTACCATATGCCCTGAAAAAATTAGGATAAGCGAATATCTGCTCAAATGCCTCAAGGCTAAATCCTACAGGGTGAATAAAAACCTCACCATTTACAACAGCAACCGGATCCGATAATGAAACAGAAATGATATACAGAAATGGCACTAGACATACTATCAGAACCAACAGCATGAAAAGATAGATCACTGTTTTGTAAATTATATTTCCAAGTGTCTTGTATTCTCTCATCTATGGCCTCCTCAGTAAATGCTTTCACCTGTCAGACGCTTGGACAGATAATTTGAACTTGAAACGAGAATCACCCCAATGATACCAGTGAACAATCCTATTGCCGTTGCATAAGAGTAATTCTGGTTTGCAAGTCCTGTACGATAAATCAAAGTATCAAGAATATCAGATACTCCACTGTTTGCAGGTGTATACATCAGGAGCACTTTCTCATATCCAAGAGACAGAAGGCGTCCCACATTCATAATAAGCATTATCATGATTGTCGGCATAATTGAGGGAATTGTTACATACCATATCTGCTGGAAATGCCCCGCACCGTCTATTACCGCGGCTTCATACATATCCTGTGGAATTGATGTTATTGCCGCCAGATATATAATTGCTGTCCAGCCTGTGAACTGCCATGTGTCAAGCAGAATATATATGACACGGAAATACTTCGGATCATTCATAAAATAAATCGGTTCCATTCCAAGGACATCTTTAATGAATTTATTCACGATCCCGGAAGAAGGTGACAATAATTCACCTACAATTGCAATAACAACGACAGTTGACACAAAACGAGGCATATAGGACACAGTCTGGATTGCTTTCTTATATCCTACTGCATTTATTTCATTTAAAAGAACTGCAAAAATAATCGGTATAGGAAAATTGATGACCAGATTCAGAAGTGCAAGAACAAGCGTGTTCTTAAACGCAGACCAGAATGCAGGGTCTTTGAAAAAGCGTTCAAAATAAAGGAATCCGACCCACTCGGTCCCCCATGCACTGCGACCGGGACGATAGCGGCGGAAAGCAAGTATATTTCCAAACATAGGAGCATATTTGAAAATAACGAAATATATGACAGGTACCAGCATCATCAAATACAGATGCCAGTATTTCCCGAGATATTTTTTCAATGGTGTTTTATTTGTTTCAAGGAGCTTGTCCGTCTCTTTTTTTCTCATCAAATACTGCCCTCCTTATATTTCGTACCCATTTCCTTTAGGAAACATGTGTTTCTTATAGGAAATGAATAAGAAGAAAACGAAAAAGGAGTGCCGTTTTCCGGCACTCCCCGGATTTCATTTAAAGATTTGCATTATACAGCTCAAGCATTTGATCGATGCCGAGATTTTTCATTTCAGCCACATATGCATCCCAGTCTGTTTCTATGGACTTTGCGCCAGTGAGGAATGCATCGTTCCATCTTTCCCATGTGTCTGCAAGAGGAGTCATAAGAGAATTGACGGTTTCAGCATCAAGATCATTGAAGCTCGGTGTCGGAGGAGTATTCTGAATAACATCTCCCATTGCTTCCACCTGTGCATTGATTTCGCTGTAACGCTCATCGTACTTTGTCATTTCTCTCTTATTGACCCATACCATCTGTGTTACATCTGAGCCGCAGCCATATTCCTGCTGCATTGCTTTGTAAACACCTCTTTCATCGTTCTGAAGTTCTTCCTTATAGACAACCTCACCGTCAACGATATCATACGTAACACCCTCTACACCGAGACACCAGATTTCAGCGGCTTCTTCCGAGAAGAAGATTTCATCAATTTTCCTGACAATCTGCTCAAAATTCTTGCTTTCTGCTGTCTTTGCAGGGAAGATAATACCGTTTGCTGTCTTTGTCTTAGGCTGGCTATGTGCACCGGCAGGACCTTCAAGAGCAGGATACATATCAAGGTCAAAACCCTCGATGGAAGATGCATTCTCAATTCCGCCAAGCTGATCATAATATGCCCATGTTGCCATTGACATTCCTGTAGCCATCTTGTTGGTGAATCTTGTATCATCAATCGGATCTGCCATTTCAGGATCAAGAAGACCTTCAGCATAGAGTTTATGCATGTATGTGATATATGTTTTATACTCTTCGGAAATTGCACCTGCGAAGTATTCTTCATTTTCATAATCCCATGAGAGTACATATGAACCACTGGAACTGTTCTTGCCGAGAGAAATTCCAAAAGACGGCATTGTGAAACGGTAAAGGACTCTAGGTCCGACAAGAATTGTCAATGGATATGAATCCGGATTATGTTCTTTGAAAACTTTGAGGACTTCATAGAATTCATCAAATGTCGTAGGTACTTCAAGTCCGTATTCTTCAAGCAGATCCTTTCTGAGAATAAGACCGCCATCGTAGAAAGGAACATCAAAAAGCCCGGGGAGGCTGTATCTCTTACCGTCCGACAGGTTAAGCGCCTCCACTTCATCTTCAAGACCAAATTCTTCTACCCTTGCATTAAAATTAGGTGTCCATTCCGAATAATCGGAAATAGGAACTATTGCACCATTCAGGGCAAGAGAGGCATTCTCACCTGTAATCGACTGATACAGAATCACATCAGGCGCATTATTATAAGTATTCAATGCAAGTGACACCTTTGTCTGATAATCAGCAATCGGAATGATCTCAAACTCAAGATCCACATTGAACCTTTCCTCAATCGTTTTAACTGTAAGCCAGTCATCTCTGAAAGGCAGTGTGGCATTATCTGAATAATAGAGAGAAATCTTAAGCGGACCATCTCCTGAAGTACTTTCAGACGAACCACCAGCAAACAATGACAGTGCAACTGTCAACACCAGTAAAACTGAAAATAGTTTTTTCATTTTTGTCTCCTTTTATTTTTATCTGAATTCTTCACTGAGTCTAAGTTTTTCCTGTGAAAGGAAAATATTTCCTATTGTTTTATATTTTAGTAAAAGCTCCCGTGCATGCTCCTTTTCAAACCCGGTTGCTGCCATCACAATTGCAAGACGTGTATCATTCCCGCTTGCTCTGAACACATCCTCTGCTTCTTTCCTGCTGCACCCTGTGATAAGTTTGATCATATTTATCGAACGGATAACAAGCTTCTCATTCAGAGGAAGAACATCAACCATGAGATTGTTATATACCTTACCCAGCTTTATCATGCAGGCGGTTGTTATCATATTAAGTGTCATTTTCTGAGCTGTACCGGACTTCATACGCGTAGATCCGGTAATGATCTCAGCTCCCACCGGAAGGTAAATTCTGTACCGGCGATCGATGACATCAAAAACTTCGGTCTCTGGATTTGAAGAGATAGCAGCTGTAAACGCATTAAGGGATGAAGCATATTTAAGTGCCTCTACAACAAATCTGGCTCCCCCGTTTGCCGTTATGCCGACAAGAGCGTCACAGGAAGAGAAACGGCGTCTTTTCATTTCTGCCACAGCTTCTTCTCCATGATCTTCTGCTCCTTCCACAGACGTCGTGAGCGCTTTGTTTCCTCCGGCTATTATTCCCTGTACCATATCATAAGGAACTCCGAATGTCGGATGGCACTCAGAAGCATCCAGAACACCAAGACGGCCTGAAGTTCCAGCACCTATATAAAAGAGTCTGCCTCCCGAGGCAAGTACCTCAGTCACCCTATCGACAGTCGCAGCTATCTCAGGCAGAGCATGTTCCACGGCAAAAGCTACTTTCTTATCTTCCTCGTTTATAATATGGAGGATTTCAATCGTACTCTTTGTGTCAATGCCGACAGAATTCGGATTTCTCTCTTCTGTAACTCTCATGAATATATTATCCTCCAGTTATTTCTGAATGTCAAATTTTTTCATGAATTTTAAAATTACAATGAAAAAAATTTTCATTTATCAGGCCGAAACATTCTTCCGTATATTCCAGGAGTAGAATTTTCGATAACTTCCGCATTAACGGTTTTCTGATAGAACTCCACAGGACCCACCGAACCTATAACAGCATAAGCATACCCTTCCTGAGCAAGAGCATGCAGACATGCCAGAAGCAGGACTTTTCCTATTCCCCGTTTCTGATATGATTCGTGAACTTTCATTGGTCCGAAAAAATCAGGTGCTGTTGCATTATAACATGCATATCCGGCAATGCGGTTACCATCAAGTGCTACAAAAATTGATGGAATAGAATGAGAAAAGGCACACTCGGCTTCACCTGCTGCAAATAGTGATGAATTTTCTTTTATCCACTGTACGATGTGTTCTCTGTTCGGAGGAAGCGCCCGGATAACCCTTATACCGTCTGCCTCAAGTTTTTTCATATCTTCTTCCATCGGTGGAAGATCATACAATCTGACCAGCATATCCATACTTTACACCTCCACAGGCAACCTGCCTTTAATGCTGCCTTTATTCTGAATAAGAAGAGCAATCTCATCAAAAATACGGCTTGAATATTCGTAACAGGCAAAAGACGAAGAAACCATTTCCCTCACATCAAGAGAAAGGTCATACGGATTACGCAAGGCAAACAGATTAATCTTATGCCCTGCCCCTGAAAGAGCTTTTACCATCTTTATCTGCCCTTTCTGCAAATGTCCGTTATAAGAACCAAAAGTTATTGCCCCAGCTCCTTTTAATTTTTCTACCAGAGTCTGTATCTCTTTTTCGTCCGGATCCGCACTTATGATTTCACCTTTACAAGATGGGAATTTTGCTAGCATATATGAAACGAAATCCACACCACCCAGCTGATCCGAAATATTCGACGTGATATAAGCCTTCGGTGCGATAAAAGCCATATCCGCATCTGCAAGCTGAACATTGCCACTGACATGAGATATACTCTCACGGGCCAGAATATCATACTCTTTCTTGAGTTCATGCATATTACTATCCATTACAAATGGCTGCGGTGAAGATAGCTTTCCCTTCAAGACCTCAAGCCTGGACAGAGAAGTCTCAAGACATTCCTCAATGTCATCATATTGCTCAACAACCTTTGCAATTGTTTCACAAGCAATATCTGCATGATGAGAAATAAAAACAATGTCCACTCCCGCTTTAAGAGCTCTGATTGAAGCATCCTGTGTTCCATAGAAATCTTTTATCGCATTCATTTCCATGCAGTCCGAAATTATAATGCCTTTAAAACCCAACTGTTCTCTCAGAATTGACGTTAGGATTGTCCGGCTCATAGTGCAAGGTATTTTTTCTCTCTCAATCTGGGGAAAGAGAATATGACTGGTCATAATAGCGGGAACACCTTCTTTTACAGCATCCAGAAATGGAACAAGTTGTCCTCTGATAAGCTCATCAAGGCTTTTGTTTATAACGGGAAGAGCCAAGTGGGAATCCACATGGGTATCGCCATGCCCGGGAAAATGCTTTGGAGAAAAAAGTATACCACTCTTCTTGTACCCTCTTATGCTTGCACATCCAAACTTTGATACAATCTCTTTTCTATCTGAAAAACTTCTAACTCCTATCACAGGATTTTTTTTACTTTCATTCACATCAAGACAGGGTACAAGATTGAAATTACAGCCCAAAGCCTTCAGTAACTTTCCATTCTTGTATGAGGTCTCTTCTATAATCTTTTCATCTCCGAGAGCAGACAATGCCATTTGAGAAGGCAACACAATGCTATTCATAGGAAGCCGTGATACCATTCCCCCTTCCTGATCTATGGTTATGAAAGGATGATATCCCGTCTCGGAAAAAATCAGATGATCAACATCCATGCACAGCTTGTTAAGACCTTCAAGTGAAGTAACATTATCTGAAAAAATAATGAAATTGCCAATTTTGTATTTTTTCACGCATTCAACAAATTCGGGAGTAAGCTTGTCTCCTCTGAATCCGGATACAAAATGCTGTCCTGCCTTTATGAGTTTTTCTTCCAGTTGCATCTTTATTTTCCTCCTTCAGTACAAGTAATATCTGCTGCTTTGTTCTAAAAACATCTCTTCATCCCTTTTGAAAAGAGGTTCGATATCATGTCCTGCGATTATCCGCTCTATCATATTTTTTCCAAGCAGTCTGTCAATGAAAAGACAAGAGTCTTTTGTCCGTACAAGCTGAATATCTGCGCAGTTTTTAAAACACAAATATATCAGAGTCAGAGTAAGGGAAAGAGGATCCGCGATAGAATAATCATCTACTGAAATACGAAGACAACTGCAGTCTTCCGACTTCCATTTACCGCAAGAAGGAACTACACTGACAGTATCTATGCAAAATCCTTCGCTAGATTTGAGACAGGACAATTCCTGTTTTATTTTTTCTGCATCAAGCCAAGGCGCACCAATAATACGGAAAGGAGAAGATGTTCCACGACCTTCACTTAGATTTGTTCCTTCAATCAGGCATGTTCCTGAGTAAATGAAGGCTGTCTCAAAATCTTTAACAGACGGAGATGTAGGATAAAACTTACGGTTAGTGTCTATTTGAAGTTCTCCTCTCCAGCCCAATATCTTGATTCCATCAATTTCCACATCAATATTGAATTCATCTCTATACCAGAGAGCCAGCTCAAAAGGCGTCATTCCATAACGTATCGGAATACATGCCGGACCTACAAAAGACAAACTGTCTTTGCCAAGTATATTTCCTCTTATCTTTCTGCCAAGAGGATTCATCCTGTCAAGAATAAAAAGAGGAATACGGCAGGCCGCACATTCTCTCATCAGACACAGAAGAGAAGAAATGTAAGTATAAAACCTAAGGCCGAGATCTTGAATATCATAGACAACACAATCAACTGCTTCCTTTACATTTCCGGGAATAGCGACAGAGCCTTCATCCGAATACAGAGATATTACTTTAATTCCATCTATAAGACATTCTTCCCTCACATTTTCACCGGCACCGGCTTTCATCGAAAATCCATGCTCAAATGACAAAAGACAGTGAATATTGCATATGTCTTTCAATACAACTACAGAAGATCTGCCATCAGCATCAACAGATGCAAAATTAGCAGCGAGGGCAATCGTTTTTCCGTTAAGCTTCTCTTTTAAACGATTAACTTGATCTATTGCATAAAACAGCATAACTACTCCTTTTTCACAGCATCCCATGTAGCCACGATTCTATCCAGAGAGCCCTGCTTTGCAAGAATTATCGAATAATAAATTATATCAACAAGCATAAGCTGCTCTATACGTGAAACAGAAGCGCCTTCCCTCAAAACTGATTCACGGGAAGAAACTCTGAGAACGATATCGGCAATTGATGCAAGATGATTTTTACCTGTTTTTGTAATTGCAACCGTTTTGATGCCGCGATTCTTAGCATTTTCAGCAAGCTTGCGGATAAAAGCTGTGTTTCCTGAATAAGAGAACAGTATGAGCAGATCTTTTTCGCTCATTGATACAAGCTGAACAAACTGAAAATCTTCGCTTTGACCAAAATGTGAAAAGATACCTATTCTTGCAAGTTTCTGTTGCAAATCCTGCGCAGCAAGAGAACTAGCTCCAATTCCAGCAATGAGAATATTACGGCTGGAAAGCACAGCTTCTACAACCTTCTGAACATCATCCTTATCCACCAGCTCTCTAAGGCACTCAATTGACTGTTTAGTAGAACTTATAACATGAGAAACCACACCATCCACGGATCTTGCATTTGCAACATCACTATCATTACATTCTTCCGTCTTTACGTTATCCTTTGTATATTTTGCAAGTTCCAGCCGCAGCTCAGGATAACCAGACAGACCTGCTTTTTTACAGAACCTGACAATTGATGCTGTTGATACAGAAATTGCATGTGCAAAATCTGTCACTGAATGACTGATAACAAAATCAGTATCATCAATTATCGCCTTGACTATCATCTTTTCAGCTTTTGTATATTCACTTCTAAGTGACAGAGCATTTATCAGATTTTCATTCATAATCACATGGTAAACCATAAAAAAAGAACTGTCATGAAAATTTTTTACATTTTTTTAGAAAATAATTTTCACACTATGCTATAATGGAGCCATGAACACAGCAATTGGAATAGATGGAGGCGGAACATCTACAAGAACCGTACTTAGCATAGATGGATATATCAAGGCATCCTGCAGAACAGGAGCTTCAAACATTTATGCGGCAGGATTCGAAAATGCAGTTAAAGCAATCATTGAAGGAATTGATAGCTGCATAAGGGAAGCAGGACTTAACGAGAAAACACCAATGTCAATTCACATCGGCGGAGCCGGCATGGGTAGTATTCAAAACAAAACAAAAATAAAAGACCTTCTTTCTTCCTTCTACCCTTCATCAATTATAAATATAAGCGACGATATAGCAGTTCTCACTCCAGAACTTGGAGGCAGCCGAAGCGGTATAATTCTTATCGCTGGGACAGGAGCAATAGCATATGGACAAAATATGTCTGGAATGTCAATTAGAAGTGGAGGTTATGGCTGGAGACTGGATGATGAAGGTTCTTCTTTCTATATTGCAAAAGAAGCGATAAAACGGACACTGAAAAGCTGTGAGCAGATTGATCTTAAAACCTCGATTGACAAAGTCTTATGCCGTCATTACGGAATAAGTTCTATTACTGAAATAATTTATTACATCAACGATGATGAAAGAAAAAAAACTGATTATTCTTCTTTTACCCCAGAAGTCATAAAACTGGCAGAAAAAGGAGACTTGCTTGCTGAAGATATCATACGAAAAGCAGTGGATGCCCAGTTCAACCTGATCGAAAGCATAACAAAAAGACTTTCACCGCCTTTCGACAAAACAATACTCCTTTCAGGAGGACTGCTTCTTAATGAAGAATACCTCTCTGCAAGACTTATTGAAAAACTAAATACAACATTCCCTGAATATACTGTTAAAACAGCCGATAAGGACTCAGCCGTACGAGGAGCATTGAGTATGGCAGAAGAATATTTAAAAACACAGTATTCTCAAACATAGAACAACATCTGTCCATATGTAGGATACGGCCACACTTTCTCGTCAACGATCAGCTCAAGCCTGTCACTGACACTGCGCACAGCCTGCATCTGTGTCAGGATGTATCTTCTTGAGTAATGAGCAAGGTCCGAGCCGTGGAACTCACCGGCAGCCTGCACAGCCTCATCAAGATTATGCGTCTCTTGTGCAAGCTCATCAAGAAGGCCTGTGATCTGTCTGACAAGACTGACTTCTGATCTGCACTCAAGATCGGGAAGCAGACTCTTCTTTGCCTTCACCGACCGTGCAAGATTCATCGAATACTCTGAAACGGCGGGAATGATCTGCTTGTTCACCATATCGACAAGGGTGACAGCCTCAATGTGGACAGTCTTTGAATATTCCTCATTGAGAATCTCATAGCGGGCATGCATCTCAACGGAGTTGAAGATGTTGAAACTTGCAAACAGATCGATATTCTTCTGAAGCAGGAAAGTATCATAAGCTTCAGGAGAACTTGAAAGATTGAGAAGACCTCTCTTCTCAGCCTCGCCTATCCACTCAGGAGCATAGTTGTTGCCGTTGAATACGATTCTCTTATGCTCACTGTATACTCTCTTCACAAGATCCTGCACTGCGCTGTCGAAATCAGAAGCATCCTTGAGCTCTTCATAGAATGCACGCAGTGAATTTGCAACAATTGTGTTGAGGACAGTATTTGGATCAGCAACCGAGAAAGAGGAGCCCAGCATGCGGAACTCAAACTTGTTTCCGGTGAATGCAAAAGGACTTGTCCTGTTCCTGTCCGTCGTATCACGCGGGATGGGAGGAAGAACATGGACACCCAGTTTCATCTGTCTCTTTCCCCTGCCGGCAACAGCACTTCCGCTGGCAAGACCTTCCAGTATTTCGGTAAGCTCGTCACCGAGGAACATTGACACAATCGCAGGAGGTGCCTCAAATCCGCCCAGGCGGTGATCATTGCCTGCGCTGGAGACACTGATTCTCAAGAGATCCTGATATTCGTCAACTGCCTTTATGACAGCGACAAGGAAAAGAAGGAACTGTGCGTTATCCTTGGGATTGTCGCCAGGTTCAAGCAGATTGCTGCCGGTGTCGGTTGAAAGCGACCAGTTGTTGTGCTTGCCCGAACCGTTGAACCCGGCAAACGGCTTTTCATGTAAAAGACAGGCAAAACCATGTTTGTCTGCTATTTTCTTCATCAGCTCCATTGTCAGCTGGTTCTGGTCAACAGCGACATTGGTCGTAGTATAGACAGGTGCAAGCTCATGCTGACAAGGTGCAACTTCATTGTGACTTGTCTTGGCATATATTCCAAGGCGCCACAATTCATGATCAAGATCCTTCATATAAGCGGACACGCGGGTTCTCAGCGGGCCGAAGTAATGATCCTCAAGCTCCTGCCCCTTCGGACTTCTGGCTCCGATGAGTGTGCGTCCGGTATAGATAAGATCCTTGCGCCTTTCATAATCCTTTTTGTCAATCAGGAAGTATTCCTGCTCAGCACCTACAGTGGTGATGACTCTCTTCACATCAGTCTTGCCGAAAAGATGAAGTATTTTGACAGCTTCCTCACTGAGTGCTTCCATACTTCTGAGAAGCGGGGTTTTCTTGTCGAGAACTTCGCCTGAGAATGAGCAGAAAGCTGTGGGGATGCAAAGTGTCTCGTCCTTTATGAACGCATAGCTTGTAGGATCCCATGCAGTATAGCCGCGGGCTTCAAACGTGGCTCTTATTCCGCCAGAAGGAAAACTTGATGCGTCAGGCTCGCCTTTGATGAGTTCCTTTCCGCTGAATTCCATTATGATTCTGCCACCGCCGGCGGGGACAATGAAGGCATCATGCTTTTCAGCGGTTATTCCGGTCATCGGCTGGAACCAGTGTGTGTAATGTGTTGCACCGTTTTCAATCGCCCATACCTTCATGGCGTGAGCGACACTGTTTGCAATGTTCAGGTCAAGATCCTTGCCTTCTCCGACAGTTTTCTTCAGCTGTCTGTATACATCCTTCGGCAGACGGGATCTCATTTCCTCATCATTGAATACCAGTTCACCGAAATAAGATGTCACATCATCCATATTTTCACACTCCCAGATTCATATGTTGCAAACAGTTGCATTACTGTTCCACACAATACAGATTAATACAAAGCTACTCTAGCAGATGTTTGAATCTTAGAAAACCGGAAAGAAGAAAGAAAACATGGTTTTAAACACTGCTATCCACCTGAAACTGAAATTTGCAATTCTATATCATAACCAGACTGTACTGGATCAAATCCGTATTCAATGCGCAATATTTTACAAAATAATGTTGAAAAACTTTTCAACAAAAAACTTTTCAACATTATTCAAGATTCAGAGAACGGAATTCCCACATAAAAACAGGAGGAGAAAAAGATCTCCTCCAGCCTTGGTATTACAAATCAAACTATATAAACAATGATCAATACTTCATCACATGTTTCCTGATATGTCACCGAGTATGTTGAGAATAATTATTCCTCATCTCTCCGGTCACAAGATATGGAACTCCTGCGATTTCGCAAACTATTTCCCCATAACGTTCTTGAGAAGCATAGTCTACTACACCATTTGACTCATAGGTGATTTCCAATGCAGAAATACCACTATATGGCTTATTTAATGCCATAGCGAGTTTTCCTGTAAAAGTCTCTGCATCAGAAAAGGTCTCAGCCTTTGTAACTTCTTCATAGTCTATAGAAACAGTGTATTCTGTATTTTCTCCAATACTTATGTCAGAAAAAACAATTTCTGCTGTCTGTCTTGCTTTTTGGGTTGAGGTGGACATCAGCTCTCCGATTTCGGCAAAGACTTCATCCATAGTTGAAGGAGTGCCATTTATGGAAACTGTGTTATTTTTATCTTCATAAGTTGTAATCACTATTACAGTACCTGCAGATAAATCTCCTGCCTTGGTCTGCAATGTAACAGTTGTAATGCTCAGCTTATTTTCAGAATCATATGTGTCTTTCTGTGATGCAAAGCATATACCATCATTATAATATAAGGTTTCCCTTGAAACCACGGGAACTCCCATTTTGTCAGTAGCACTGTATAAAGAACTGATGATCTCATTGATCACTTCTGAATCATCTTCGCTGAGTTCATCAGATGTTTCTGGAACTTCAATATCCTCAACAGGAGATTCATCTACGGGTGTACTGGGATTGTCATTGCTGCATCCGACAGCGAAGATCAGCAGAATCGCTGACAATAAAACCAAAAGCTTTTTCATACTTTCTCACCTCTTGCTTGTTTTTTGACAGAGGTGAATTCATCTGTATGTACGCAATAAATCCCCTCTGATCACCTATAAAATAGGCTATTTTTTTCCACGCAAGATTTATCTGTAACTTTTAGAAATTAGGTATCAGAAATAGGCATGCAGTCCGGGAGAAATCCCGGGCTAATTCTTTATTTTCCAAAGGATTCCCTGTTGCACTC